>JAGCWQ010000222.1 GCA_017961765.1 Paludibacteraceae bacterium | reverse complement strand
GGGATGGGAGAGAGACCTCCTTTAGAGCTGGAAAATCTGCGAATGCCATTGGGGAGATTAAATCGCACCCTTCCTCAATGGTCACTTTGGTTATCTCGTGATTGAGTCTGAACGCATATTTTGCTATGCCTTTTATGCCTGACAAGTGTACTTCCCCTTTGCAGGTCGAACCATCAATCACCCAACCGTTTAGAATGGTTGGTTCTCCCTCTTTCTGCCGTTTTTTCAGCCATGGCGTATTTTCAAAGACATGTCCGCTTATGGTCAGTTCTTCGTTTTGTGGTAGGACGATTTCTTCTAAAGAGGTACAGCCGCTGAATGTCGATTCGTGCAAATTGCGGAGGTCTTCTGGCAGTACGACCTTCTTCAGTGAGGAACAACCTTCAAAAGCGTAAGAGTTGATATAGGCTGATTTTGGAAGCGTGACGCTGGTAAGATCCAGATTGAAGCTGAAAGCTCCGATGTCCACCCCCTTCACGTGGGCGGGGATGATTAAATCTCCTCGGCATCTCTTCCCGTCAATGATTTCCCCTTGGATAATCACCAATGGGTCTTTCTTGCGCAGTTCGTCTAAGTAGGCGGTGTTTTCGAAGACTCGGTCGCCCAAAAAGGTTTTTTCGATGAAACCTTCCTCTAGTTCTACATATAGAAGATTGACACAGTCGGCAAATGCCTTGTCGCAAATCTGAAGCGAAGTGGAAGGTTTGGGGATTACAACGTGTGTCAATGATCTACAACCATGAAAGGCTTTATCCCCGATGAATTCAATGCTTGGGGGAAGAATGACCTCTTTTAATTTTGGAAAACCCCTAAAGCTTTCCTTCTTGATTCTTTTCAAACCCTTTGGAAGGATGACTTTTTCAAGGGTATCCTCCACAGGACGAAAATCATACGCTTTTATTTCTTCTAAGGAATCGGGGAGAACAATGCTTTTGATTTTAGCCAGTGTTTTATCGGGGATGCCACCAAAGCTGATTTTATCGATGCCGTTGTTAAACCTCAATTCTCCTTTCCATTTGTTTATAGTGTATATCTCTCCCTTCATGTTAATTGTTTTTTTTAGTAGAGTATTGAAACTGAGTTGCTTAAATGGAAAATTCTTTTTCCCTGATTACAATATTAGTAGAAGTTCTTTAATGTTGTCAATAGCTGTAGGAAATCTCATAAAGAAAGCTTTCTCCTAATAAATTAATCCGAATAACCATAGTGGAATTCGATTACCTTCTCCTCTTGTGATGCCATCCACAGCGATGTAGTCGGCTTTGCTTTTTCTCCTTTTTTCGGTGTCTTTGGTTTGAATGTCGAAACTAATCTCTCCATCGATGAGGAAGTGACAACTCTTCACGCCAGAGTAGAGCTCATGTTTTCGGATGACGGTATTGTAGAAGAAAGTCTCCTTAACTGACTGATCCGCAATCTGTACGGGCCAAAACGCATAGACGAGGTTCGGATTGTGGAGGTACACCTTGTCTGGCTTTTTGGTGCTGTCATCCCCTTTTTTGTAGAGAATATTGAGCAGGCGCGCCTCTTTGAGGTATTTTATGTAGTTCATGACGGTAGCGCGCGAGGTCTGGATGTCGATGCTGAGTTGGCTGACATTCGGAGAACTAGGTTCGTTATTTGCTAGTTGATAGAGCAGTTTCCTGATTTTAGGAAGATAACTCAACTCGATCTGTTTGAGTAGCAAAATGTCGATTTCCAGAGTGATGTTGATGGTCTTCAACAAGTTCTCTGTATAGTTGCTTTTCTCTAAGAAAAAAGGGTAGTAGCCGTGATGGAGGTAATCCTGGAAATAGTCTAGCGGATTGACATTTTGGAGAATCTCCTCGCAGATCTCCTCGTGGTGGTTCAGTATGTCGTCCAACGAGTAGGGTTGAATCTCCGTGCCGGCCATCAAATTGATATATTCACGGAAGGAGAATCCACGTAGGATATAGGAGTCCACGCATCCCCTCAATTCTGGGTTTTCCTCTTTCAGTCGCATGATGGACGAACCTGTGAAAATGATCTTCAAATCTTGGAAATGGTCGTAGCAATAGCGTAGTTCTTTGCTCCAATCGGGGTATTTGAAGATTTGGTCGAGAAGCAACACTTTTCCGCCTTGTTTCCTAAACCTGTCCGCAAAATCCACAAGTGTAGTCTGCGTGAAATAGAAGTTGTTGAGGTTGATGTAGAGGCATTGCCTGTCGGTCCCGAAGTTCTCTTTCGCATAACTGAGCAGGAAGGTGGTTTTCCCGACACCTCGGCTACCCTTTATACCAATAAGTCGCTGGCTCCAGTCGATTTCATCCATGAGGAGTCGGCGGACGGGTGCGTTGGTGTGTTCTACCAGATATTCGTGTACTTTGTAAAATGCCTCCAGTGTCATCTTTTTCGTGGTTATCACTCCTACAAAGATAGTTTTCTCTTTTAAAAAATACAATCTCGGTATCTTATTTTTCTGCAAAAAAGCGATGGGGAAGAACGTTTTTCTAGGGAAGACCACCTATTTCGAGGTCGAATTCTTAATTCGTAAGTCAAAAGGTTTCAATGAGTTAAGGATTAGATGATAATTTTATGCTTGCATTATTTGTCTGTTTGATAGTTTTTGATATAACTTTGTAGCTGTTATCTACGATATTTTGATTCTGAGTAGGTACTTGTTTGTTTGATGCATATGGGAATGGGTGTTTTGCTTGCGTCTTTCCCCTAAAAATAGAAGAGATATGAATGACCGATATTATAGGATGCCGTTCGATTTCGGGGTGCTATTTGATTCTGATTCTCAGAATGTTGCTATGTGTGATGAATTGGATTCGATAGACCAGCATATAGAGTTGTTGATTACGACTTACCCGGGTGAGCACTGTTACGATACCCGATATGGTACGGATATTTGGGAGATGGATTTTGAACGGATTGTCTCGTTGAATAGTTGGAAAAACCGTTTTGTGGAGTGCCTCGCTGACTCGATTTCACGCTATGAGAAGCGTATTGAGGATTGCCGTTTCAGTTTGGTTGTTGAGGATGTCCTCTTGGAAGATACGACGGCAGACCATGTGAGCATAAAGAAGCGGGTGGACATCTATGTGGATGCGCTCTTGAAGTCGACCGATGAACGTTGTAAGTTCTTCTATACGATGTATTTAGGACCTTTGTCAAAGAATTGAGCCAAGATGGAAAATTTTAGGTATAGTAAAGAAGATATCAAAGATCGGTTGATAAGGTCTGCGTTGGATTTTTGGAATATACGGAAGGCGGAGAACTTGGATCCTTTTGTCAGGCTGTTGATAGAGGCGTTGGCCATGCAGTTGCACCTTGTTTCGGATGATATTGCGGATATTGAGATTCGGACGATGAAGAGACTTAGCGAAGTTCTTTTGCCGGAATCTTATTCGTTGGCACGTCCGGCGCATGCCTTGGTGCATCTCAACCCGTTAAAGAAGTCGCTCTCTGTCGATTCATTTTCAGAATTTTGGATGACGAATGGGGGCCGGAACGATGAGAAATTTATTTTCTCTCCCATAGGGAACTTCCCTTTGCGTAGGGCTTCGGTCAAACTACTGGTGGTGGAAGGAAATGTATATGCTCTTTTGCCCGATTTGAACAAAAAACTACTTTTTCGAGGGGACACTCTTCCCGAATCGGTAGGAAAGGTCTATGTGGGAATTGATTTTGAGGGGGATTCTTTCCCGTTGCAAGCTCTTTCGTTGTTTGTCGATTTCCCGAATGTGGATGGTAGAGCCAGCCATTTGAATCATTTGTCCTCTTGTGAGTGGCGTTTGGATGGCAAACTCTTGTCTGTCCGTCGGGGCGTTGCATTCTCTAAGGAGGCTTTGTCTGAAGGGAAAGAAGAATCGTTTCGGCCGAACATTATTGGAGACATTCATGCTTGGGTGGAGAGCGCTTACAAAGCAAATTTTGTGACTTTGAATGATGAAATCCAATTGGGTAGAAATTCGATGAAGGTGGTTCCTGAGGCTTTGGCCTCCTTGCAACTGCCGACTATTTTCAAGTCTCCTCTTTTGTGGCTGGAAATCTCTTTCCCTTCTTCCATTCCTTCTTTTGCGTTGAACGATCTTCATGTTTTGTTGAATGTGGTTCCTATGGTTAATAAGGAGTTACACAGCGTGACGAATGCCGTGAGAAAGAATTTCGGTGTGATTCCTTTGCCTCTCTCGTCCAAGGAATATTTCCTTGACATGCAGGATTTGGAAGACGAGTCGGGCTATGTTTATAAAGAATCAGGGACCATCAACGAAAAATCGGAGGTTTGTTCCTATTCGCTGAGGAAAGGCGGTTGCGAGTCGTTCGATAAGCGGGATGTGAAGGACTATTTCTTGCGTCTGCGTCGTTTGTTGGAGAATGAGTTGGCTCTGTTTTCGCAAAATATTTCTCGTAGGTTGGGCGACCGTTCTTCCATAGAACATATGTTATCAGAAATAAATAAGGTGGAAAAGCAGTTTGCCGTGGGTTCGGACATGCTTCGATATTTGTTTGTCGATTCTCCGCAGGATAATTATCTGTTTTATGCAAGGTACTGGACCACTCGGGGCGACCATGCCAATGGCATACGGGTAGGGACAAAACTCAAGCCCCATGAGTCGTTGTACGGTGATTTGGGTCAAGCCCAATTGGTGACTTCGACCGTAGGGGGAAAGGGTGTCCCGTCAGAGCCGGAGCAGATCAATCGATTCAAGTATTTGTTGGGTTGCCGTGACCGAATTGTGACAAATGCGGACATTGAGAATTTTTGTTTCTCGGAACTCTCTGATATCCTGTCGGATGTCTATATAGAAAAGGGAATCCATGCGGGAATCTCTTGGGGAGAAGGACTTCTTCGGACTATAGATGTGCATTTGGTTTTGAAGGAGGAGAAGGTCGATGCCAATCGAAAAGACTCTTTGTCTGACCATCTTTTAGCAGGTTTGGAATCCCGCTCACCGATGACTTTTAATTATCGAATTTTTGTGGACTGATATGGAGATTTTGATACTTGATTTTTTTGTGAGATATCTTATCCTGCCGATTTTGTGTATAATCTTGGCTGGAGTCTTTTTGTATTTTGCCCATCGAGAAAAGCTGTTGGAGAAGAAGGTCGTTGGGTGTTTAGGTTTGTCCGTGCTTGTAGGTTCTCTGTCGGGACTCTTGGGCATAATGAACCTCTATTTTATGCCCTATACCTATCTGTTCTTAGCGTTTCTGTTTTTGTTGATAGGCCTTTGGGACTATTGTTTCTTATCGAGAAGCAAGGCGGAATTGAAGGAGTCTTTGTGGAAACAACTTTTGTTGATTCTTCCTCAAATATTGCTTTCGTGGGCATTCTTTTCGCTTTTGTTTAACTTGACGAATAGCTTTCAGTATGGGGTCTATTCAGGAGGAGTTGTTTTGTCCGTGTTGGTCGTGCCTTGTTTTATGTCTGCTTATCGATCCTATTTGCAGATACCGGTTGAAATCTATAAAATGAGGGAATACCAAGAGAGTGACATGGTTTCGGTTCCATTCCAATCGTTCGGAACGGGCGAGATTCTTGTTTGTGAGATTGAGTTGTATAGGAATCTTACCGAAAATGACACCATTCGGATAAAGGCGAAAGCGAAGTCGGATATGAAGTTGGGGGATTGGTTCGCTTTGATTCTTTCCGATTACAATTCGCAGGCAACAGACAGACCGGTGGAGTTTAATAATCCCAATGAAAAGTATGGCTGGATATTTTACGATAAACCCTCCTTTTTTAGGACAAGGCGGTATATGGATCCAGATGCTTCTTTCCGGGATAACCATTTGGAAGAGAAGACTCTGATTGTTGCCAAAAGGGTGAGGATTTGACCTTTTTTGATACTCGTTGGGAAAAGAAAGTGTTTTGTTAATGCATAAGGAATTTGTATAATATGATGGAAATGAGAGAGTTTAGGCCAATAAATTGGATGCAAGGGATGAATGTCTCTTCCTCCCATTTTATTGCTACTGAAAATTGTATTTCGGAGAAAATCTATAGAGGAGTCTCTTTGTCTCAGGAGATCTTCTCTTATGGAATGTTGCCGGTAGGAAGGTCGGGTAAGGGACTGAATCTCTTTTTGGTAGGCAGGGAGGCTCACACGAAAGTCGTGTTGAAGTCTTACTATGGTGTGGTGAGAGGTGGTGTCGTGATTAGTTTGGATGATCAAGAGGGATCCCTAGAATGTATTTGTGGCTTGTTGGAGGAAGGTGCTGCCGAGGCATGGAACGTAGTTCTTACTGTTTCTCCGTATGATCGAAACCCATGCGGTGTGCCGGATATGCAGGAGCAACCGCCTCGTTATCCTTTCGTAGAGTCCTCCTATCGGTTAAGTTTGATGGAGCGGGGCCGCTCTCTTTCAGATGATTATGGAGAGTATAGCGTGGTTGTTGGTTTGTTGCGTAAGAAGGACGATGTTTTTGTGTTGGATGCCAACTATATACCCCCTTCCGTCAATTTGGATTCGAATGAAGCTTTGCAAACGTTGAGAAATCGTTTCTCTTCCTATTTATCGACGATAAGAGCTTCGGTCTCCGTCGTATTGGGTAAGGCTTTGGGGCAATCCAATAAAAATGCTCTTGTGTATAACATTATACTTGTTTGCGAAGAGTTGTTTAAGTCTCTAGCCTCCTTCTATTTCGATTGGAATAATATCTCTCGGTTTCTCTCTCCGTATCGGAGTGTGGAGATGTTGAATAGGGTGCCGAACTCATTCTTGACGGCTTTGGATTTTATTCCTAAGTCGGAACGGGAGGAACTGCTGAACTATTTCAAAGATTGGAACGGCATTGCGCCCTCTTCGTTTGAACAGATGTTGGCAGATTCGGTTACGCAAACCTATAATCATAATCGGATAGGAGAGTCCTTTTATCTTTTGGAGGTCGTGTTCAAAAATGTGCAGGACTTGTTCGTCTCGCTTAGTCATTTGGAACAGATTGGAGGAAAACGACGAGATGATATGGTTATCTATTTCTCTGGTAAACAGTCGGATCCTACAAACGGACGGGAGGGTTGGTTTACATCAAAGCGGTGATATGGAGACAACGGTTTTAGACTATATCGGAAATTCTCTTTCAACGGATTATCGAGCTGAGTTATTGGCGGCCATGTTGGTCGAGACGGGGATTCCTATGGAACAGGTTCGATTGATTCGCCTTGGCTCTTCCCAAAAAGGGAAGCGGGTAGGGCGAATTGAGAAAACTTATTCCCAAGATGAAATGATTGATTTCGTGAATGTCTATGAGCGGAAGCGGGATCTGTACGAATCCTTGCCAGAAGGATTGTTCCATAAAAATGGGACGAAGAACGGAAAGAGTGGATCTCTTTCTGTTACAGACTCAATGAAGCAAACCCGTCAAGAGGCTTTTAATGCGCGACTTTTCTTTCGCCCTTTTGAAATGGAGATAGATAGGATGTCGATGCTAGCACAGCTATATGAACTTTGTCTGGAGAAGCGGGATAAGTATGGCTGTTTTGTCCGGTTGATGAGTCACTATTGGCCAATATTGCATGATTTTCCAACGGATAGGGCTCTCTTGTTAGTCTATCTTATCGCATTAAGTCACCGCCCTATAGAATCGGGGAAACTTGGGCATTTGTTGTCCTTGTTCCTAAATTGTCGGGTTACGGTTGAAAAGAGATTTGAGTTAAAAAACTATTCGGTTGGCAGCGAATGGCTTTTGGGTTCGTCGAGTTTAGGTGCCGCTTCTGTTTTAGGTGGGATTGTAACCATGGGGCTTCCCGTTGTTCGAGTACGGATAGAAAATGTCACTCGGAATCAAGTCGGTTTATTCTATCGGGATAGCCAATCCTATAAGAATTTGGAGAAGATTCTGAATCTTTTCGTCCCTGCAGATGCGGAGTTACAGATAGATGTGTTTGCCGAAGAGAGGGAGGCCTCTTTCTCGTTCTCCTCGGAGGAAAGGGCTCCTATTTTAGGTTATACAACCCTCTTGTCGTAAAAAAGTTGATGATATGAAAGCGTTGAATTATAAAAAAGTTATGTATGGATACCTCCTTTTTGCGGGACATTTGTCCTTGGCCGTAGCTTCTGTCATGTTGTGCGTTTTTTTCTTTTTCCTGACTTCCGAAAAAGAGTATGCGCGGATAGAGGAGAAGACGGAAGTTTGCGAACAAATTTATCGGGAGCAGAATCATATCGTGGACGGATTCGATGAATTGTTCAGCTTATACCGTTCTTTCGATCTGGTGGAGGGGGTGAATCCTGATTTTTTGATGCGTTCGTTGGTGGCTCGAAAATTAGAGGTTGCTTCCATGGTGGAACGGGTACCGCAAGAAGAGGTGGAGATTCCTATGCACTTGTTGAATCGCATGGAGGATTTACTTCGGTTGAGGGATTCTATCTCTTCTATGCAGAAAACGGAACAAACGGTGAAGGACGACCTAATTCGTTGCTGTGGCGAGAGCCGTTCCATAACGAGAAAAATGCGAGTGGGAAAATTACTTTATTCTAAATAATGGAGAGTATGGAAAGTCGTGATTTTAGTGATAAAGGACAAAGAGAGAAGAGAATAGCCTTTTTTTATGTTTTGCTGCTGTTCATTTCTATCTCGATTATTTGTTCCTACATTTTGTTCTTTTGGAATTCGTCCTACCATTTTTCGGAAGAAAAGCAGCATGCGTTGGAGCAGATGGCAAAGGTCTCTTCTTTTCGGGAAATGCAACGGAAGGTGGTGGGGCAGATGGAGGTTTTGGATGGTCGATTGGCGAAGGTGGATCCGAGTTTGAATGCTTCCTACGAAAAACGAGAAATCAATTATTCGATTGGAGAAATACGTAAGATTCATGTCGATAATAAGTATGACGGACGTTTCCGTTTGTTTGAGCAGGTTGCCCTCTTTTATGAATTGTGCTTGTTTGACAAGGAACGGCTTTGGTCGTCAAAGAAGAATATTGAGCGCTTTAATGCCGATTTGGAGCGTTGCCGAAGTGGAGTGGAAAATAAGAAACTAAATTTTATGCATTAATAGGATGAATAAACTTTTTTCCAAAGGTATGTTGTGTGTCTTAACCCTATTCTTGTTTCTGGTGGGTATGATGGCCTCTTTGAAGTTTTTTGTCTCAGGTCGTTCCATTCGTGCCTCTGTTTCAAAAAAGGAACTGACGGTAAACGATTCGCTGTTTTATCGGGATAGTACGTTGGGAGCGGTAAAAGTGTGTTGGGAGTTTGGTGACGGTGCAGAATCTCATAAAAAAAGCGGTTATTACCATTTTCGGGGAGAGGGAAAGTATCTGATTCGATTGACGGTGGATGATGTCATGCAAACCTTTTTCCAAGTGGACGTGACGAAAGAGAAGCGAGAAAAGAGTTATTCACCGATACGGATTGTGGCGCCATCTCGAGTCATGCAGAATGAGTGTGTAGTATTTATGGCAGACGGGGTGGCATCTGATTGGCGATGGGAGTTTGGCTTGTCGGGGGTGGTTGATTCTCAAGATCGGAATCCCCTCTATTCCTATTCGTTGCCGGGTATTTATGAAGTTCGGTTGATCACGGAGAATATGCAATATCCGATAACTCACGCTATCGAGGTCTTGCCAGAGTTTGTGGATGCCGATTCGTCGGATGTCTTCTCTTTGATAGCCTCGGATATACAAGAACATTTGCAACGTATTGTGGATGAACGTACGTTTAATGAAGACTATAATTATGTACTCAAGAGGTATTTAGGTGGCAATTCAGAGGTGAGGGTCTTGGTGAACAACAAGAAAGAAAATGATTTTTATTCCTATTGCTATGGCTTGAACATTTTAGGGAAACAGCATAGTACGGTGATAGAGGAGGTGGTGATAGAGGCCGATTCAGATGTGCGTGCAGTCAAAAAATTATTGATTAGCCAAAGTTCTTCAAAAGATTAAGTTATGAAAAGTGTTTTTAAGAAAATAGTTTTTTTGATCTTCCCCATAATTGTTTTGGGGGCATGTTCTCCGATCAATCGTTTTACACGAGTGAGGAAGACGCCTAATGTCTATAGCCGAAATTATTGTTGTGGGCAGGTCGCTGTCTCAAAATCAATGGATAAGAAAAATCCTTGGATTGTTTATTCGGATAGAGGCAATAATAAAACCTATTATAGGCCAGGAGGGAAGGTGGTGTTGAAAGAGGTTGCATATATGGATCCTTTTGCCGTGATAGGTGAGAAAGGTGATTTTTTGAAGTTGGTGAAATACGATCCTTCCGCATTTGAAAATGGCAAGTTGAAAGATTTAGATAAATTGGAATATTATGGGTGGATGAAAAAAGATAATTTACTTCTCTCATCCCATGCGGTGACGGATGTGGCGACGGGTTTTGTGATAAAGATGGTGACGATGCTCAAAGACACGTCATCGTTGGAACGATTGGACAACTTTTTCTCGGATGATTCAGTCTTGCTTTATCAAGAGCCGGAAATGCTTACGCCTATCGGAAAGGTGCCGTTTCAACAACCTCTCTTCTTGTTGAAAAAGAGTTCAGATAACCGGAAATGTTTTGTTGTCGGCAGGGAGCGGTTCTCTCCTGAAGAAGCCTCTTCTGTGGTCTCAGGGTGGATATCCTCTTCTTTGTTGATGCCTTTGGGTGAATATCTTTATTGGAATTATCGGAATGTTCCGATTAAGGAGCCCGCTCTGACCGGTAATTCGAATATTGGAGAGAAGTATTGCTCGGGGGAAGATAGTCTTGCTTGGTCGAATTTGAATCCCATCTATGCGATAAAAGAGCTGGTGGAAGATTCGTTTAGTGTCCATACGACAGTTTCAGTTCCCGTATTGGATGTGAATGGAAATTTTGTTTATGGCCTCTCTGGAAAACCCATATCTCGTTCTGCCTACGAAAAGGCTCTTGTAGATAAGAAGCATATTAATGTGATGCTGGTCTTCTCTGGACAACGTCAAGTGTATGATAGGTTCGGGCAATTGGTATCCTCTTTTATGCAAATGGACGATATGCTAAAGAAGTACGATTCGAATTTTCGGTTGGGCTATTGCGTCGGTTTTGACTCGGGAACAGATGGCATGGGTATCTGTCCGTTGAATGCTAATGTTTCGGAGGTGTTGTCCTCGCTGGAGCATTATGCTGATTCTCAACAAACTCGTCCAATCTCTTTGGGCGGAGATGCTTGGATGGCATTGAAAAAGGCGTTGCCGTTATTTCCCGATTATCGAAATGAGTGCAATGTGTTGTTGTTGGTTGGAGAAAATGGAAACTTAAAAGGACAGGTAGAACCCTCTTTGATAGATGATTTGGTCAATTTAAATTGTCGGATAGTGGGCTGTCAAATTTATTCCAATCAAGGTAATTCGTTCAATAATTTTGTCCTACAAGTGGAAGACATGATTAGTCGATCTTCCGATAGGTTGGTCAAAAAGAAAAAGGATTTGTTGGTTCATTCGGAACAATTAAGTCAGAATAACCAGTATAGGGAAATATCGGAGAATGTCTATGCGTTGGATTATCCTCATAATAGCATGTGGCAGGGGCGGATACTTTTCCCAAAGAAAAAGGAGAGCTTACCACCTGATTTGCTCCTTTCTGAATTGGATTCCCTTCTGGCTGAGACGGTTGACGATAACAATGACATTATTTCCCATTTGCAAAACTCATTCCACAAGGTGGGTACAGGACGTTCGACAGTCAATCCTGTTTGGTCTGAAAGAATGGGAATTGCAACGGATACACTATCTGATTTGTTGAAACCTATATGTTCGTTGAATCCATATACGAGGTTCTCTTTGAACATGGAATTAGGAAAAAAGGATATGAAAAAAGGTGAATATGTTTTGTTTCTGACGGAGACTGAGTTGGATCGGATTCGTCAGTTTCTCAGAGATTTGACGTCTGTTAGGGTGGATTATCGGTATAGTGCATCCGCTACGCAAAAAAAGCAAAAGTATAAGTCTTGTGTAGGCTTGTTCGAGCAAGAGGCGAAGGTTCGTCCCGATACCCTTCCTCGAACGTATGTCAATACTTCTAAAGTAAGGCGTTCAATGCAAGAGGCATTCCTTTATTGGGCGAATGAAGAGAAAGTTTATCCGAAGAAGAAAAGGATCTTAAAACAGATGTCTTTGTCTCAGAATCAGCAGTTGATTTTTTCTCTTCCGGCCTCTGGCGAATTGTTGGATTCCTATTCATTGAGGAGTTTAAGAAAGAAGAAGGTGTTGACAGATCGCGATCTGGATGAGTTGCAAGAGTATTATCTACTCAAACAAAGACAATTGGAAGATGCAATTATCTCTGAAAATAGGTTTGACTATAACGGACAGGTCTATTATCGGATTAAGTCGGAGTGCTTGCCATGAAACCCTGTTCGTGTGTTATATGGAATATCGTTTTGTTTATCAGGTTATTTTATGTTTGGTTATAAGAGTATTTTACAGTTAAGTGGGGCTTTAAGTGGCTTTGCCGGGTTGAAGTCTGTTTTGGAGGATGGTATGAATTCGGAGTATGAATTGGCCGATTTTTCCTATGAGCTATTTCAGGAAACGGATAAGTGCGGGAAGCCACAAGGGGAGGTTCGATCGGGACTTATGCATATCTCTTTTTGGAATCTGCCAACCACGGAAATCATGGAGTGGATGATCAACCCTCGAACCTATAAATCGGGTTCTGTCGTCATCTATGATATGGAAGATATGCCTTTACAGAAGGTGACTTTTTCTTCTACGGCTTGCGTCTCCCTTGATGTTGAGTATCAGGAGGATGGTGAAAATTATTGTCGGACATATTTGACTCTCTCAGCGAAGGTGTTGAATGTCGGGGATGTCCGTATGGAAAATGAGTGGAAAAATGTATAAAACGATAATATGGTTAGTAAAGTTGTAAAGGCGTTCTTCAATAAAGAACCAGATGTGAATCTTATCGCAGAATTGAATTTTTTAGGGAAGGTATATCCTGTTTCTGCGTTTTCTGCCTCTTTGTCGCAATCGATTGATGAGAAGGGAGAACCAGAAGGGGAGGTCAGGGGTGGAAAAATTCAGTTGAAACTTTCTCAATTGCCTGACGACTTGCTGTTACGATGGGCAGGAAGTCGTTGGATGCGGAAAAATGGGGAATTAGTCTTCAAAAATGAAACGGGCTCGTCTCCTTTTCGGGTTGCATTTACAGATGCGGCATGTGTGGAATTTCGGCAAGAGACCGATATGGGAAAAGGGTCGTACACCTCCCTGTTTATTTCTGCCAAGGAACTCTCCTTTAACGGAATCCTAATGGAGTCTGGTTGGGTGGAGTAGCCTGAATGCAGAATCGAGAATCTTGAATAAAAACGCTCAATAAAGAAGATTGGCCAATCGTGTGAGTTTGAGCAATTTATATTTTTTTATTTTAATTAATTATTACTATGGCATTTAGATCATCTTTGAATTTAGGTGGAAAGGAGTATGATGTACTTGATTGCAAGTATACGCTTCATCGTGATGTGGACTCAAAAGGTCGTCCATCATCCAACATTTATGGCGGTCGTATCACGGTTCGTGTGGAGTCTACCGCAGACACTACTATTTTGGAACACATGGTTAATCAGTTCAAACCTTTTAGTGGAAGTATCGTATTCAAGAAAGGCGATGAAGAGTCTAAAATGAAAGAACTTTCGTTTGAGAATGCTTATATCGTTGATTTTGAAGAGGGAATTGACATTGTGGGTAATGCACCAATGTCATTGTGCGTATCCATATCCGCACAGACCATTAAGATAGGCGGTGCTCAATACGAAGAGAATTGGCCTACTGCTTAAAAATGTTAGTCAAGAAGGTTTGGTGTGAGATTTTCCACCAAGCCTTCTCCTTAAAAAATAGAGAAGAGAATATGGGAATAATGAATTATGAAATTGGGGGTAATGAGGTGAAACAGACCTCTTCGGAAGGCATTGCGAATATTCCTCAGAACCGAACCCTGTTTGTGGGTCTTTTGACAGCGGATGAACCTGTTTCGCCAGAGGCTGTCGCTAATTTGAAGACCGTGGAGGATGTCTATGCCAAGTTCCAACCGAATGTGGATGTGGAATTTGAAAATGCGGAAGGACAGACGGTGAAGGAGAACTTCCGCTTTCAAAACACGGCTGATTTTCAAGTGAAGAGAATGACGGAGAATAGTCCATTCCTAGGGCAGTTGTCAGTGCAGAAGGACTTTTATGAAAAGTTGGTCAAACTGCTTCGTACGAACAAGGTACTTCAGAAGGCGTTGGAAAATCCAGATAGTCGTCAAGCTATGGTGGATGCCCTATGTCAACTTAGAAATGAACTTAAACAAACATCAACTATTTGAATATGTCAGAAAGAGAAATTGTGCGGCAGGAGGAGACAGAAGAGTCGCGTTTGGCTTATGTTGAGAATGCTTCGACGGCATTTTCTCAACAATCATTGGATGAGGCCTTGAACGGATTGTCCCGTTTGGGAGGATTTGGTTTTTTGGAGACAGCCATAGATGGCATTCAGAATTTGAATCCGGAAAGGAAGGCTCGGAAGAAAATGTTTCTTTTGGAAGACCAAAAGGCAAGCGAGCGGAAGGATTTGGCCAACAAGATAGATATGTGGCTGGAACTTTTGACAGGATGCCAAACCCTTTCGGAGATGGTGGATAAATGTAGGACGAATGCCGAAAATGTAGGGCGACTGTTGTGTAAGAATCAGATGGTTGCTGTAGAAGCCGTGAAAGATTTGGAGCGTTCTTATCGTTCTGTTCAGTTGTTTTACAAGAATACAGAGTCGGATAAACTATCGAATGTCACGATTGTCAATGCTTCGCCCGAGCAAGTCGCAGATTTGGATAACTCCCGATTTGTTGATTTTGTTTCGGATGAGTTGAAGCAGAATTATGATAGGCTTGATCTTCGTGATAATTATTCGTTGCTTGTCATTCCTGGATATTTGGGGTCTAACCGAGTCTTGGAAAAATGGTCTAAGATAGCCAATGCCAATAAAGTGATGCTTTTTACTGATTTTGCCGATTTGGAGAATCCCGATGACGTGGTAGATATGTTCTATTCGGCCAATCTCGCGGGAGGCGATGATTATAGGAGTAATACGGTGATGTGCTGTAATTGGCTGGTTGGGCGTCCTGCCTACAAGGAGATTGGGGAGAATGACGATTTGCATGTTTCTCCCGCTTCGGCTCTTGCGGGTCGTGTCTATTCTACTTTGATGTCTCAGGTTACGGCTGGTAAGAAATATGGAGGTTTGAATGAGGTGGAGGCTGTTGCGTTCCCTCTCCGTAAGAGTGAAATATCGCAACTAGATTCTATGGGATTAGTGCCGATGGTGAATGAATATGGGAAAGTGATGGCATTCTCAGCTAAGACGTTGTTTAATGGCGACAATCTTGGTTTGCAGACCTACTCTGTTGTGCGGGTGTTTGACTATATAACAAAAGTCCTTTTCGATTTCTTGAATAGGAGGGCTTTTGAAAATTGGAGCGGCAAGACAGAGCGTGACTTGCGATCGCAAATCGTGAAGTTTTTAGATGACATACAGGGGCCGGATCGCTTGATTGAACGTTCTAAAATCATGCGTTTGGAGCGGGATCCGAATCAAAAGGATCGTGTCTATTTGGATATTCACATCACCCCTTATTTCCCAGCGAAAAGTTTTGTGATTCGTTTGGACGGAACAAAAGGGGACGATGAAACAAGTTGGAACAGCGAGTACGCCCAAGGTTGATGTCGTAATCTTGTGTTTATTTAAAATTTTGTGTTATGATTCAAGGACTTGACCCAATAAGACCTAAATTGTTGTTGGACGGAAATGAGATTTCATTTGAGTCGATGCTATTAGAGCAAGAACTAAATTCTTGTCACCGTTTTGATGTGATAAAGGAGTATAAGTCTCAAGATGAACTTTGGCAGGAGACACGTCAATGGTTGACAGATAAAATCGGCTCTAGTTTATTGATTCGTTTGGATCACATAATGAGCGGTAGCTTCTATGAATTTTCGGGTGTCGTGACGGATGTGCGTGTCGAAACATGGGACTCTCCTTCGGAGGTTTCCAAACATCGGGTTAATCGCCTCCATCTTATCGGATATGGCGACCCCATTCGCTTGGATGGTTCAAAAGGACGCGATTCGTTTGTGGATTGTCAGTTGAAGGATATTCTCCTTCAACTGACGGATGGGGCTGGCTTCGAGGTCGTTTGCGAACCTCGCTTTCGGGGTGTTCTCCCTTATTTGATGCGTTATGATGAAAGTGTCTTTTCTTTTGTCAATCGACTCTCATCTCTCTTTGGAGAATGGTTTTATTACGATGGAAGGACTCTTCGTTTTGGAGAATCGGATGAAGAGAAAGTCGAATCGCTTTGTCTCGATCGTGATGTGTTGAATTTACGGACAGTTGCTAAGGCAAAACCTTATAAAACATCTTTTTATGATTATTATTATGAGGATGATGCATTCCTTATGAAGGAGTCATCTGAGGGGGCATCTTCTGACGATGATATACGGAAAAGGGTGGATTTAATCTTTAGCGGGAAGGAACTATCCGAAAGTGGTGCCTCCTTGTATTCTCCTGACGATTTGAAGGACTTGGTGGATATTCGTCAGCAGGTGCTGTCGGGCTCTATGTATACTATTGAAGGCGATTCTCTTACTTGTCGAGTTCGAATAGGAGGATTAGTGGAAATCTCTTTTCCACCCCAAATGCAACTTTCCCCTTTGGGGCGTTTCCGTATTATATCTGTTTCTCATAGTATTGACAAGAATGGCAACTATCGAAATCATTTTGTAGCCATTCCGGATGGATGTTTGTCGGTGCCCTTGGAATTTTCTAAGCAGGTGAAAGCCTATTCAGAAGTGGCGGTCGTGTCTGACAATGCAGATCCTTTGAATCTAGGTAGGGTTCAGGTGCAGTTCGATTGGCAGAAACCTATTTGGAAGAGTACCAATTGGATACGGGTGGTTTCGCCCAATGGAGGCGGTAGTGACGCTATGCCTCAGAATCGGGGATTCTCATTTATCCCGGAGGTTGGAGACCATGTGATGGTTGGTTTCGAGTATGGAGACCCTAATCGTCCCTATGTGATAGGTAGTTTGTATAGTGGCGCAACGGCAGCTGGAGGCGGGTTGGATAATGTTAAGAAATGCATCAGTACGCGTTCGGGACATAAAATCTCGTTCAATGATGATATAGAAGGAGATTGGGGAATCCGAATAGAAGACATGAATGGGAATATGATACAGTTGGATTCTTCGGGAAAGAACATCTCAGTCTCTTCTATCGGTTCCATTTCATTGCTATCCCACGATATTAGTATTGATGCTACGAATACCATTTCTATCAGTGCAGGCGGTTCTTCCATTTTCAATTCGGAAAAGGATATGCGTTTTGTCTCGGCGGAAGAACTTGCTATGTCAGCTCGAAAAATACAAGTTGATTCCACTGAAAAAGAGACACATCAGTCGGATTCCTTCCTTTTGGAATCGGAATCGGAGGTTGCCATACACTCCAAGAAGGTAGAGGTGGATAGTACGGATGAAAATTTAGTCTTGGCGACGGGTGGTGATGTGGATGTCCAGAGCAAGGGAAAGGTTAATTTGTTTTAGGTTTATAGGGTGGGCCTATGGATTGACTTCGAGGAATTTTGTTTTATATCGGTAGGAATGTTCACGAAACGCCTATATGGCTTGTTTGTACTTCTGTCAGTTGAATGATATTCGTATCTGATTGAATGGTAGATGGAAATAAGCGTACGTGAAGACAAAAGATCCAGAAGGGTTTCATGACCCACTTGTCAAAATCTTTTTTGTTAAATGGTAATTATAGAGCATGCCTTATGAGTAATGAGCTTAAATTGGAGAGTTTTTCAAGAAATATACAATATTCTGTTCAGAAAAAAGTTTTATTAAGGGGTGGCCATTACAAAAACGGGAAAATACAATCGGTTGTAGATGGAAATGTTGCTGTGTTTTATAAGGATGAATCTTCCGTAAGGGTCCAGAAATCGAATCTTTTGTTTGACGGAAGACGTTTTTTGAAAAATCCAGTGAATCAGTGCTTTGCAAAGGCATCAGAAGTGATGGATGATTTGTGTTTTTCATTGTCGAAGGAGGGCTCGATTCTGTCCTTAGAAAATAGGGATGTCGTCTTGAGGAAATGGACTAATACAAAATTGTATCTTGAACGTTTTTTTGTCTGCGATGATCCTTTGGTTTCGGATAGGATGGGTGGGTATATCGAGTCTTTTGATTCGGCTATAAATGACGAATCTCTATTCGTGTCTGCAATTAAGCAGGACTTGTTTTATTACGTTTTTTTCCGTGGTTACTATCGGGATTATGGGAGAGAGGGTGTCCTTTCCGTCTCTTCTCGGTGCGATGGTCTATTGGGAGGTGTCGTTGCCTCACTCTCGGAGAATTGGCAGTTCTCTCATGAAGAGGGACAGCGTTGCGTTCGGATGAGAGGTGTTTTGGTTAGGAACGAATCGGAGCAAGTGGGCTTCTCCAATTATTGGGGAATTGGTTCTGACCCAAAGGATTTGAGGATTAACCTTGAAGGGAAATCTTTTTTTGATGACTGCGGAATTCCCATCCGAATGAACTTGAAAATAGAGGCAGAGGTATCTCCGGAGAATTCTAAGCAAATAGTTGTTAGTATAAAAAGAAAGTGAACAATGGCAGAGAATAAAGATGATTTGTCTGGAGCGTTTTATGTTGTGCAAGGAGCTATATTCTCTTGTAATCAAGGTGCTTTGCCTTGTCAGATTGTTGTGCAGAAGAACGAGCAAGTCATGATACAGGGGAAACCGGCCGTTACGACGGAAGAGACGATGTTTCAGATTCCAACTGCACCGTTTGGACAATGTGCCATGAATCCTAATACGCAGGCTCCTTTATGTGAGTATATGGGAAATTGTGGATAAATATAAGTGATGGAGGATTTGAGAGAGATGAAATCACCATAGTGATTATTTTGTAATGTTTTGAAGATGAGAAAATATAAAGTTTTTTTTAGTATCCTCTTTGGTGTGATGATACTCTCTTGCAATTCTACTTCTCAACAAGAAAGAAATCAAGAGTTATCCTTAAAAAAGATAAGAGACAAAGTTGATCATGAAGGCGATTGCTCTCCTTGTGATGATTTATGTTTAGATATAATAGGGTATGGAGTCTCATTTGGAGAGTCTGATTCTGTTGCATATGGGTTAGTCGGCATTACTCCAAAGGAGGTCTTGAATTATTATTGGGGATACGATAGAACGGCTGGAGAAGGGATTATGTGTATGGATATGAAGGAGTTGTATTTTGATTATGCAATGGATGTATATGGTGAATGTCTGAAGAAGTTAGGTTATGAGAAACCTAATGAAGAGACGATAAAGAATCAAATGAAAGCGTTTTTTAAGGTGGATTTGAACTTTGATTCTAAAAATATAATATATCCGTCTTTTTGTTGGCGGTATGTATATGATAAAAAAGACCGAGAAGGAAGATCGGCCCAATGGAAAGAGATGGAACACGATGGTTCTTTTGCTTTGAGGCCGTTTTGGCATTCTTTCTTATATGATGAAAGATATGGCATTGTGGTGAAGCAACCTAGTATAAATGGCGTTGTTTTGGGGGGTAAATGTAAATACAATTGTAATAGCGATGAATTTGAGTTGGGTGATAGCATCCCAGTTGTTTATAATCGTAAGAAAATCGTAGAGACGTTGCATCTCAATAATTTCATTTTTTATGGTGACGAGAAATCTCTTCATTGGTTGGTTGAAGATAGTCCTAATTTATTAAAGGATCTGTTTTTCCTCTTTGGATATGATGAGAATCCGACCATCAATGAGCTGGTGATGAAAGATGTGGAAGAAAAGGTGGGTGGAAATTCAGATGTGGAGTTAATAGAAGAGGCCTATGAAAATTTATTTGCGTCTCATGATCGGGATGGGCGGTTGCGCATACATGAAGGCTTTCTGAAATTTTTGAAAGGAAGGAATCCTGACGACTATCGAAATATAGATATGTTATTGGCATCCTATGCGGGCACTATGGTCTCTTCGTTAAAAGATGGTGATACCTCTTCTTTTTTTCCAGGTTTTTCCTATGAGGAGCGTATGATAATTGCTGCATATACGGAAGTGTATAGAAATCACGATTCCTGTGAATCGGATGTGTTTCGTCAAGAATGGATAAACAACCCAACTTTCGCCCGATTCATCGAGTCAAACGACTATTGGGGCTTGCCAAAATTGAAGGAAATTGTGGATAAAATAAATAGAGTTTGCGTATGATGGGAAATATGACGGCGCAAGATGTCCGTGATTATTATGAAAATTTAGATCTTGCTGGTATTGCTTATTCTGATTTGGACTTCAAAATCAAGTATGCCGATTTCGCTATGGAGTTTTTAATTGTTTTGATGATTTTTAACTTGTTTTGTAATGGAATTTTTGAATTTGAATGAAGAGGTGCAAACTGCAGTTCGAATAGCAAAGGCTGTGGCGGTTGAGAATGGTAATGGAATGTTTACGGCGGCACATTTGTTGAAAGCCCTATTGTATCGGGAAGTCGGTCTCTTGGATTTTTTGGCTTCTTTGGAAAAGGATGTGGCCTATTTGAACGAATGGGCTGAAATTCGAATGGAGGAGTCTCCGAAACATTGGGTAGGAGCGGAGGTGGAACCCGATGATTCTGTTTGTCGGACCTTTGAGGAGGCCGATCGGGTACGTATCTCTTGGGGGTTGTTGGAGTTGAATCCTATCTCGGTTCTTTGTGCTCTTTCGAAACCTTCTGTTGCTTTCTCTGCAGATCAGTTGCGGTCGTTCCCGATTCGGGAGAAGGAAATTCTAGATTTGTTTCAATCAAAGACGAATGATGGTGTAGCCTCTCAGAGCGGAGAGAAGAAAACTACGGTCTCTCATTGGAATAATTCGAACACCTCGGCTTTGCAGAAATATTGCCTTAATAAGAAGGAACAATACGGATTGGGAAAACTAAGAGCTGCGGTTGGACGGAATGGCGAGTTGTTGCAGATGGAGGAGATTTTGGGACGTTTTTCCAAGCCTAATGTAATGGTGATTGGGGATGCCGGGGTAGGAAAAACAGCTTTGGTGAACGGATTGTTCTACGAGATGGCTTCGGGGAGGATTCTTGCGTTTCGTGACACAATGAATGTATGGGAGCTAGATTTTGGAACGTTTATGGCAGGAGCCTCCTATAAGGGAGAATTGGATGATCGTCTGAAATCAATCACGAAGGAACTTCGCCAGTTGGAGCGAGGTATTTTGTTTATAGATGATATCCATCTTTTGCTTGATTCGAGGCAAGGAGTCTCTGGTCTTTCTGGCATCCTGAAGTCTGAATTGTCCAAGTGTGATATTACGATGGTGGCGACGACGACGGAGGAACAATACCGAAAATTGATCGAGAGGGATTCGACCTTCAGCCGTCAGTTCGAGTTGCTGCATTTGGATGAACCGTCGGTATCTTTGGCTGTGGAGATGATGAAGTCTGTCTTGCCTACTTATCAGGAGTTTCATCACTTGACAGTGGAGGAGAGAACTCTTTCAGAGGCGGTGAGTTTGGCTAAGCGTTATGTGCATGATAGGAGACTTCCTGATTCTGCTATTGATTTGATTGATAGGACGATGACGGCTGTTAGATTGGCGAATGCCTCTTTCGCTTCCTGTTCGGAATGGCTGAATGCCCAATTGTCGGAATTGGAGGGGATGTCAGCCTCAGAAAATGCCCCCAAAAATGAGGAAGGGAAGGCTTGGAACAACCTTCGAAGAGAGTTGTCCTCTAAATTGAATCCTGTGGCTTTGTCGCTTTTGGATTATCCTGAGAAAGAGGAGGAACAACTCTCTGATGAACTTACCTATTTTCAGGAGGTACAGCATAAATTGAGAGATTTGGCTCTTCGTGGTATAGAGTCGGTCGCTCCGAATCATGTGGCTACGATAGTATCTTCGAAAACGGGAATTCCTTTGGGTAAGCTCCAAACGGGAGAGAAAAGTCGGTTGTTGAATATGGAGAGCACGCTTCGTCATAGGGTCGTGGGGCAGGATAGGGCAGTGCGGGCCTTGGTGGATGCCATTTTGGAGTCGCGCAGTGGCATGAATAAGCAGGGACAGCCCATCGGGTCGTTCTTTTTCTTGGGCCCGACGGGAACGGGAAAGACGGAACTCTCAAAGGCTTTGGCAGAAGCCCTTTTCAATGATGAGAAAGCTATGATTCGTTTTGATATGTCGGAGTTTAAGGAGGAGCACTCGGCCGCCTTGCTTTATGGTGCGCCTCCAGGGTATGTCGGATATGAGGAGGGTGGTATGTTGGTGAACAAGATTCGGCAGCAACCCTATTCGGTCCTCCTTTTTGACGAGATAGAGAAAGCTCACCCTTCCGTTTTTGATGTTTTCCTCCAAATATTGGACGAGGGAAAGTTGCATGACAGATTAGGCCGTGAAGGTGACTTTTCTAATTCGATTGTTATCTTTACATCTAATGTGGGCAGTGATTGGATTCTTCAGGAACAGAAGGCAAACCGTTGGCCGACGACCGTGCAGTTGATGGAGAATATGGGCGCTTATTTCCGCCCTGAGTTTTTGGCCCGCTTGTCCGAGATAGTGCCGTTTTCTCCTATTGACGATACTGTTTTGTTGCAGATCTTCGAGATTCAATTTCAGGGCTTCCGAAAATTGTTGGTTGCGCAGAATCGGGATATCATGTTGGAGGAGGAAGCTAAGCGAATGTTGGCTTTTAAAGGCTTTACTCCTAAGTATGGAGCGCGTCAGGTCTCAGGTGTCATCCGCAACTATTTGAGGCGGCAGATTTCTAGAATGATTCTTTCTGGCGAGTTGAAGGAACATGAACGCTTGGTTGTCAATTTGGATGCCACTTCTGAATTGTCATTTGTCGTGGAGCCGATTCTTTAAGAGGAGAACTGTAGATACTTAGCCCCATGCTTCGGTGTGGGGCACTTTGGGATTAGGTGAAAGAGGGCAGTTCTTCCTTATTTTTGAAATAGTAATTTGTCGATTGTCGAATGCCAAATAATTTGAACTATTCTGTGCAGTAAATGAAATTGCCCAGAGGTGCTTTTTGTCACAAATCATTTTTTATACGCTACTTAATGAGATTTTGATTACCTTTGTAAGATATTACAGAAAAAGTAGTGAAGATGGAAGAAAAAGCAGATGATAAGTTGCTGTTGACAATTGAATATCCTTCGGATTTGAAGAAATTGAAGGTGGAGCAATTACCTCAACTCTGTGATGAAATTCGCCGTTTTATCATAGACGAACTGTCCAATAATCCTGGGCATTTTGCAGCCAGCCTTGGCACTGTTGAGTTGACAGTTGCTTTGCATTATGTTTTTGACACGCCGGAGGATCGGATCCTATGGGATGTCGGTCATCAAGCCTATACCCATAAGATTCTGACGGGGCGCCGTTCCGTTTTCCGTACGAATCGTAGATTCCGTGGAATATGCGGATTCCCTAATCCGAAGGAGAGCAAATATGACGCTTTCATTGCTGGTCATGCTTCCAACTCCATCTCTGCTGCCTTGGGAATTTCTGTGGCTCAGCGTCTTTTGAAGGAAAACCATCAGACGGTGGCGGTCATCGGGGATGGTGCCATGACGGGAGGTTTGGCATTCGAGGGATTGAACAATGCCTCCTCCTGCGATAACAATTTGATGATTATCCTGAACGACAACCACATGGCGATTGACCATGTCGTAGGCGGATTGAGTGAATATTTGGTAAAACTGACAACTTCGCAAACCTATAATAGGTGGCGTAATAAGTTATATCGTTTTTGTCTCCGTGTGGGCTTGGTCAAGGAGTCTCAACGTGGCGGACTTATCCGAATGAACAACTCTTTGAAGGCGGTCTTGACGAGCCAGCATAACCTTTTTGAGGGTTTGAATATCCGTTACTTCGGTCCTGTGGATGGTCATGATGTGATTCAACTGGTGAAGGTTTTGCGGGATGTGAAGGATTTCAACGGTCCTAAGGTTTTGCATATCAAGACCAAGAAAGGCAAGGGCTTCAAGCCGGCGGAAGAGTCGGCTACGGAGTGGCATGCTCCAGGCAAGTTTGACAAGAACACGGGCAAGCGTATTATTCCTCCAATTACGGACGATATGCCGCCTCTTTTCCAAGATGTATTTGGTCATACTTTGGTAGAGTTGGCTCGCGCGAACGACAAGGTCGTCGGCGTCACTCCTGCCATGCCTACGGGTTGTTCCATGTCTTTTTTGATGCATGAGATGCCTGAACGTACCTTTGATGTGGGAATCGCTGAAGGTCATGCAGTTACATTTTCTGCTGGACTTGCGAAGGAAGGGTTGATGCCTTTTTGCAATATATATTCGTCGTTTATGCAACGTGCATACGACAATGTTATCCATGATGTGGCGTTGCAAAATCTGGATATGGTAATATGCCTTGATCGGGCAGGTTTGGTAGGCGCCGATGGAGCTACCCATCACGGCGCTTTTGATATGGCAAGTTTTAGGTGTGTGCCGAATTTGACGATAGCATCGCCTCTCAACGAAATCGAATTGCGTAATTTGATGTTTACGGCTCAAGAACCAGGCCATGGACCTTTTGTCATCCGTTATCCGAGGGGAAAGGGTGTCATTGCGGATTGGCACAAGCCGATGACTAGGGTGGAGGTCGGTACAGGAGTTTGCCTCCGTGAAGGAAGAGACATAGCTTTGCTTTCCATTGGTCCGATAGGCAATAAGGCGGCAAAGGCAATTGACCGAGCAGAAGCTTCGGGCCTTTCTGTCGCACATTATGATATGCGCTTCTTGAAGCCTTTGGATGAGAAGATATTGCACGAAGTGGGTCGCTCGTTCAAGAAGGTTGTGACAGTCGAGGACGGTGTCCGTGAAGGCGGTTTCGGCTCTGCCGTATTGGAATTCTTTGCGGATAATGGCTATTCGCTCCAAGTGAAGCGTATTGGCTTGCCTGATTATTTCGTGGAGCATGGAACTCCTGACGAATTATATTCGATGCTTGGAATGGACGAAGAGGGTATGGCAAAGGTTTTGATGAGTTTTTAGCGAAAAAATCCCTTTTTTAGCTCTTTTTTTGTCGAAAAATTGCAGAAAAAAGAAAAAAGTTGTAATATAGTATGCTATTTTGACGCTTCTTGTATAATGCCATGAAAAGAAGGGTTTGGAAGAGGCGGAGGTCTTCTCTTGGTGGATCGACTTGTAATGGATTGCTTTAACTCGATGAAGGGGTGACCTAAATTTAGAAATAGTAGGATTCGAAGGGATTCGTTAATGAGATTATTAACCAATTCAGAGGTGTAAAATGATGATTTTCGGGTGTTTGTGATGTTTGGTTGGCATTCTGCCTTTATCCAAGGTCTTAAATCTCGATTTCTACTATTCACCTTAAATATAAAATACACCATAACGTGAACACGAAAGAAGTAATATCAGAGTTGAAAAAAAGGTTGTCGATGGATGACAAGTCTATCGAGTCCCTTCTTTCTGCTACTGTCGATTCCATCAAGAAGGAGTTGGCAGCGGGGAATTCTGTTGCCGTTCAGGGGTTTGGTACTTTTGAGGTCAGGAAGAAGGAAGAACGAATTTCTGTAAATCCGTCTACTAAGCAACGGATGTTGGTTCCCCCAAAATTGTCCGTAGCCTATAAACCAAGTGTCACGTTGAAGGATCGATTTAAAATAGGTAAAGAATGAATGAGAAATTGACATTGCAGGATGTGACCGATAAAGTGGCGGCTCGTGTCGGCGTTACCAAGAAGGTGTCTGATGATTTCCTTCGTGAGTTCTTTGCGCTGATAGTTGATTCGTTGGATAAGGATGGATTGGTCAAGATTAAAGGGTTGGGTACGTTCAAACTCAAGTCGGTCGAGGAGCGTAAAAGTGTCAACGTCCAGACGGGAGCTGAGATGGTCATCCCGGCTCATGTGAAGGTGACTTATACGCCAGACAAGGGGTTGAGCGCCGAGATAAATAAACCGTATGCTCATTTGCAAACCTATATTCTCGCTGAAGGAGGTCCGATAGAGGCTCCTACTTATGAAGAGGGTGCTGATACGGACGAGGGTACTACCAAGATGGATAATTCCGTCTTTGTGAATAATGTGGATGAAGAGGATGATGAGGAGGCTTTGGGTCATTACTATTTCAACGATGAGGCCGACCTTGCCGTTGGATTGCAAGAAGAGGTTCCTTCAACTCCGGAAGTGGAGACAAAGGTCGAGGAACCGTTGGTGCCCCCTGTTTCCGAACCTGTCGAGACAATCCAAGAACCTATCATCCAAGTTCCTTCTACAGATACGAAGGAGAGCGAGGATGCCGCTGCTTCCCCAAAAGTGGATGAAAAAGAGTCCACTGAAGATAAGATCCCTTCTTTCGTGGAGGCTCAGCCTCGGGAGGGACAGGTTATCCCTACGTTTACGGAACAACCTTCTGTCATCGGTACACCAAGTGTCAATCCTGGCCCAGTGGTGACTCTGTTCACGGATGAACATCCGGAGGATCAGAAGGAGAAAGAAGTTGTTGTTGATGCTCCTATTCCAGATTCAGAGGTGACAAATCCTGCTCAGGAACCTCAAGTTCAAGAGCCGGAACCTCAAGAGCCGGTATCTGTTCCGACAGAGGAGAAACTGGAGACCAACGACCAAGAAAAAGGCGAGAATGGTGCTTCTATTGAAGTTGATGTTGAATCTTCGCAAGATTCAGAAGAGGAACAAAAGGAATCTGAAAATGTTGAAGAACAGAAAGATAGCAAGGAAGAGACAGAACAAGAGAAGATAGATGATGCAGAAGGAGAGAAAAAAGCCTCCATTGAGCAAAATAATAAGGAGAAGGGTCATTCTGCTAATGTCATTGGCCTCTTGATTTTCTTCTTGCTTCTGCTTCTTTTGGGCTTGATCGGTTACATTTATAAGGATGAATTGAAAGCGCTGATTGTTCCGACAGAAAAGGTGGAGGAGACTGGAGAAACATTACCTACCCCTGTTCCTGAGACCTCAAATGATGCGGAGGAAGAAGAGGCTATTTATGATGATCTTTCTGATGCGAATGTGTCAGGAGATATTATTCAACGTAGCGACGAAGGAGCCTTGGATCAGCAGCCGGAAGTGGTGGAGCCTCAATATAGTTTTTCTTCCGATCTGGTTCAATACATGAAGGAGAATTATCCGAACGAGGACATTTCCATCTCTGGCATAAAGGATGAGGTGAGTTTGACTTCGGGAAGACGTTTGGTCGATTTGTCATTACGTTATTATGGACATAAATTCTTCTGGGTTTACATCTACTTCTTCAATACGGATGTTATCAAGGATCCTAACAAGCTCGTTCCGGGAACGTTGATTAAGATTCCGGAGTTGAATCCCGCTTTGGTGAATAAGGATGATCAGCAGAAGTTGGATATGGCGTTTGAAATTAAGAAATTGATAGGAAAATAAAGAATTGTTTGATGGGGTGGTGGCTTTGGCTTCCGCCCCATTTTTAGGGGATTTGTCAGTGGAAGCATAAATGGAAATTAGTGGAAATTAGGGTCTGACAATTTTAGGAAGGATATAGTAATTGCATAGAAAAAGAAGTACCGTAGTTCTCTGTAAAGTATAGCAACTCTTAATTTTTAACCCTAAATTCTTAATTAATTCTAATCACGGAAATACAACCCCCCTATTTTTATATATTTGCACATAGAAAAGAAAATTCAGAAAAAAAGATATAAGATATTATGGTTGATTATGCAGAATTAAACGCAAGAATCGCACAGCAAAGTTCTTTCGTTGATGCTCTCGTAAAGGGCATGAATCAGGCTATCGTAGGTCAAAAACATCTTGTTGAATCATTGTTAATCGGATTGCTTGCCGATGGTCACATCTTGTTGGAAGGTGTGCCTGGTTTGGCCAAAACCTTGGCTATTAAGACGCTGGGTGAGTTGATTAACGCTAATTATAGCCGTGTTCAGTTTACGCCCGACTTGTTGCCTGCCGACGTGATCGGTACGATGATTTACAGTCAGAAGTCGGAAGATTTCAGCATTAAGAAGGGACCTATCTTCGCTAACTTGGTTCTTGCGGATGAGATTAACCGTGCTCCTGCCAAAGTACAGAGTGCTTTGTTGGAGGCCATGCAGGAGCGTCAGGTGACGATTGGTGAATCTACGTTCAAATTGCCTACTCCTTTCTTGGTTATGGCTACGCAAAACCCAGTGGAGCAGGAGGGTACCTATCCACTTCCAGAGGCGCAGGTGGACCGTTTCATGTTGAAGGTAATCATTACCTATCCTAAGTTGGAGGAGGAGAAACTCATCGTTCGTCAGAATATCAAGAGGGAGAAAGTTGTGATCGAGCCGATTTTGAAGCCAGAAGATATTTTGGAAGCACGTAAGGTGGTGCATGACGTATATATGGACGAGAAGATCGAACAGTATATTTGTGATATTGTCTTCGCTACCCGTTTCCCTGAGCAATACGGATTGGGACACTTGAAGGACATGATTTCTTGCGGTGGTTCTCCTCGTGCATCCATCAATTTGGCTTTGGCTTCGAGAGCTTATGCCTTCATCAAGCGTCGTGGATATGTCATTCCAGAGGATGTGCGTGCCATCGCTCCTGATGTTTTGCGCCATCGTATCGCACTTACGTATGAGGCAGAGGCCAACAATATGACTACGGAAGATATCATCAGCCAAACCCTTAATGCTGTCGTAGTTCCATAATTGGTTGCGAGTAGAGGCATTTTTGCCGATTTACGTTTACTCATAAATCAAAAGAAATTATGGAAGCAAGCGATTTGATAAAGAAGGTCCGAAAGATAGAGATTAAGACTCGCGGACTTTCCAAGAATATTTTTGCGGGAGAGTACCACACGGCCTTTAAGGGTAGGGGTATGACCTTTTCGGAGGTGCGCGAATACCAATATGGGGATGACATCCGTAATATTGATTGGAATGTTACGGCGCGGTTTAATCGCCCTTATATCAAGGTGTTCGAAGAGGAACGTGAGATGACGATGATGTTGCTTGTCGATGTCTCCGGTAGTGGCGATTTTGGTACGGGTATCCAGATGAAGCGGGAGTTGATGACCGAAGTGGCGGCTACCTTGGCGTTCTCTGCCATTCAAAACAATGATAAGATTGGCGTTATCCTCTTTTCCGACCGTATTGAGAAGTTCATTCCTCCTCAAAAGGGAAAGAAGCATATTCTCTACATCATCCGTGAACTCTTGGGCTTCGAGCCTCAGAGCCATAAGACGGATATTGGGGGCGCATTGCAGTATTTCACCAATGTGATTAAAAAGCGTTGTACGGCGTTCCTTATCTCCGATTTTATGGACCATGATTATGAGAAGGCTATGATTATTGCCAATCGTAAGCATGACATGGTAGCCTTGCATATTTATGACAAGCGTGAGACGGAGTTGCCTGCTATCGGACTCTTGAAGGTGAAGGATTCGGAGACGGGGGCTGATATGTGGGTCGATACTTCGGACAAGCGGTTGCGCAGGATGTTCGAGGAGCATTGGCAGAAACGTCAAGAGGAAATTAAGCAAGTATTCAATAAGAGTGGTGTCGATTCGGTTTCCATCTCTACGGATGAGGATTACGTGAAGGCATTGCTTAAATTGTTCAGTTTTAGATCGTAAAGGACATTATCCTAAATAGTTAGAGAAATGGTGAGATTGAAATTCTTTTCGTCGTTGTTGCTTTTCCTCCTTACTTGTGTGGGGGCGAATGCTCAATTTCTTTCTGCTACGGCGACGATTGATTCTTCTTTTATAAAAATAGGTCAGCAGACGCAGATCCGTGTGGTGGTCGATGCTCCGGAGGGTGTCGCCTTCGATTTTCCCGATTTACATCAGGGTGATTCCTTGACATCGGGCATCGAGGTGTTGATGGTCTCTAAGACGGATACTTCGATGAACAACGGAAAGTTCCGCTATAAGAAGGATTATCTGGTTACTTCGTTCGATACGGGTGTTTACAAGATTCCTCCTTTCTTCATGACGTTGCGGGATGGTTCCAGGTCTCAGACGAATGAATTGACATTGGAAGTGCTCAATATCGATAGGCAGATTGTGGACGGAGAGTTCGAAGACATCAAGGATGTGATGGAGATTCCTTTCGACTTTGTCTATTTCATAAAGATGTTGATTCTCTTCTTGTTTGTCCTCCTCGCATTGGCAAGTATTGCTTACTATGCCTATAATTATTGGAAGAAGCATAAGGAGAAGCCAGCTCCTGTTGTCGTGGAGCCGGAACGTATCTTGAAGCCGCATGAGGTGGCGTTGATGGAGTTGGATCGTATCAAAGCCGAAAGGATCTGGCATACAGGTGAGTATAAGCAATACTATACGGAGTTGACGGATGCCTTGCGTGAATACTTGAGCAAGCGGTTCTCCATCTCTGCGTGGGAGATGACTTCAGCCGAGATTTTGGACGAGTTGCAGTACAAGGAGGAGGCTTATCCGGTTTGTGATAAGTTGAAGCAGATATTCTCGATTTCCGATATGGTAAAGTTTGCCAAGATGGAACCTGATTCGGATACTTGTACTTTGAGTCTTGTCAACGGCTATTTTGTCGTAAACCAAACCATTCTTCCTGAACCTGTCTCTTTGGATCCAAAGCCGAAAGAGCAGAAGACGGCGGAGGGTACAGGCAATGTCTTTACGACTGCTTCGGAATCGACGTCGATGGATAGTATAAAGGATGTGAAATAAGTAGGTAAAAAATAAATTTTTCAAGATGGAATTTGAAAGTCCAGGATATTTATATCTGCTGTTGGTCTTGGTGCCGATGATCGCTTGGTATATATGGAAGAGAAAGCGGACGACAGCCAGTATGCAGATTTCCAGTGCAGAAGTTTTCCTCACTGTGCCGAAAAGTTATAAATACTATATTCTTCATCTCCCATTCGTTTTGAGGTGTGCTGCCTTGGCTTTGTTGATTGTGGCTTTGGCTCGTCCTCAGACTACGAACAATAAGGTGAATCGGAATGTGGAAGGTATCGATATCGTCATGGCTATGGATATCTCCAAGAGTATGATCGCACAGGATTTGAAGCCTGACCGTTTGGAAGCAGCTAAAAAGGTAGGTGCTGAATTTGTCGCTTCTCGTCCTAATGATAACATTGGTGTAGTTGTCTTTTCGGGTGCCAGCTTCACGTTGACGCCTTTGACAACGGATAAGTCAGCCATTGTTTCGATGATGAATACGATCAACAGCGATATGGTGGATGTAGGCGGTACTGCTATCGGTATGGGTTTGGCGAATGCCGTGAACCGAATCAAGGATAGCCAAGCCAAGTCGAAGGTGATCATCTTGTTGACCGATGGTTCCAACAATGCGGGTGAGATAGACCCACTTACGGCAGCCGAGTTGGCTAAGACATTTGGAATCAGGGTATATACGATTGGTGTCGGATCGAAGGGAATGGCTCCATTCCCAGTTCAAACGCCTTTCGGTATCCGTATGGAGATGATGCAGGTTGATATTGACGAGGCTACGTTGCAACAAATTTCTAAGGCGACGGATGGAGCTTATTTCCGTGCTACGGACAATAAGTCGTTGGCTAATATTTATAAGGAAATTGATAAATTGGAGAAGACGAAGATAACGGTGGAGGAATATACTTCTAAGTCGGAAGAGTACCTCCCATGGTTGATTGGGGCTTTCTTGTTGCTTCTTTGCGAGGTATTGCTCCGGTTGACTGTCCTCCGTCATAATCCATAACAAAAAATTGATTGTAGGTATGTTTAGATTTGCAAATCCGGAATATTTATATCTCTTGATACTTATTCCGATATTGGTTCTTGCTTTTATATACTATCGTTATAGGAGGGCTTCGTATCTGAATCGTTTTGGCAATCGTGCTTTGTTGGAGTCGCTTATGCCATCGGTTTCTTTAGCTCGCCCGATAGCGAAGATCTCTTTGTTTTTGGTTGCCTTGGCTGCTGTCATCGTTGCTTTGGCTGAACCTCAAATCGGAGCGAAGAAGGAGTCTGTTAAGCGTAAGGGTGTTGAGGTGATGGTCGCTCTTGATATCTCCAATTCTATGATGGCGGAGGATGTCGTTCCGAACCGTCTGGAGCGTTCGAAGCAGATTTTGTTGAAGATGATTGATAACATGAACAACGACAAGTTGGGTGTGGTTGTCTTTGCAGGCGATGCCTTTGTCCAGTTGCCTATGACGGGCGACTACAAATCGGCGAAGTTGTTCATCTCTTCGATTTCCACCTCCATGATTTCCCGTCAGGGTACTGCCATAGGAAAGGCGATAGATATGTCGTCACGCTCGTTTTCGGACCGTGAGAATGTGGGACGTTCCATCATCGTCATAACGGATGGAGAGAACCATGAGGATGATGCTGTCTCTTCTGCGAAAAACGCAGTGGAGCAGGGCATTCAGGTGAATGTGGTCGGTATTGGTAAGCCAGAGGGCTCTTTGATTCCGTTGAGTCCGGGTAGCAATGATTATAAGAAGGATCGTTCTGGCAATCCTGTTGTCTCTAAGTTGAATGAACAGATGGGACAAAACATAGCGGAGGCTGGAAATGGAATCTATGTCCGTGCCGACAACTCCAACGCAGCCTTGAATGAGTTGAATTCCAATTTGGAGAAGCTCTCTTCTGGTGATATTGAGGCGGAAGTCTATTCTGCTTTCAACGAGCAGTTCCAAATTTGCCTTTGGATCGCTTTGATTTTCTTGCTGTTGGAATTCTGTTTGTTGGAAAAGAAAAATAGGTTATTCTCTAATATTAAATTGTTTGAGTGATGAATTTGAGTGGTATTATGGGAAAATGGTTCACGAACAAGTTGCTGGTTGGCTTGTTTGTTTGGGTCTCGCTCCCTTTGGTTTCTTTCTCGCAAAATGAGAATAATTTGATCAAGGAAGGAAATGGCCTTTATGAGGATAAAAAGTATGACGAGTCTATCTCGAAATACGATGAGGCTTTGAAGCAACAAGGAAAGTTTGGCGACATCGCTTCTTATAATAAGGGGAATGCCCTTTATCGGAAGGGCGCCTATAAGGAGGCGGTTGAAGCCTATGAGCGTGCGGCGAAGTCTGTTCCTGACCAAGATCCTAAAAAGATGGGGCAGATCTATCACAACATTGGTGATTCCTATCTCCAACAGAAGGATTACGGAAATAGCTATAAGGCATTTAAGCAGTCTTTGCGTTATAATCCGAATGATGAGCAGACCCGTTATAATCTGGCTTATGTGAAGCGTTTGTTAGAGCAGCAGCAACAACAGCAGCAACAG
>JAGCWQ010000221.1 GCA_017961765.1 Paludibacteraceae bacterium | reverse complement strand
CCTGAAACTCAACGTCTGCGTCATCGGCGCATCGTCCATTCCCATCCATTGAAATTTACCCGTCAACATGAGGTGGGAGCAACGCTCAGCACCTGCCACGGCCGGATTGACCAGATAATAATTGAAGTGGTACTGGTCATACACAATCTCATCTTGAGCCGAAGCCGAAAAACAAGAGAGCGCAGTTAAAAGCAATATAAATAATTTGTTCTTACTCATTGTATTCCTAAGATTATAAATGTTTAATTTAAGCATCCAAATCCATCGAAAGACGACAGAGTAGGGAGCCAATTACTAATCAATTTAAAAATCCCCATTACACAAACATACTATAACCTTTTCTATACAACGATAAAAAACGATTAATAATATACAAAGATACAAAAAAATTAATCTTCCATAAATCTGACATACTTGTTTTTCATTTTCTTCGGTAATCTGTATGAGATCAAAAACTCGCTGGAGTTGCTTGACAACTCGCTAATTTCACCCAAGCCCCACTCGAATGAGTAGCCAAAGCGGTAACGCTTATATTCAAGACCGAGAGTAAACGTCAACATGTTAGAAGAGAATTCCGCATTGATATCCGGACGATACGTAACACCACCCCACAAAGTTCTCTCGAAGTAAGCGAAGAGGTTCAACTCAGCACGGTCAACCGTGTTACGATGCATATAGATGATGGCAGGAGCAAAGTCAATGCTCTCGCTCAATGGGAACAAAGTTCTCACATACCAATAGAATTGACGACCTGGCTTGGAAGTTGTCACATCCTCGTCGTTGTTCAACAAGTGATCAACGGAAGCACCGAACAACAATCTTGGCGTAGCCAACTCAAGACCGAAGTCCATATCAGGCTCAAGGGAAGTCGTAATCTCGTTAGGGAATGTAGTTTGACCGAACTCCTCCGGATTCTGCAAGCGGTGCTCCTCTGGATTCCAATAGTGGTAGAGGATACCAGCAGAGAGACCCATTGAAAGCAACATGTTCTCGTTCACGTTGATATGATATGCATAAGCAGCCTTTGCTATCGTAGTCTTGTTGCTGATACCGACGTCATCATAAGAGACCGTCAAACCGATACCAGAGCGGACAGACTCAAAATAATCACTGATATTCAACACACCAGATTTTGGAGAGTCCTCAACTCCAATCCATTGCCAACGACCTAGCAAAAAGAAGTCTATATCATCACTATTACCCGTAGCAGCAGGGTTGGCATTCAACCTTGAAAAGAACTGCTGCGACAACATCAAATCCCTTTGTGCGTTTGCAACAGCAAACGACATTACCATTGCAACAAATATTACTAACTTTCTCATCTTGCTCCGTCAATTACTCATTTAAAATCTTTATATCAGCACGTCTGTTCTGCTCGTGCTCTGCCTCCTCGGTTGCATTCGGAATCACAGGCTCTGTTTCACCCTTACCGACAGAAACCAACTTGTCAGGAGAGAATCCACGTTGAATCAACATTCCACGAATATAGTCGGCACGTTTCTGAGACAACTTCAAGTTGTAGGCATCCGCACCACGGCTATCCGTGTGACCACTGACCTCGAACACCGCACCAGGGAACTCCCTCATGGCATCCACCAACTCATCCAACTGTGCCTCGTACTCAGGCTTCATCGTAGCTTGGTTGAAATCGAAGAAGAACAACACCCAGTGGAAGCCCTTAGGCTCATCAATCGTCTCATTAGGAAGAAGCTCAGACTCACGCTTAGCCTCGAATGGAGCAGGGCGATAGATATCATCACTACCAACACCTCCCTGACGGTTGGACATCAACAAAAGGATCTTATCTGAACCAATCAAGTTATAATCGTTTGCGGAAGAGTTGAAGACCGAGTCCATCAAAACGGCAGGACCCCAAGTCTCACGAACCTCCTTCTTAGGTTTCTTTGCCTCCTTAATCGAGCCAGCATTCAAAGCTACCGTATCGACAGGGACATCCACCGTATCCTTCATCCAACGGGACATATAAAGGTCAAGACCTCCCATACCACCTGGACGGTTGGAAGCGAAGTAAAGGATAGAGTCACCGCTCGTCCACGCGAAATCCTCACGGGCATTGGAGTTGAACGGATGGATACTATCACTGGCATTCTTCGGCATAGCCCACTTTGCTGCGCCCTTCTCACCTCCCTTGTTTCTGTCTATATACCAGATATCACGACCTCCGTAACTTTGCTTAGGGAAATCGGCCGAGAAATAGATTCTGTTACCATTCTTTGCGATAGATGGATTGAAGAATCCTGAGATACGGTTATAACGGAAAGTCCAACCAGCAGGAACTGTCGTCGAACCTTTGAATGGTTTTCTTACCTTATCCAAGCCCTCGATGTTCAATCGTTTAGGCTCCGAGAAGCCACCCTCTTCCATGTGGGCTTCATACAAGTCCGAATTACCTAACTCATCCGTCTTGGCGAAATAAATGGTTCTACGACGAGAATCATAGGCAAATGTACCTTCGATTCCTAATCCACACAATTCTGGACAGACAACTGCCGAATCGAGGTCAAATCCGTTTCCTACCTTTGCAATATATGCAGAGTCTCCACGGAAAAAGACCACCTTTCCTTCCTTATAGAAGGACATTGGCAACTCCTTCACCTTCGTACTTGCCCTTGACGGACCAAATTCATAACCCTCAGCAAACTCCTCGTGGATGGCATACGAACTAACGCAAGCCGCCAATACTGACACGGTCAATAATAAGACCTTTTTCAAGTTTAACATAATTATCGTTTATTTCATTTTCTTTTTTTACATCTTAACTACCTCTATGGATCCCTTGGTCTCCTTACCATCCTTCAAGATAACCGAATAGAAGTAAACGCCCGGATCCGCCATCGAACCACATGTCCTCTTCACCTGATTAGGATCCGTCATATTGGAATAGGTTGAACCATCCCAACCATTATCTCCTTCATAGATGACCTGTCCAAACCTGTTAAAGATAGTCACCTTGAAAGTCTCCATAAAGATATCGTTGAATCCATCTTTATCATATGGCGTAAAGGCTGTCGGCAATTGAACTGTCATGTTCATTTGAGCTGTAGCCACCGAACAAACGGAATCTGTTGCCTCTACCGTATAGACAGAAGGCGACTTAGGGAACTCATGCAACGTGTTCTCCACCGTTGTCGCAACCACACGGTCGTCTGCCTTCCACGTATATAAGACAGGATCACCGCTCGTAACATCCGCCAAGAAATTGACAGAACCACCAATTACGACCTTGTCCATATCCGAACGGAGCGTCAACTCAATCTTCTCCTTCACCAAGACATTTCCGACAGAGACAATCTTATCGTCGCAAATACCATCCGAAGCGATCAAAGTATAAGCCTGATAACCCGCATCCACTGGAACATCCATGATGACAGTATCCTTGTTGGCCGTCGTCACCGAAACATTCCTACCACCGTAAGAAACTGCCGACCACTCATATTGAACAGGCGAACCTTGTTTCAACGTGACGCTCAAATGAACGGTATCACCCAAGCAAAGGAGCTTCTTGTCTATATTCAAATCCAAATCAATCGGATCATAGACACTGATATCCAATGGATTACCAGTCGTAGCTGCCGTCGCATCGTTATTGTTACATACTCCATCGTAAGCCTTAACCACATATTCATGGTTGTCAAACGTAGGATATACCGTAAAGGTAATAGTTTTCTCCGAAGAAGATACCAAGAATAATGAACCTTCTGCATCAAAAACCTCAAACTTATTAGGCGTTCCTTGTGTCACCTTTGCCGTAAGAGTAATCGGCGTAGATGTCAACGAAGAAGACTCCGTACAGAATTTGAGCCTATCCGCAGACAAAGTTACAAATATATTCTCATGAACGGAAACATTCACCGAATCACTCGACGCAGGATTTACAGAGAAACAAACACCATCGTATGCTTCAACATAGAATGCATACTCTCCGTGATCAAGATTAGAGACTGCCTTCGAAGGTCCTGCCGTAGGTTCTCCAATCAACTCGGTCGCACCTGTCTCGACATTTACCTTGTACCATAAGTACCTCTCAATCATTCTTCCCGAATCCTCAGGATCGACTATGGCGGTCAATATAACTGTGGAATTAGCACCAGACGCACAAATCACATCCGTATTTGGTTTCAGAGAGAGATCAAAGAGTTTGTTAACCCTGATTGTAATAGCAGGAGATGTTGCAGGATTCTTATCCGTGTAGCATATACCATCCACAGCCATTACGCCCAAATTAGGGAAGGATGAACCTAGGAACAAGTCAGGATAGGTCTCGCGACTCAAGATAATATGATCCACTGTCGTCGTATCGAAGACAACACCATCCTTCGTCCAATAGTAATATTGAATGTTCTTAGCCGAACCAGCAGGCTCAACAATAGCCGTGATTGTCAATGAATCAGAACCGACACACAAGTGATCCTTGCCGCCATTATCCAAACGGATAGTGAAATTAAAGTTGATGACAATCTTCATACCTCCACTCTTAGCCGGATTGTCTGACGTATAACAGATGTCATCGTAAGCATCCACTGAGAAGGTTGGATTCTCGCCTGGATTTATCACGCCCGGATATTTTGCGTCCGTAATCTCGATAAAGTTCTCCTTCGTAGAATCTATCAATTCTCCATTTTTATACCAACGATAGGATTTCACCAAACCTTTCGAAACAACTGGATCCACATTCGCCTTCAACGTCAAAGAGACAGACGCTCTATCAGGGAAACAGATCGAATCAGATGGAGCTTCCAACGAAATGGTGAAGTGGCTACCGATTGCGACACCAATCGTATCGGACTTAGCCGGATTTTCCTTCGTATAACAAATACCATCCACTGATTCCACAGAGAAACTAGGGATCGTGCCACGCAACCTATCCAACAATTCAGGATAGTTCTCTTGACTCAATACAATGTTGTCAACCGGACTCTCCGTCTTTGCGAACAAATCGCCATTAACCTTCCAATAGTATTTTTGGATGTTGTTTTTCGCCTCAACCGGCTTAACAATAGCCTTCAAAATTACGAAGTCGGTTGCCATACACAATGGATTACCATCTGCCTCCAACTTCATCTCATATTTCTGGTTAATCAAAATCTCAACTCCATCGCTGACAGAAGGATCTTGTGCCGTGAAGCAGAATCCATCGTACGAATCGACCGTGAAGGTTGACTTTGCACCTGGAACCAATACCTTTGGATAACGAGATTGTGTAATCGTTATAGTATTTGTCCTCGTGGAGTCAATCAATACACCATCCTTATACCAGCGATACCACTTAATAAAGGTATCCGCAGCAGCTGGATCGACTTCAGCAGTCAATACCAATTCCGTATCATCACCCTCGCTGAAGCAAACCACTTCAGAAGAAGGAATCAACTTCATAGTGTAGTTCGTATTGAAACGGATGACAAACTCGTCAGATACATTCGGATTGTCTATCTTATAACAGATGCCGTCCACAGACTTCACTCTAAAGATAGGAGCAGTACCAGCCTTGAACAAATCAGGGAATCTCTCTTGGCTGATTACCAAAGAATCCTCTGGAGCTTTAGTTCTAGCTATCTCCGTCTCCACTCCGTTCAATTCCATCGTCCAAATGTACAACTGTATGCTTGCTCTCGTAGAACGAGGATATGCTTTTGCCTTCAAGATTACAGAGTCCGTACCCAAACAGATGGAATCCTTTCCTATGTGAGTAAGTTTCAACTCATACTTGAATCCAACTGCTATCGCCTTGGCTTCTGATTCAGAAGGCTCTTCTGCAGAGAAACAGATCTCATCATAAGAGTCAACCTTGAATGAGTGAGCCGCACCTGTTACCAATGAACCAGGATACTTCGCATTCGTCACAGACAAGCTATTAGTAGTAGTCGTTTCGAGAAGAACTCCGTCACGGTACCAACGATAAGCCCTAATATGGTTTGCAGCCGCAGAAGGCGTCACCTTCGCTTCTAAGTTAAGGACAGCTTGATTCTCATCATCATAACAGATAGAATCACCATCAGCGATCAACTCCATCTTATAGGATTCATTAATGAGAACCTGTTCTCCATAACCGACTCCATATACCCAATCACCTGCACATACAGCATCATAAGTCTTCACGTTGAAGATGGCACGCTTACCAGCCTTGAATATATCAGGGAATTTATCCTGAGTCAAAACACAAGTCGGATCTGTTGTCTGCGCAATATCCACACCATCATCCATCCAATAATACTTGTCTATATCAGTCTTTGCAGCGTCTGGATTAACGATAGCAGAAAGTGTTATTTTATTATTCTCTGGATTCAAAGTATCAATACACAATTTATCCACATCGACAGAAAGCGACATTGTATAACCACCACTACGGATGTCTATATTCACATCATTGCCATTCTCTGCAGGGTTCTCCTTCGTAGAACAGATGCCATCATAAGACTTCACTGAGAACTTAACGTTTTGTCCTATCATATCTTTCAAATCCTTGTACGTCAGAGACAAAGTAGAAGTCTTTGAATTAGGATCTTTTGTGGTCGAACGATAATACTCACCATTCAAATACCACATAAACTCTTGTACATGATTTATAGCATCCGTTGGATCTGTCTCCACAGAAAGCGTCAACAACAACATATTCTCATCCATTGCATGCTCTGGCACACAAATCGTCTTTCCGTCTGGGCTCACTATCATGGAGTAGGCCTCATTAAAGACAATCTTAAGATCACCTGAAGGAGCCTCGCCCGCACTTTGGAAACAGATGCTATCAACAGCTGCAACTGAGAATACAGGAGAAGTACCTGCTTTCAAGTATTGATCCAATATAGATGGATGATTCGACATTAACAATACGTATGCGGAAGTATCCGTTGTTGCGAAGACCTTGCCATCGACGCTCCAAACATACGTCTTTATGTTCTTCTCTACATCATGGCTGCCTGGATGGCTGACAGATATAGCCGTAGCCTTCAATACTAAAACAGTGTCACTCTTTAGATCCGTCAAACAAATCGAGTCATTCGGATAAGAATCCAAAGCAATAGAATAAGTCTCGTTTACCTCCAAATAGAAGGAACCTGGATCGGATGGATTATCTACCGTGAAGCAGACACCGTCAGCCACACGAACCTCAAACATCAACTTAGCTCCCGCTACCAACAAGTCGTGGAACTTGTTTTTCGGATCCGTGCTGATAGTCAAGCTCGAAGATGTCGTCGTATCTAATGGAGTACCGTTGACCGACCAGAGATAGAACTTCACATCTTCCCGAGCTGCCACCGGAGTCACTTCCGCCTGCAAAGTAATTGAATCGTACTTTTCTGGATCAAGACAAAGGTGCTTAATATCTCCTGCAGAAAGAGAAACTGACAAAGAGCTACCCGCATTCACACGATAAGGTATTTCTAGTGGAGAAGCAAGCGGACAATAATTATCGTCAGGAAGCACATCCAAACGAACCACACCGCTCACAGGTGTAACCGCAGGCTTAATCAACAAGGTGTCTCCTATAATAGGAACCTCGCTGCCGTCTACCGTCCACTTCAATTTAGGAGCCACTGTAGCTTCCGACTCAATCGTCAATGAGTCTGGAATAATCATCAAAGAGTCACAACCCGTCCACAAAGAGGCATTGGCCGTTATCTTTGCGACATTCTTTCCTATCAAAGTAAATTTCTGCTTGTAGGAACAAACGTCATCGTAAGCTACGAAATAGAAGACTTCATTAAACTCTTTAACAGTGTAAGGAAGAACCTTCTTTTCCAAATCAGAACTACGATAATAACCGGAGATCACCTTACCCGTAGCATCTTGCCATTCCCACTCCCAATCAGTGAGCCATTTGCCTTCCTTGTCACATTCACGGCTACCCTTCATCTCTATGTTATCTCCCTTACATACGGAAATTTCCTCATCAGGAGACATAGGGCCATGGTAGTTATTAATAATCGTCAATGTGGAATTGGCCATTGAATACATATCACAAGAACTCAAAGGCATCGCTTGAATAACTTTATTCAAGACCTCCATGTTCTCTGCCGCAACCACACGGAACTCAACCTCGCCCCAAAAACGGGAATCGGAGGAGCTGATAGTAATATTATCACTTGTATAATCTGTTGCATTTGGATCCACATCCTTCCATTCATCATCATTTCCAACCCTATATTGGAAACGGAAAAGAGGATTTTCCAAAATATTCTGTTTCTGAACGGCCTTCAACGTAATAGTTGTATCGTTACAGATACGGACTACCTCAGGACTATCCATATCCATACCTACCGTAATCAAGACTACCTTCGGCAAGCAAATGGAGAAGGAGATATCATCCAACAAGATATCGTTACCATAACCAGACTCACCATTGTTCACCAACTGCACATACAATTCCGTCTCCTTATTTGACTTGAACTGCATGGATTGTTGAGACCATGTCAACTCTTTGTCACTTACAGAAGAGACAATTGGATCAGAATCCTCAGAACCCAAAAGGTTCATGTTCTTATCAAATATCTTAAAGGTAATCTGAACTGGTGTCATACTCTCCTTCACATCGCCATCTTTCGTTAAAGGAGTGATGGCATTTGCCAAATAAGCCGAGAAGTTGAGCAACAAATCAGAACAACCCACATTCACCTTTTGTGAATAGATAGTTGCCTTGGTCGGGCCACAGTTCACCATCAACATGGCACCATTCCTATTTCCCGTATGGTCTTTTGCATCCCAGAAGTCACCATTACCACAATCGGCCTCGACCGGATTACGAACCAACGCATAGAAACCGTCCTCTACACGATAGTTGCCTTGGTATGTGTTCTCGTTATGGCACCATTGGTAACCACCATTACGACGCTCATAATCCGAGCTGGTCGGATCTGGATTTCGAGGGTCAAGGAGTGCAAACTGGTGACCATTCGTTCCACACATCACAGGTTGACCTGCGAATGTCACAGGTTGATTATTGCTGGAATTGATGGCTTGGGTAAACTCTGTCGGATACACTACATAATCATATGGATCCGGAGCCCAATAACGCTCAATCTTCAAGTCACCCGCAGACTCCGTATGAACAGTCTTATAACGAACCTCATCTTTTGTATCCACATAAGTCACCGAGTCCATGAAGAAACCAAAGGTCTCCAAGAAGACGGTCTTAGACTCCAACTGCTGACAAACCAAACTTGCACACGGAGCAACCGTATGAACATATTCCGTAGATTCACCACCGAAGATAACCCTATACTTTGTTGTCTTTTCCGGTTTTATCTTTTGTTTCATCGTATGGGAATCCAACTGTTTCCACTCGCCTAACACTTCATCGTACTCCTCCCATGTGAAATCTTCCGAATCAGTATGACCCAAGACCATAGAACCCGACGCAACCAAAGTATTCTCCTGATCCGTACACAAATCAGAAGAGTAGTGAGGGGTGATATACAAACATCTTTCAGCCACATTAATAGTAATAGGCTCAGAACGAAGGTCTATGCCATTTTCACTGACACTCACATAATAAAGAGTTGTATCCTCAGGCATATCCGTAACAGACGGAGTTTGCGTCTCCTTAAACTTAACGAAGTTAGTTCCGTGCAAATCCTTTTTAAACCAATTATATCTCACTACGCCTGGAATATTCGTCGCCGAAAGCGTAATCACTTTTCCGCTACAGATGATAGTAGTTGGGGAAGAGATGCTCAAACATACCGTCTCCTCCAACGTGATATCTGACAATCCCACAAGAGAACATTCGGTCATATAACCATACCCAGCCAACTCCTCTATGAAAAGACGTGCGGATGTCAACGACCCCATCGTAGAGAACGTATAAGTATAGGTAATCTGCTTACCGTTTTCTACCTCTTCATAATTGGTACAACCATTTCCGCTACGATGAGAACGAGAATCATTCCATTCATAGCGGTTATCATACAATTCTACCCTTTTCGCATTGATACCTGTTCCATCGTTCGTGGAAGGATTGACAATTTGCGTATGGAAGACTACATAATTCGTACTTGATGGTTTACAATTTCCCCATGATGCCGCAGGATTCATAAGGGTAAACGTCAACTTATACTCTCTTTCAGGAACAAGATCCGTCAATTCGAGGAATGGCAATTTACCGTCCGCATCCTTCGTAGCCAAGAAGATGTTGCCCTCGTCCGTTGCTGGAAGCAGATAATTGTAACTACCTTCATGCACCCCTTGATTTGGATTATGCGAGATAACATACGAAGCCTGAGAAAGAGGTCCGGCTGCCTCCGCAAATGTATATTTACTTGGGAACCCCACTGCGATGCGAGAAGAGGTGCTAACATCAGAAAGACTCAAACGTTGTCCTGTTGGCTGACCCGTACTAAAGGTCAAAACATCATTTTTTGTCTGGCATACCTGACCACTAGCCACTAAAGCCGATAGGCTCAGCAGCATCGAGCAAAGTACTGTTCGGTTAAACTCTATAGACTTCATATAAGAATGTATAAATGTTCTGTTGTTCTATTGTTTTATTAAAATTGCCTTTTCTACAAAATACAAAGAAAACAAAAAAACGAATAATTCACAAATAAATGTAAATAAAATTTAAAAAACACAATAAACGTAAGTGTATCACTTAGATATGGTTGCCTTTCGAAGCCCGAAAAATCGAGGGGGAAAACGTATGCAGAAAACTATTCTGCCCCATCAAAAAAATCAAAGGTAGGCTCCAAAAATCCGCCTTGTTGCAAAAAAAGAAGTCCCCGTAGGTCAAAACACAGGGAGTTTTAGCAAATAAAAGCAAGCCCCTGCCTTGTCTAAGACATGGAGCTCACTTTATATATCAAAAACACCAAATCATTCCCAATTAAAATAGTAGGTGGCACTCTTTACACCTAACACTTCTTCGCCTACTACTGTCTTCCTTACCTCTGTAGGATAGCCATCCGCATCAAACTTCCAAGAATAGGAACATTCATACGGAGATGCAGCTTGATACTTTAAGTGGATTGGCAAATTTCCAGACATCTTCAACTTGAATGGCGTCACATTCTCAGCAAAATAGAGCCAATTATCGAAATCATAATTTGTGAACTTCGAAATCAACGGCTCCGTATGGGTGGAATCTGTATAGTCAACCACAGCAAAGCCCTCACCTCTATAATCCAATTTTATCAAGTTGCCATCTTTCCATGTAATATTTACGAAGCCATCATAATCCACCAAATAGCCATTGGGATCATACACGAAATCACTCTCCGTTACTACATCTTCCTCATTACCATTTCCCTTTATAGTAAATACCGATTTTATAGGAAGACTACTAGCTCCAAGAATATATTTTTCTGTAACTACCGACTCTTCATTTGATTTCTCACGAGTCATGATGATTTCGTTTTCTCCATATTCATAGGTCAAATTAGCAACACTTGTTTCATACTTGTCTGCCCTATTAACTGAAACAGAAGCCACCCGACCCTCGTCATCATAACTGATTTCTCGCACGACCCTTCCGCCATCGTCATACTCTGACACAACCTTCACCAATTTCTTTACTGGCTCATCCGAACTATCACTCTTTTCACAAGAACTAAAAAGTGCAAGCGCACTCAACGAAAGATAAACAATCTTCTTCATAAGAATATATTAAATTAATACTATCCGAAACGTTATAAGATATAGGACATATAGGCATTCCTTGTCAAACTTTTCGTATTACAAATATAGGGAATAACATGATTTACGTCAAACTTTTCGCATTACAAATATAGGGGCAACATGATTTACGTCAATATTTTTGCAAAAATTAACACACGTTTCGTTGCATAAGACAAATATGTTTCACTATCTTTACGTGCTGAAACAAAACATTTAGTCCCAAACCTAACTTATCTAATAGCAAAAGAATGGCATCAAAAAAAGATTTTTTGGATTTTATTCTGGACCAACTATCAGACTTAGAAGAGGTTACTTACCGATACATGATGGGAGAATACATCCTATATTACCGGGGGAAAATTATTGGTGGCATCTACGACAACCGTTTTTTGGTGAAACCAACGAAAAGCGCACTCGAACTAATGCCTGACACGACGAGGGAACTGCCCTACGAAGGTGCCAAAGAGATGTTATTGGTGGACAATGTCGAAAACAGCGAGTTTTTGTGCGACCTCCTCAAGGCCTTATACAACGACCTTCCGGAACCAAAGCCAAAGAAAAAGAAATAAACAAATGAATTAGGTATCCAAAGAGGATCCTGCCCTCTATCCATTCAATGTCAATTGGTTAGAATCAACAACAAGTCTCTTTGGAAACTATGCGGACGACGTAACGAAGAGAAAATCGCTACACCATCCTATCAAAAAAAATGATTTGCGTCAACCTTAGGAAAATAGAGGGTTTCAGCGCATTCTTGAAATTTTTACATTTGTTATTTTCTTTAAAAAACTTGTCCATTCGAATAATTAATTCTAACTTTATATAGTTCATTTAAAATATTAACGTATGAAAGCAGAAGTTCAAGCAGAAAAAGAGCAGTTGGACGCAGTTCCAACAGGATTCGTGGCTACCTACTCGGAGTCAGTATTAATGAATCAGCTCGCCAAGGTCTATCCGACGAAATTCGTAAGGATGTCAAGAGTTGCATCCGCAGTGATAGCCGATTTTTATTGCGAAAAAGCAAAGTTGATAATCGAACTGGACAGCAAAGTTCCTGATAGGGACGCCGGTATTACAGAAGAGAAGCGAAAGGAACTGATGTCTAAAGGATTCTCCTTTATCCATGTTTCGAACTACGACATTTTCAACAACATCAAGAAAGTGCTAAGTCGCATAGATAAAGCCATGAATGTCAGGAAACCCTCTTTTGCCTAAAGAGTTGTTGACTGTCTATGGAGATTGAGTTCCCTAATCTATCTCAATCATCCTTACATTCGAGATTTCCGATGTTCTCAATCCTGTGGCCCCATCGCCTCCAGCACGTCATATAGTTCATCGACGTCCCTGGAAAGGTAGATCTCGCACTGCGCATCATCTACCACATTGCCAATGAGGCTCATCCACCCTTTGAGGCTACCATCTTCGTCGAGAAGATCGATGGTTTCTGATTTGCGAAGGTAAAGAACCAACTGGTTGTTAACCGTTTTTACATACATTAGGGGAGCATAGAATCCTACGAGGTCGGGGTTATCATAATGGATGATGTAATTGTTCTCATCCAGGTAGTATTTACTACTGTCTCTCACAAAGCCCTCGTACAAGTAGAAGGCCATGTCCTTCCGAAAATAGAGAGATCCTCCGGCGGCCTTGTCGGAAAAAGCATCGTCAAGTTTCTCTCTTAGGTTGTGCATGGAAACTTGCGCTTGATATTGAGGAGCCACATTGACGTAGGTCTCCGTATTGGAAACTTTCCATCCTCCCCTCAAATCCTCCATAGTCACGCCTGTGGTATCAATTTGGGGGACATTGTCCTCTTCGCAAGCGAGCAATCCGCAAGCGAGGAATAAAGGAATCAATCTGTTGGTGTATCTTTTCGTGTTCATTTTACGTGTGATTAAAAAGGTTATTACGAACAAGACTATTTTAGAAAATCATATTTTCCAAAGAGCCTCCAGAAGTGAGTGCCTTATAATGGTTTTAGTGTTTGAAGAATACTAGAAGAACCCACTTGGACGTAAAGGTAGGAATTATATGTAAATAATCAAAAGGGAAATCGGTATGGCGACCTCCTTTGAGGAATTCGCCACACCGATTTTATCATTTATCAATTTTCAGAGAAGAAGAACAGACTATTCGTTTCCTCCACCGAACTCCATTAGATAGGCTTTGATGAAGCCATCGATGTTGCCATCCATCACGGCCTGCACATTGGATGTTTGGTAGTCGGTACGATGATCCTTCACACGACGGTCGTCAAAGACGTAACTACGTATTTGGGAACCCCACTCAATCTTCTTCTTTCCTGCCTCAATCTTTGCAGACTCTGCCCTACGCTTCTGCAATTCGATTTCGTACAATTGGGAACGGAGCAAGCGCATGGCATTGTCCTTGTTGTCGAACTGCGAACGGCTCTCGGTGTTCTCGATGACAATCTCATCCATCTGACCCGTAAGCTCATTCTTGAACTTATAATGCAAACGGACACCCGTCTCCACCTTGTTGACATTCTGACCACCCGCACCGCTCGAACGGAATGTATCCCAAGTGAGGTTGGCTGGATTGATTTCAATCTCAATACTGTCGTCCACCAATGGAACAACAAATACGGAAGTAAAGGAAGTCATACGCTTACCCTGCGCATTGAACGGAGAGACACGCACCAAACGGTGGACACCATTCTCGCTCTTCAGATAACCGTAAGCCATATCGCCCTCCACCTGCATCGTGACAGTCTTGATACCGGCCTCGTCTCCGTCCTGCCAGTTCGTGATTTCCGTCTTGTAACCATGGCTCTCGCACCAACGCTGGTACATACGGAAGAGCATATCCGCCCAATCCTGAGCCTCCGTACCGCCCGCACCTGCCACGATCTTAAGCACGGCATCCATCTTGTCTTCGTCATTGCGGAGCATATTCCGCATCTCTAAAGCTTCGGTCAACTCTACGGCATGTTTGTAGGCCGTATCGACATCCTCCTCCGTGACAGCTTCTTCCTTGAAGAAGTCCATGGCTAATTGCAACTCTTCACAAGCACTCTTTACGGCATTGTAGTCCTCAACCCACTTCTTTAGACTTTTAACTTTTTTCAGCTGCGCCTCCGCACTTTTCTGGTCATCCCAAAAACCGGGCACCTGCGTACGCAACTCTTCTTCTTCGATTTGGACTATCTTGGCATCGATGTCAAAGATACCTCCTCAACGCATCCTCGCGTTCCAACAAATTCTTTAGTTGGTCTGTCGTTATCATATTAAAAAATGTTTTTAGGGGAATCCCCGAAGAGACTCCCCACTTTTATAAAAAATCGTATTTTATTTCAATCCGATAATTGGCATACCGCCCTTTTCTCCAGCCATATAGGTCGGCAACTTTCCATCCCACTTCTCAAGAGCATATTGGCGTACCAACAACTCGTTCAAAGACAAGGCGACTGTACGGTTGTAATAAGCCTCACCATCACCTTTGATTTTCAAAGCGTCTGCCTCTCCCTTAGCCTTTGCAATTTGGATTTTAGCCTCTGCCTCTGCCTCTTTAACCTTGTTCTCTGCCTTCAAAGCATTTTGGACAGCCTCATTCTTGGCGTTGATAGCCTGAGCCAAAGAGTTAGGAGGAGTGATTTGGGAGGTAAACTCCTCAACGATGAATCCCTCACGAGAAAGCGTGGAATCCAATCTCATACGAACGCTGCTCTCGAATCCACCACGATTTGCCATCAAAGAATCTGACGTATATTGGTTGGCGCATGTACGATAAGCTTCATAGATACAAGTACGGATATAACCGTCCTCAATCTCCGCTAAAGAACGTCTATACTTCGTGAATATTTGAGTAGCCTTGCCAGGATCGAGACGATAGGCAAGCGTAGGATCCATTGTGAAAATACTTGCATCCTTTGCATTTACGGCAAAAGGCTGGTAATTCTTACGTTGAACGTAAATAGGATATTCAAATACATTTTGTGTAACAGGGTTATACCATACCCATCCCTTACAAGTCCCTATTACACCTCCGTATTTATCATTATCGCTGGACCATTTATAGAATTTGATACCGACAGAACCGGAATCAATAGTCGTACAACAATTCTTCGCGATGAGGAATAAAACCAAAGCCACAACAAGGATAAGAATATACTTGAACGAGCCGAACAAATTAGACACTACGCTATTGCTACCACGGCTACTAGTGCTACTATTATTAATTTGTGCCATACTGTAATGATTTAAAGTTATTAATTATACATTTCTTCGATTTCTTTTTCATAATGCAAGTTTATCACCTTCCTTTTCAGTTTCAAGGTCAATGTCAACTCATCGTTGTCTGGGGTGAAAGGCTTTGGTAGCAACTTGAACTTCTTCACCTGCTCATAGGCAGCCAAATCACTCAACAAGGATTGAATCCGCGCCTCGAAGAAGGAATAAACCTTCGGGGTTTGGAGCAGCTCCTCCATAGATGTGTAGGAAATATTCTGCTCGGCGGCATACTCCTTCAGCAAGTCGTAAGCCGGAACAACGAGAGCAGAGACGAACTTCCTCTGGTCGCCAATGATGGCCACCTGTTCGATATATTTATCCACAACCAACTTGTTTTCCACCTGCTGTGGTGCTATATACTTACCATTAGAAGTCTTGTACAATTCCTTGATACGTTCAATGATGACTAAACGTCCATTAGGCAAGACACGCCCCGCATCGCCCGTGCGGAACCAACCGTCCACGAACGACTCTTCATTGGCTTGGGGCTTGTTGTAATAGCCCTTGGTTATCGTCTTTCCCTTGAGGAGAATCTCATTGTTCTCTCCCAACTTCATCTCCAATTCAGGCATGAGGTCGCCTACCGATTCCACATCGAAGTCCTTGCCCCAAGGGTTGTAGCAAGAGACCGTAGCCGTCGTTTCCGTAAGTCCGTAACCCACGACAATATTCACCCCGACACTATGGAGGAATACGTTCACCTCTTCTGCCAGTTGGGAACCGGCACAAGGGAACATTACACCCTTTTCGATTCCAATGGCTTTTTTCAAAATATGAAACAACGTTTTATTGTAAAATTGATAACGCCACTCCAAAAGAGTTGGCACCTTCTTGTCCAAAGAAAGATAAGAGATATTTCTTTTCTTGCCCACGGCGATAGCGTGGCGGGCAATCTTCCGAAGCACACTTGGGAAGGTGTCTATTTTCTCGTTCACACCCGCATAGACCTTTTCCCAAAAGCGAGGCACAGCACACATCAGATTTGGATGCACCTCCTTAAGAGCGCCCAAAATCTCCCGAGGATTGGAATTGATATAGATAACGATGCCCTTGTGCAAGCAATAGTAGGTCCATGCACGCTCAAAAACGTGGCTGAGAGGCAAAAAGCACAAAGAGCTCTGCGTATTGTCCACATTCGTCAGACGGATGTCATGAATCTTCATAGCCTGCATGTAGTTCGCATCCGTCAGCATCACTCCCTTAGGTTCGCCTGTCGTGCCCGACGTATAAATCAAAGTACACAAATCGTCCGAAGAGAGGCGGGAGAAGCGCTCTTCAAAGAGGCTCTGCGCTGTTTGGGATTTCGCTCCCCTATCCAAGAAATCAGAGAACAAGATGGCGGCAGACTCCCCTTTCGTATCGACAGAGGAATCTATAACGACTATCTTTTTCAAAGGCGTATCGGCATGCAAAGCCTCAACAGAGCGATCGAACTGATACTGCTCACCAGCAAAAATAAGTTCGATTTCCGCATCCTTGATAATGTATTCGATTTGAGACGTTGAAGAAGTAGCATACATAGGGACAGCTGTAGCCCTAAGTGCTTGGCAGGCGAGGTCCACCTCGATGATTTCCGCCATGTTCTGAGAAAATATGGCTATTTTTTCCTCCTCCTTCACCCCTAATTCGATGAGGGAGTAGGCTATCTGCTTGACGCGTTCACACAATTCGCTCCATGAAACGCTCATCCAGCGGTTGCTAATGTTGTCCTTGTATTTAAGGGCGACTTTTTGACCATACTTCTTAGCATTTTCGAATACTAAGTTTCCGATATGTGAATGTTCCATATAACTATATTTTATAACCAAGAATAGGACAAGAGAAGCAATTATGCCTCCGCAGTTAGAGCCAGCTCAGATTTGACGGGTTGATGATCAAGTTCGTCAGAGTTGGATTCTTGGTCTTTATTCTTTCCAAATTCAAGGTAGAGCCGTTTGTTCGCATTGATATTCTTAAGGGCTTTTTTTGCCGCGTTCTGTTGGGACTCCTTTTTGGAGTAACCAACACCCACGCCCGCCGGTTGTCCGTTGATTAGAATTTGAGTTTGGAAAATCGGGTTGTTTTCGGCATCGATGCTTTCCTCGATAAGGTCAAACAGGACATTGGCCTTATACCGTTGGCTCCATTCTATCAATTTTGATTTGAAGTTGACTTCCTTGATGGCCAATTTATTCAGGTTAATGTGTTTGGCGAAGACCACATGGGTCATGAACCATTTGCATTTCTCGTATCCGAGGTCCAAGTAGATGGCTCCAATCAAGGCTTCGAAGGCGTTCCCATATATGTTTAAGTTGTGGGTATGGTTATGCGTAGGGATGACCATCAATTTGTCAATGCCCAATTCCAACGCCACCTTGTTCAAAGTCTCCCGTTGGACAATTTTCGAACGAGTGTTCGTAAGAAAACCCTCTTTACGATCCTTGAACTGTTGGTATAGGATATCGGCGACAACGGCATCCAATATGGCATCACCGAGGAATTCCAAACGCTCGTTATTTTGTTTCCTACCGTCCTTCCCCTTTGTCGAGGAGGACTTATGGATCAAGGCCAACTCATAGAGAGAAAGGTCTTGGGGAGAAAATCCCAATATTTGGGATAAGGGAAATAAAAGATAAGACTCTTTTCGATGATTCGTCAAGAGCCTTAACTTTTCTATTATTCGTGTAATACTGAAACTACGCAAATTTCTTAACAATTATAGAAGAATTGTGTCCGCCAAAGCCAAACGTGTTGGACAAAGCCGCACGCACGACTCTCTTTTGAGCCTTGTTGAACGTGAAGTTCAATTTGTCGTCAATCTCCGGATCCTTATCGTCATCCGAATGGTTGATCGTTGGAGGAACAATATCATTCTTTACAGACAAAATGCTTGCGATGGTTTCCAACGCACCCGTCGCACCCAACAAGTGTCCGGTCATGGATTTCGTAGAACTGATGTTTAGCTTGTAAGCATGCTCTCCGAAAACTCTCAAAATGGCCTTTACCTCAGAAGGGTCGCCCACTGGTGTGGAAGTACCATGAACATTAATATAATCAATGTCCTCAGGCTTCATGTTTGCATCCTTCAAAGCATTCTCCATAACCAATGTTGCTCCCAAGCCTTCTGGATGGGTTGCGGTCATGTGGTATGCGTCTGCGGAAGCACCCGTTCCTGCTATTTCAGCGTATATCTTAGCACCACGAGCTTTTGCGTGTTCGAGTTCCTCTAATATGAGGCTTGCTGCACCTTCTCCCATAACGAATCCATCTCTGGACTTGCTAAATGGACGTGAAGCCGTGGATGGCTCGTCATTGCGAGTGGAGAGTGCATGCATAGAGGTAAAACCACCTACGCCAGATGCTGTAATAGAAGCCTCTGCACCACCAGAAACAACGACATCCGCCTTGCCAAGCCTAATAAGGTCAAAAGCAACACCTAAAGCATTCGTTGAAGAAGCACAAGCGGAAACCGTACCGAAGTTAGGGCCACGGAAACCGTACATCATGGAGATGTGTCCAGCAGCTATATCTCCAATCATTTTAGGAATAAAGAATGGATTATATCGTGGAACTCCGTCTGCTGATGTGACATAATTCTTCACTTCCTGTTCGAAGGTGCCTATACCTCCGATTCCAGAGGCAAAAATCACACCCACGCGGTCGTGATTGAGTTTCTCCATATCGAACGCTGCGTCATCAACACTTTCCTTTGCGGCTGCAATCGCGAATTGCGCATAAAGGTCGTATTTCCTAACCTCTTTTTTCTCGAAATATTTTAAAGGGTCGAAGTTTTTAACCTCGCAGGCGAATTGTGTCTTAAACTTGGAAGCGTCGAAATGAGTAATAGGTCCAGCCCCACTTACTCCTTTCAGCAAGTTCTCCCAAAACTCGGGAACACTGTTGCCAAGAGGTGTAACTGCGCCTAGACCTGTTACTACTACTCTTTTTAATTCCATACTTTTTCGGAAAGAGTAAAAAATTATTTTTGCAAAGACTCAATATGAGCTATTGCATCTCCCACTGTAGAGATCTTCTCAGCTTGGTCGTCTGGAATAGTTACACCAAATTCCTTCTCGAATTCCATGATCAACTCGACAGTGTCAAGAGAATCTGCTCCTAGATCGTTAGTGAAGCTTGCTTCGTTAGTAACTTCAGATTCATCAACACCCAACTTATCTACGATAATAGCCTTTACTCTTGATGCAATTTCTGACATAATCTAAATTTTTTAGTTAATAAATAAATATTAATTTTGTGGTGCAAAGAAATGAATTTTCTGTGACATGTAATAATTATTTTCCATTTTTTTGATTGATTTTGCACATTTTCACCAAAAATGAGCATGTCAGCAGAGCTTTCAATCCTTGCTTGCTTTTTATAAATCATTATAATTTAACTGTTTACGTAATATGGCTAAACAAGTGGCAATTTTCGCTTCCGGATCGGGTTCCAACGCAGAAAATATCATCAAACATTTCGAGAACAACCCGGATGTCAACATAAAATTGGTTTTGTGCAACAAGAAAGATGCGTTTGTCTTGACAAGGGCTAAAAACTTGGGAATCCCCTCTATCGTCTTCTCGAAAAAAGAGATGGAGGAGGGAAATGTATTGGAAATCCTTCGCAAGGAGCAAATCGATTTCATCGTATTGGCTGGATTCCTTTTAAAAGTGCCGGCCGAATTGGTGGCGGCCTACCCTGACCGAATCGTCAATATCCACCCAGCTCTCCTCCCTAACTACGGAGGAAAGGGTATGTACGGCATGAAAGTCCACGAAGCGGTTGTGGCTGCCCACGAACGGGAAAGCGGTATCACCATCCACTATGTGAATGAATTTTTCGACTCGGGCACGATTATTTTTCAAGCCCGCTGCGAAGTTTTGCCTACCGACACGCCAGAGGATGTGGCTCAAAAAGTCCATAAATTGGAGTATGCTCATTTCCCTCAAGTGATTGAATCGGTAGTAAGCAAACTATCTTAAAGATATAGAAGTTAACACCTCTCTTAGGTTTAGAAACGTAGGAATGCGCCTTGTGCACATCCCTACGTTTTGCTATACAATTACCCCTGCCTATTGGCTCACCACACAAACAAACTTTCTGCGGATGAGATTTCCTTGGGCGTTATGCGCCTCAAACAGAATTATATAGGGGGCAATAGGCTGCAAAACTCCACTGTCGCTCATACCGTCCCATTCCACTTGTCCACTCGTCCCTAAAAGTTGATTTTGGAGCAGATGGCGCACACAGACGCCATTAAGGTTGAAAACAGACGCATAGGCATAATAGCCCGGCTGCGCAAAACGATAAGAGAGGACTATTCCGCCCTCCTCTCCACGCTGCGGGAAACAGACCTCCTGATCAAGTTTCACCTCGTCCAATCCATTTGATACCGAAGAGTTCCGATAGCCGGGAGTGCCATAGTTGGAAGTGGCAGATGCAGAGGCCCAATCGTCCGAATCAGGCGATACCCGTTCCAAAGCCACTCCTGCCTTTCCTTTCAATAGGTCGTCGTGCATGGACTCCTGATACCTGAAATCGTCAATAACCAAACTATCCCTCGTTGCCAAGACAACACTCCCTTTTGTATTTCCGTATGCCGGTAATTTATCCAAGATAAGAAACACTCCACTTGCCTGACAATCATAGAATTGGCAAACCGCATTCGAGTCGGTCGTAATCACCACATACTCCTCCGGGGCAAGCATCCTGTCGGGAAGCCGTTTCGCCGCATAAAGGAACGAATCCGACTTATAGGAAGCGAGGAGCAAGCCACCAAGGTTCACATACTTACCACTCCGATTGTAAAGTTCCACATAGTCCACTCCGCCCTCATAAGGGTGGAAAAGCAATTCGTTGATGACCAAATCTCCATGCTTTAAAGGTTCTTCCAAAACCACGTCAAGGAGCGTATCGATCAATTCGTTGCCTGCCATGTCAACAATCCCTTGCAAAGAGAGTCGATGCAATACTCCACGCTGCAAAGGCTGGTCAAACACTAAGGTCAACTGGGTCGCATTGGCATTCCAAATTCCAACGATAGGATCTCCGTCAAAATAGAGTGACACACGCTGGGAATCAATCCGTTCGGAGAAGGAGAGGCACACGCACGTATCACTTTTCTCCACCTCCCGAAGAGTCGGGGGCGTATCGTCTCGGAACTCCTCCCCTTGAACCGAGAGGTGATCGAAATAGAACTGCGTCCTTCGGGTTGCCGTGTAATTGCACAGAATCCCCATGAAATAGCAGGAAGTGAAGGTCTCATCCTTAGCCGTACCCTCCTTAGAGAAAGAGGCCTCTCCGTTGACCTTGGAGGCAAGCGTCCACTCTCCCGAAGAGGTTCGGTTGACACGAATCTCCACATCCAAAGAGTCGGAGTCCAAGCGTCGCGCCTCACTTGCCACCAATTTTCGGACAGAAGTCCCATTCTGCCGATAAAGCAAAATCTGGTCGGATGCGTTCCCAATCTGGACGAAATAGCCCTCCAAGTTTCCCTTCAGATCAGGAGAATTGCTCGACAAATAGAAACGGACATAGTTGCTTCCCGAAGGATTAAAGCCCAAGCGAAGCCTCAACTGCCATTCCGCTTCGCCAAAAACGGAAGAGGACGTAAAGAGATACGATTTTCTCGACTCTTGTGGAGCCTGAAGTTGTAAAGCACTGTCAGTCAAGATGAAATTATCCCTTTCACCCGACCATAACTTAAACATTTTGTTTCCGTCATATTGACTTCCTGTGGAAGCACACAAAACAGCAGAACTAGAAACAAACAAAAAAACGAACAAATAAAACAGTCTCATTTTAACGTTAGTGTTGATTAAAGAATTATCTTTGCAGAAAATTAGCAAATATACGAAATTTCGGAAAAAGTTCAATTATAATATAATTCGACAAACAATGAGAGTAGCAATTGTTGGTGCAAGCGGTGCGGTAGGACAAGAGTTCCTTCGCGTTTTGGCGGAAAGAAATTTCCCAGTTTCAGAGTTAGTACTTTTCGGTTCATCTCGCAGTGCTGGAACAGAGTATGAGTTCAAGGGCAAGAAATATGTTGTCAAAGAACTTAAGCACAATGACGACTTCAAGGACATAGACATCGCATTCACCTCAGCAGGTGCAGGCATTTCTAAGGAGTACGCTGAAACCATAACGAAGTATGGTGCCGTCATGATTGACAACTCGAGCGCATTCCGTATGGACAACGACGTTCCTTTGGTAGTCCCTGAGTGCAATGCGGCAGACGCATTGAACCGCCCTCGCAACATCATTGCAAACCCTAACTGTACCACCATCATGATGGTCGTTGCTTTGCAACCATTGGAGAACATCAGCCACATCAAGCGTATCCACGTTTCCAGCTACCAAGCTGCCAGCGGTGCCGGTGCTGCTGCCATGGCCGAACTCGAACAACAATACAGAGAGGTGTTGGACAACAAACCTGTCACGGTCAATAAGTTCGCTTATCAATTGGCCTACAACGTCATCCCTCAAATCGACGTTTTCACTGAAAACGGCTACACGAAAGAGGAGATGAAGATGTTTAACGAGACCAAGAAGATCATGCACAGCGACGTGAACTGCTCCGCTATGTGTGTCCGCGTTCCTTCCCTCCGCTCCCACTCCGAATCTATTTGGGTGGAGACAGAGAAGCCTATCAGCGTAGAAGAGGCTCGCGCCGCATTCGCAAAGGGCGAAGGTCTTCAATTGATGGACGACCCAGCAAACAAGAAATACCCTATGCCACTCTTCTTGGCAGGTAAGGACGATGTTTACGTAGGCCGTATCCGCAAGGATTTGGCAAACGAGAACGGTTTGACTTTCTGGATCGTAGGCGACCAAATCAAAAAGGGTGCAGCCTTGAACGCTGTTCAAATTGCAGAGTACTTGATCAAGGTAAACGGCATCAAGAAATAATTAACCACATAAACCAAAGAGGCGGCTACCCGATAAGGATAGTCGCCTCTTTTGTATGTCTAGACGATTTAATCTACCACGAAGCTTTTACGATGCTACGGAATGCCTTACCACCGTTGGCCTTTCTTAATGAGACAGCTGTGATGATGATCCAGATGTAGGCACGTACAAGTCCGAACCTACACAACCGGTACGCTGTGGGCGTTCTTGGCCTCTCCCATGACGAAGATGCTATGCAAGGCGCCTATACAATCTATCGCCCCCAATTTGCCTATGATGAAATCCTGATAATCTTTCATATCTTTTGCATAGACCTTCAACATGAAATCGTATTCACCTGACGTATTATAGCACTCTACGACCTCCTCCATCGCATTGATGGCCTCCACAAAATCATTACCATTAGTCCGCGTATGCTGGTTCAACCTCACGTTGCAGAAGACAAGAATGCCCAAACCCAACTTCTCTGGGTCGGCCACCGCCACATACTTCCGTATATAGCCCTCGTTCTCCAACCGTTTCTGGCGTTCAAACACGGGAGTAGATGACAAATTCACCGAGGCAGCCAACTCCTTTGTCGTCAGTTTCGCATTCTGCTGCAAGATGCGCAATATATCCTTATCCGTCTTGTCTAACATAAACCTCTATTCTAAAACGGCACAAATATACAGAAAATTATTCCAACACAACAATCAAACAACAGTCAAAATAGTTGTTTTATCTTATTTGCAAAGAACTTTTCACAAATAGGGAAAAGAACCTTATTTTTGCATCGGATTTGGATGATGAATCCACAAAAAACGACAAAATGAACACAAAACATTTTCTAAAAAATTCAATGACTGGGGATTGGACAAAGAGAAGTAACCCCACACAAGAAGTATCCATCGTGCTATTTGATGAGAAAAAACACCACAACGCCTACAAGGCTCTCAACGTGCAATGGATAAGCGACCTCTTCACGGTCGAAGAATCAGACGAAAAAGTTTTGAACCATCCCGAAAAGATAACAGAGAACGGAGGCTACATCTTCATGGCGGAATACGAGGGGAAAGCCGTAGGCACCTGCTCCTTAGTTAAGGCAACCGACCCTAGGTATGATTTTGAAGTGGCGAAGTTCGCTGTGGACAACTCCATCCGTGGGAAGGGCATAGGCAAGATGCTGATGGATGCCTGCATAGAGAAAGCCCACGAGAGAAACGGGAAACGGATATTCTTAGAAACCAACCACTTGTTAAAAGCAGCCATCCACCTTTACGAACGATTCGGTTTCATACGTATTCCTTTGCAACACGCCGGCCATGAAAGGACTGACATCCTAATGGAGAAAACCATTGCCTAACGTTTAGGCAATTATTGGCGCAGAACATTTTGCTCATTTTGATGGCTGAGATATTTGAGGCGGGACCTGTTCCCGCCTCTTTTGTTTTTGAGCACTTTCTCAATCCGGATAGAAATATCCCGCACCGAAAAGATAGGCGAATCCACCCACTTCCGTCGGCTTAATTCCTATCTCTAAACAGTCACTAGTATAACCATGAGCGGGAACAAACCAGACTTCCAAAGCATCCTCTGAGTAGGAAATAGTTCCATTGGCCGAATCGAAGGCTCCCTTATACTCCTTATTAGGTTCTCCATCAAAAACAAGGATAACCCCACTTTCCGTCACCGTAAGTGAAGACCATATCCCCGTCGAGTATTTAGTCCCGTCAGGCATCTCCTGGTAACTTCCCGTATAGGTAATAGAGGAAACCCACTTCCCGACATAAGGGGATAGGTCATGCACACGGATTCTCTTGACCTCATTTTTCCCCTCGTTTGTACCTTCTCCGTCGTCCTTATTGTCCGAATCGGAATCCTTATTGTCCTTATCATCCTCCTTTTGAACGTTCTGCTCCCCATCCGCAGAATCGTCCTCCTTGTCACAAGAAACGAGCCCCGACAAGAAGAATGTGGCACATAGAGAAATAAAAAGTTTTTTCATGATACAGCTATTTAGTTGAACATTAGGCTTCCATAACGCAGCCCCGATTACAAATATAAAAGGTGTGTTCTAAAAAACATCATTTATATGGGGAAAATCACAGAACGGTAGAAGAAATATATAGTTAAAAAGGGAATCTCACAAAGGAAAGGGGACTGCAAGTAAAAAAAAATTTTCAAATGAGGCCTAATAATAAGACGAAGAGACGAAGCCTACTCCGTCTCTTCGTTTAAATACAATAAAGTCATACCTTGATTCAATTTCCCTCCAACTCCTCTTTCAGGAATTTACCGGTGATGCTATCTGGTGATTGAGCCACCTCCTCAGGCGTACCCTGACAAACGATCTGACCGCCAGCTCGACCTCCATCCGGGCCAACATCTATCAGATAGTCTGCCACCTTGATGACATCCATGTTATGTTCTATCACAAGTATCGTATTTCCCTTGTCCGCCAATTTGTTCAAGACATCCAAAAGAATGCGTATATCCTCAAAATGCAGACCGGTGGTCGGCTCGTCCAAAATATATAACGTGTTGCCCGTGTCCCGACGCATCAACTCCGTCGCCAACTTGATACGCTGGCTCTCGCCACCCGACAAGGTAGTCGAAGGTTGACCCAACTTGATATATCCCAACCCTATGCTCTGCAATGTCTTCACCTTGGAAAGAATGGATGGTATGTTCTCGAAAAACTCCACCGCCTGATTGATCGTCATGTCCAACACATCGGCAATCGACTTGCCCTTGTAGCGTACCTCCAACGTCTCCCGATTATACCGTTTCCCGTGACAATCCTCACAAGGGACATAGACATCCGGCAAGAAATTCATCTCTATCGTCTTATATCCATTGCCACCACAAGTCTCGCAACGGCCTCCCTTCACATTGAAAGAGAATCTTCCTGGCTTATATCCCCGCATCTTCGACTCAGGCAAGGAGACAAACAGGCTTCGAATGTCGCTGAACAAATCAGTATAGGTTGCCGGATTGGATCGTGGCGTCCGCCCGATAGGCGACTGGTCCACCGTGATCACCTTGTCGATGTTCTCAATGCCTTCAATCGAATCGTAAGGCAATGGGTCCTGCAAAGAACGATAGAAATGCTGACTGAGAATCGGCTGTAAGGTGGAGTTGACCAACGAGGACTTTCCACTGCCCGAGACTCCCGTAACACAAATGAACTTACCCAAAGGGAAGGTGACATCCACCCCTTTCAAGTTGTTGCCACGCGCACCTCTCAACGTGATGAATTTCCCGTTTCCAGGACGTTTCTCTGTAGGCACCTCTATCTTGCGCACCCCATTCAAATAGTCGGCCGTCATCGTGTGCTTCTTCAGCATCTCCTCCGGTGTCCCCGCAAAGACAATTTCTCCTCCGTGACGCCCCGCCTTCGGACCCAAATCCACCACATAGTCGGCATTCAACATCATATCCTTGTCATGCTCCACCACGATGACGGAGTTGCCAATATCCCTCAATTTTTTCAAGGAGTTTATCAAGCGTACATTATCCCGTTGGTGCAAACCGATGCTGGGCTCGTCCAAGATATACAAGACATTCACCAACTGGGAACCAATCTGCGTAGCCAAACGGATACGCTGGCTCTCGCCACCCGACAACGACATGGAAGCACGGTTGAGGGAGAGATAACTCAATCCCACATCCAGCAAAAAGCCGATTCGGCTCCTGATCTCCTTCAAAATCTCTGTCGCTATCACCACCTGCTTTCCGGACAACCGTTCCTCCAAGCCGTCAACCCAAGCATTCAGCTCAAGCATATCCATCTTGGCCAAGTCGGAGATGTTCTTCCCGTCAATGCGGAAATTCAACGCCTCACGGTTCAATCGGGCGCCCCCACACTCAGGACAGACAACCGTCTTGCTGAACTGTTCCGCCCATTTCTGAGCCGTAGCGGAAGCCTCGCCGTCCTGCTGCATCTCCACATAGCGGAAGACTCCCTCGAAGGCATAGGCGTAGTTGGAAGAACCCAAGGCAGTGTTCTTTACGGCTATTCGATCCTCACTACCATTCAGGATAATATCCAAGGCCTCCTCCGGTATCTTGGAGACAGGATCTTTCAATGAAAAGCCATATCGCTCGGCAATCACCTCCAACTGCCCGAAAAAGAGCGATTTCTTATATTTACCCAAGGGAACGATTGCGCCGTTATAGATGCTCTCCTCCCTGTTGGGAATGATTTTCTCAATATCGATCTCCGTCACCATCCCCAAACCCTTGCACTTAGGGCAATAGCCGAATGGGGAATTGAAAGAGAAATTGTGCGGTGCCGGCTCGCTGTAAGAGATACCCGAAGTAGGACACATCAGCATCTTACTGAAATAACGGATCGACTGATCAGACTTCTTCATGATGATAATGGAGCCTCCGCCTTGCTTCATGGCGACACGCACCGAATCTCGAAGACGCTTGGCATCCTTCTCTGAGACCGTCAGTTTGTCTATCACCACTTCGATGTTGTGGTTCTTGTACCTATCGACCTTCATGCCGTGCATGATTTCGAGAATCTCACCATCCACACGGACCATCAGATAGCCCCGGCGACGAATATCTTCGAAGAGTTCCTTGTAGTGACCTTTACGGGATTTGACCTTAGGAGCCAGGATATAGATCGCCTCGCCGGAATAGTCCTGCTCGATTAATTGGAGGATTTGCTCCTCCGTATATTTCACCATCTTCTCTCCCGTGACATAGGAGTAGGCTTCACCAGCCCTGGCGTAAAGAAGACGAAGGAAATCGTATATCTCCGTCGTCGTTCCCACCGTGGAACGAGGATTCTTATTCGTCGTCTTCTGTTCGATGGAAATCACCGGGCTCAACCCCGTGATCTTATCGACATCCGGACGCTCGATGTTTCCTAAGAAATTGCGGGCATAGGCAGAAAAGGTATCAATATAACGGCGTTGTCCCTCGGCAAATATCGTGTCGAATGCCAAAGAGGACTTTCCGCTGCCGCTCAAGCCCGTCATGACCGTTATCTTATTGCGGGGAATAGAGACATCGACATTCTTAAGGTTGTGGACTCTTGCGCCATAGACCTCAATGCGTCCCGTTTCCAAGGCTTCTTCCTTTATCTTCTCTTCCATATTTATCCATAAGAGGGATTGTCTCCCCATTTGCTTATTGGTTGATACCTTTATTGTCGTTTAAGGAGCGATTTCCGAAAACGTGCAAATTTACAAAATAAACAGCTACCTGCCAATGATAACAAGGAATTAGCCATAGGGATTTCTTTATCTCCCCACACTGAAGCATGGGGCTAATAATTATGTCGTCTCTTTGTGACGGGGATAGGGGAACAAAAGGGGCGACATCGACACCCCTTTATTAATCAGCTTTTCCCCGTTACGATCCGTTTTATATCGTTCAATTTGTTCAAGGCCTCCAACGGGGTTAAGTTGTTGACATCCAGATTGACAATCTCATCCCTTACCTGAGAGAGGACAGGGTCATCCAACTGGAAGATGCTGAGCTGATACCCCTCCTTATGTTGGGCAATCTCCTTCACTGGCTTGGAGATCTCCCCGTTGCCACGGTTATTGTCCTCCAACTGCTTCAAAATCTCGTTGGCACGGTTGACCACGCTCTGTGGAAGACCCGCCAACTTGGCCACATGGATACCGAAACTATGCTCGCTTCCGCCCTTCTGCAACTTACGAAGGAAGATGACCTTGCCATCCACCTCCTTCACCGAGACATTGTAATTCTTAATGCGGGTATAGGTCTTCTCCATCTCGTTCAACTCATGGTAGTGCGTAGCGAAAAGGGTCTTTGCCTTCGCCTTCGGGTGCTCATGGATATGCTCCACAATCGCCCATGCGATGGAGATACCGTCGTAGGTACTCGTGCCCCTTCCCAACTCGTCAAAAAGAACCAAGCTACGCTGGGAAAGGTTGTTGATGATGCTCGCCGCCTCATTCATCTCCACCATAAAGGTGGACTCGCCCATGGAGATGTTGTCCGAAGCTCCCACACGCGTAAAGATCTTATCCACCACACCAATCTTAGCCGACTCGGCAGGAACAAAACAACCCACCTGCGCCATCAAGACAATCAAGGCCGTCTGTCGAAGCAAAGCCGACTTACCCGCCATGTTCGGGCCCGTAATCATAATGATCTGCTGGGAATTGCTATCTAAGAAGAGGTCGTTGGCAATGTAAGACTCCCCAATAGGCAACTGACGCTCTATCACGGGGTGACGTCCCTGATGAATATCGATGATGTCGCTCTCGTTCACCTCCGCACGCACATACTTATTGGCAGCAGAGACTTTGGCGAAAGAGAGCAGGCAATCCACCTGCGCCAAAAGATTGGAATTGACTTGGATAGCTGGGATATATTCTGCCAACTCCAAAACCAAATCGTTGTATATCTTCGATTCGAGAGCCAAAATTTTGTCTTCAGCTCCCAAGATTTTTTCTTCGTACTCCTTCAACTCCTGCGTGATGTAACGCTCGGCATTCGTCAGCGTCTGCTTCCTAATCCACGATTCAGGCACTTTGTCCTTATGCGTATTGCGTACTTCGATGTAGTAGCCGAAGACATTGTTGTAACTGATTTTCAAACTTGGAATACCCGTCGCATCAGACTCTCGTTGCTGGATCTGCAAAAGGTAGCCCTTACCTGAATGGGCGATTTTCCGCAACTCATCCAACTCCTCGTTGACGCCATCGGCCACGACACCACCTTTATTCAGCATGTTGGATGGGTCGTTGACAATCACCTTGTCAATCTTCTCCCGAATGGTCGGACAAGGATTCAACTGCTCACCTATACGCCTCAACCCTTCGTTATCGCTCGCCAAGCAAGCCTCCTTAATCGGAAGGATGGAAGTCAAAGCCACCTTCAACTGCACCACCTCACGAGGCGTGACACGTCCGACAGCCACCTTGGAGATGATACGTTCCAAATCGCCGATAGTAGAAAGATTCTCGTTCAGGATAGTTTTCAATTCCAAGTGACGGAAAAAACTCTCCACGATATCCAACCGCTCATTGATCGGCTTCACATCCTTCAACGGGAAGGCAATCCAGCGACGGAGCAAGCGCGCTCCCATCGGCGTAATCGTATTGTCGAGAATACCCGCCAACGTCTGTCCCCCTTCGTGAATAGTGCCATACAACTCCAAGTTGCGGATGGTGAACTGATCCAGCCATACATAGCGATCCTCCTCTATGCGGGAGAGGTGAGTGATATGTCCCAACTGGAAATGCTGCGTAATATCCATATAGTGGAGAATCGCTCCAGAGGCGATAATACCCAACTCCAGATTCTGGACACCGAATCCCTTCAAGTTCTTGGTCTGGAAATGCTTCAACAGACGGTCGTTGGCCGACTCGGAAGTGAAGACCCAATCATCCATTTCAAACGTATAGTATTTCGCCCCGAAATGCTCCTCAAACTGAGCTCTCTTGCCACGCTCATAGAGCACCTCCTTAGGTGACATGCTGTTCAGCAATTTATCGACATAATCAAAAGGACCCTCGGCCGTCAGGAATTCACCCGTAGAAATATCCAGGAATGCGACACCCGCAGCCTTTTTCGAGAGATGGACAGAAGCCAAGAAGTTATTCTCCTTGTAATCCAACACATTATCGTTAATGGAAACTCCCGGTGTCACCAGCTCTGTGATTCCTCGCTTCACCAAGGTCTTGGCCAGTTTCGGGTCTTCCAACTGGTCGCATATAGCCACACGCTGTCCCGCGCGAACCAATTTCGGAAGGTAGGTATCCAAGGCATGGTGGGGAAAGCCCGCCAACTCGACAGACGAAGCAGACCCGTTGGCACGACGAGTAAGCGTTATACCCAAAATTTCAGAAGTCTTGATGGCATCATCCGAAAACGTTTCATAAAAATCACCCACACGAAAAAGGAGAACAGCATCAGGATGTTTCGATTTCATCTCATAATACTGCTTCATCAACGGAGTTTCTACCTTGGCCATAATATCTACACTATTTTTTCAATTTCCACATTTTCAAATTATTAACGATTTCTAATCTCTGGAAATTGCCCCTCTACGGGTGTTTTGATCTGATAGTGCAATATTCGGCAAAATCCACGATTTATGCAAAAATTAGCCCTCTTCTTTTGCGCTGGGCTCTAAAAATTCAACCTCCCTTGTTTCCCCGTCGTACATGTTTCCCCAAAGATCCATACACGACCACAAGGAACAACGAGAACCCACAATCCTGCAATAGAATGGTTTTCAGGATTTTTTCTCTTCGGGGACTATAATCATTCAACCAACACCTTTTGCGACACACCTCCCACTTCTACGATATAAATGCCTGAGATTGGAACGGGGATGCCCACCGTAGAGACAAGGTTTCCCTTTTCTCTACAAGCCACCAACCTGCCCGAAAGATTATAAACGCAGATATCCGAGGTGGCATTTTCCACCACAATGGTACGATGGAGGACATAGATGTTTTGACCATCCACCCGAGCATCATCGATGGCATTGGATCCGCCTAGATAATCAACCTTTATCGTTCCGTAGGACTCTGTGCCTCCGCCCGTCCTAGCCAATGCATAGAGCTCCAATTTCTCGGTGCCAGCAGGGACCGTGATCTCGTAAACAATCTGACGAGGATTGGATCCCGCAGAACGCATTTCTGGAATGTAGGAGATGGCCTTCCCGTCTGCCACAAAAAGTGCATCCGACAAGCAAAGGCGACACGCGCCACCTGTGTATTTGAACGTTACCTTGTAATCGCCGCCTCCCTTGAGCGCATCCGAAAAATTCCAACTACGACGGACATTGGTCGACAAGAAATCGCCACTCTCCCAACCTGTTACCGATGCAGGGTCAGCCGTCTCCCCGTCCGCTATGATTTTTGCCACAATCTCCTCCTCCGGCTCAGGCAATAGTTCTATCGGATAATTGTTATCCATCGCATAATAGAAAGCCGCAGAGCCGTATTTCACCACCCATACCACGTCCTTAGAAGTGACTGATTTTCCGAAAGTTGTAACACTCTCCGGAATCTCTATTTTTTCGATGCCTGTGTTCAGGAAGGCATTGTTGTCGATTTTCTTAACACCTGACTCAATCACCACCGTTTTCAAATCCTTGCACTCTTGGAAGACCTCCTTGCCTATCACCTTGACAGTACCCGGAATAGCGATTTCAGTAAGTCCAGAGTTTTTAAATGTCCTGTATTTGAGTTCTCTAATACTGCTTGGTATTTCCACCTTGGTGAGCGATGTGCAGTTTTGGAACGCCGCTTCTCCTATCTCTTTCACGCTGTTTGTGAGGGTTATAGATTGTAACTCTGCACATGAGAAGAATGCCTGTTTTTTTATTATCGTAACATTGGAAGACAATTCCACCTCCTCAATTTTTGTCCCAGAAAAAGCAGAGCTATTAATCACCTCTACTGAAGACGGTATCGTTACTTTTGAGAAATCTGTTTGATCCTTATGAGAATCCACAAACGGCATCCCCTCCGTGACATAAAGAGTATCGCCTAGGACAACATCATCGTCCATAGTCGTTGGAAAGAGTTCATCCCGCGAGAACAAATTTGTATTTAAAAGCATCTTGCCGTCCATATATGGGGGAGTTCCCTTCTTGTATTCTTCCTGATAAAGTTTACTGCCAATGCTTGGCCAGTCCTCATCGAATGGTTCTGGACGCCCATCATTACACATATTGCCTTGTCCGTGTCCCCAACCCATGCAGTGCGAAAATTCATGCCAGAAAGCATTGGGACGCCCAAGGGAAAGACCTAAAATATAATCCCTTACCAAAGTAAGTGTACTTCCTCCACCAAGTCCTCCAATATTGTCCCTACCCAGAACAAGCGTCCAAACCTTTGTCTTTTCCAAAAGCTTTTCCATCTGTTCTTTCGTTAGGTATTCCGTAAGTTCCTCGTTCGTAACAAGTGTCTTATTTTCAACTGCCTCATAACAACGCCTTTCGTATTCATCAGTACCCATTATATATGCCACATTGTAGATTCCTGCAAGATACTCACGAGCATAAGCTTGATGCATAGTCTCAACAAAATTATCGTCTGCAGCCGAAGTTCTGCGAACGCTACCAGAAAAAGAAAGAGTCCATTTTATCGGAATGGAGACAAGCCTCTGATAAAAGGCATCGTCAGTAGTAAGCGTAAAATGTTCTACACTGTCCGTGAAGAAATCAAAATCGCACAATACCGTCCGTGTCAACGGCTGTATGGTCTTGTTGCTGATAAGCGTCTCCCCCTCCTTTGTGGTGACGGTCACATTTTCACAGGGATAAAGCATAAACGAAGTTAAGACGAGTTTGCCATCAACTTCCTCCAATTTCAACGGATGTTGCGTATCGAATTTGTAGGAAGTCCATTCGGCATAAGGGGTATCATCGCACAAAATGCGAGTAAAATCTTCCTCTATCAGCTTCGATTGGTCTTTTGTATAGACATTCAAATCGGCAAGCACACCACAGAGATAGTAGCCATGCTCTATTGCCCACGCATCACCATACGTATCTCGTTTCACACGAATTACAGTACTCTCATGGAAGGGATTTTCGCCTATCTCCGTAAGTTCATTGCCTAAATCGACTTTCTCAAATGCCAAATTTTGGAGCAGACCTGCCTTAATTGTTTTATTTCCAGAAAGGGATAAATAGGACAAATCAATCTCGCCTATACCCTCCTCCTCAATGCCAATAATATCAATTCTTTGATAGTTATTTTCCGATGCCAATCGATAGGCCTCGCTTCCTAAATAACAATGGAATACCCTTGTCGACTTATTCTCCCAATAGAGTCCATCCGGAATTATTGTCTGGAGTGATTTAGGCATCGTAACAGAATTCAGTTGGGGACAACCATAAAAAGCATACACTTTAATCTGCTCAACACCCTCTTCCATAATTACTTCTTCAAGATTAGGACAGCCTGAAAAAGCCCCGTCTGCAATCAATTTGACATTCCCTGGTATAACCACTTTTTTCAGCCCAGTATTTTTCCTAAACGCCCTCTGTCCTATTTTTTCCAACGTCTCCGAAAATCGGATTTCCACAATATCATCACGGCCATCGTATTGATTATCTGATATTTTTGTCTGTCCATAGGCAATATAAAGCACCCCTTCATCAAGTATGTTATATTTTGCTGTGGAGATCCACTCCTCCTTGGTCTGAACAGGCTCTTTATCTGTAAGTTCCATTCTTAAATCTGTACAAAAATAGGCATGGGCATCAGTGTACTTGTCCACCCTAATCACTGTCAAACTATCGCACGAAGAAAAGATTTCCGAGCCTAATTCCGTCACGCTTGATGGTATGGTAATTTCCCGAATCGCCGTTTTCCGGAAAAGCCGATAAGGCATATTTGTTAGGCCTTCATGCAACGTCACTTTCGTCAGCGACGAATCGTTTTGGAAGACCGCCTCGCCGATTGTTGTCACCGACGATGGAATGTCTATCTCCTCAAGGTTTCCACAATCAGAGAAGGCCTGCTTGCCTATCTCTGTTACGGTAGGAGTGGCAGGGAAAACAACTTTCTTAATCCTTGTGTTCCCTTTATAGGCATTTGCCTTTATCTGCGTAGTGCCCGGTTTTATATATAAAACACTGTCCTCCAGAATATCGTACTGCGCAGAGGAAAGCCACTGTTCAAAGCTTTGTACGGGCTCGTTGTCGGTGAAGGCAAGCCGCGTGTCGAACGAGAAAAAGGCATGGGCCTCAGAATACTTGTCCACCCTAATCACTGTCAAACTATCGCACGAAGAAAAAAGTTCCGAACCAAATTCCGTCACGGTTGATGGTATGGTAATTTCTCGAATCGCCGTCCCTTTAAAAAGTCGATACGGCATATTCGTTAATCCCTCCTGCAACGTCACTTTCTTCAGCGACGAATCGTTTTGAAACGCTGCATTCCCGATCGTTGTCACCGAAGATGGGATGTACACCTCCTCAAGATTAGTACAGCTATGGAAAGCCAAACTGCCGATTTTTGTCACCGTGGAAGGAATCACCACTTTTTTGAGGGTTTTATTTCCATAATAGGCACTACCTCCGATTTCCGTAGTGCCTTCGGGAATATAGAGGACTCCGTTTATGTATATGATTCCCTTGGAACTCGTTCCTCCTTCCGTACGGGCCGTTGCCGTAAGCGTGAGCGTTGTTGGAACGGCATCAAGATCGAAGAGGTACGTTACGCTCTTCGGATTCGACCCTGCGGACATCTCCGCACTGTCTGTCAAGACACACGTTCCGTCAGCTATCACATTCGCATTTTTAAGCGAGAGTTTGTTTGAGCCGCTCATGTATAAAAACGTGATGGTATTGCTTCCCTTAACGAAATTTGAGGCATCAAATTCCCAAAAGTAATCCTTCCAGTTGGTCGTGAAATCGCCCGATTTCCATGATTGGGAATTAGCCTCCACTCTCGGCTCGGGTTCATAAAGACCTCCCGTGATTGTACCGTAGGAGTCCGTACCACCTGCGGTGCGGACATTGGCCGTGAGGATGAGAGTAGTGGGTACCGCATCAAGGCTGAAGATATAACTCACACTTTTCGGATTCGAGCCGGCGGAGAATTCCAGACTATCCGTCAACACCGTCTTCCCATCGGCAATGATATTTACATCCTTTAGACACAATTTATGTGAACCTCTTGTATAGGTGAATTTGAGGCAATTCTCTCCTTTCACAAAATTTGAGGCATCAAATTCCCATGCGTGCTCCGCCCACTCGGTGGTGAACTCACCCGACTTCCATTCGCCCACCTGTACGGTCTGCGCCGACAGCGGGATTGCCGTCAATAGACACGCCCATATTATGATTAAGAATCTTCCCATACCCTACATCTCAATTAGTTGCCATTTATTTTACTACCACCTTTCTCGACATGCCATCTATCTCTACGATATAAACACCTAATTCTGGGACATGGATGACAACCGTAGAGTCATGTCCTGCCTTTCCCCGACAAGCCACCAACCTGCCCGAAAAATCATAAACGCAAATATCCGAGGTGGCATTTTTCACCACGATGGTACGACCAGAAACATAACAATTAATTCCCACTACAGATGGATCATCCTCAATCGCTGACGGATTGGCACTGCTTGTATCTTTCTTCGCCACCTCATAAATAGCCTCGTCGCCCGGGGATGCATTCCTCACAAGCCTTATGGCACCGCCCTTCGATGGTTGTTTTGCCGAACGTGCCGAAACGCGCAATCCCGTACGATAAGCACGGTAGTCTCCGCCACGTAAAACCTTGTAATAGCCAATATTGTTCGGCTCCTCGTAGTTATTGGAATACCATTCAAAACACCACTCCATGGCATTGCCTGCCATATCGTAGAGTCCCCATCTGTTCGGTTTCTTCTGTCCGACAGGGTGCGTCGTCGCATTGTTCGGTCCAATGATGTTCCAGTTCCATTGCGACTCCAAGCCACCGAGGTATTTATCACCGGAGTTCTTCCAATACCATGCATAGAAATCTACCCCCGTACCATTCTTGCCCTCGCCAGGACCAGTTCCATCTGTCCCCGGATAAAGCGAATCAACATCAGCACGGGCAGCATACTCCCATTCGGCTTCCAGAGGCAAGCGGTAACCGTTGGCATCAGGATTCATCGCAATAAGCCAAGAGACGCTAGCATAACGTTTCCTGTTGGTCGGATCTTCCGTCTTTTTGTCGATATAATAAGCAGGAGTCAATCCCTCCCGCACACTCAACTTGTTGCAGAACTCACAAGCGGCATACCAGTTAACCACCGCCGGTTTCTGTCCATTTGTGCCCTCAAAGTCCGAACTCTTGCCCATCACCTCGTTGTAGTATTCTTGAGTGACCAGATATTTCCGTATCAAGAAATCCTTCACCGTCTCGCTATGGACAGGTTGCTCTGCCTTACTGCCTTTCCCTCGGGTATCACCCATCTTATAGGTTCCGCCCGGAGCCAAAATATAATTCGAATCCTGTTTATGACGGATCACCAACTGCTCATCTGTCGGAGTCACTTTGGCAGGGAATACGATGTTGGCAGCCACATAACCCGTATCGAATATTGGGGCTTGGTAATTCATCTCGTCAATGAGTGCCTGAGGAATCGTGTCCGTCCAAAGGAAATCTTGGACTACGTGCGTGTCCCCCAAATCAACATGCCCCCTACCTTTCACGATGTAGGTAAACTGGGTTCGGTTCTCCGTGCCGTATACTCTGTTCAGATGAACACGATAGTTCTCGTTTCGAGCCACCCAATTGTCACCATGAGCAAATGGATCGTCAACAATCTTATCGTCCATGCTTCCTGTTATGAATAGAGCGCGACGCGTACGGAATTGCTCCACAATCTGCTCCGCCGTCAACCCCATCTTGCCTGGATAATAGGTGGTGTCACCAATGTTACTCAAACCGTTCGGATAGTTATCATAGGTCAAAAGCCTATTCTCACTGATTTCCACCTCACGCTCGTCCGAGAGATAGACATAATCTGGAATGCACTTGGCAACATATTTGAACTTGATGTCTGGGAACTCATTTTGGACAACATTCACAATGGAATAATGGGCAATGGTCGTACCTCCTGCCGACAAGCCCTCAATCCAAACCTCCTTGATGTTCGGATAATAGCCAGATGTCAACGTGTTGCGCACCATCTCATCAATTATCTCATAAGCAGAGATATTGACGTACTCGCCCCTTCCCGTATAGGCACCTACGCCACCCAAATATTGGGCATTGTCGAACCAGATGGCGTTATCCGGCGAATCAGCAGGGAAATAAGGCTTGTTGAACAAAGCTGGAGCAATCACCCTTGCATTGTCACACTGCTTGCCCAAATGTTTAAACGCCTGCTTGCAGAAAAAGGCAGGTCCCGGAGGGGCACCGTGGCAATTGATCACCAATCGCGTGATATGCTCTTGGACCTTGTCTTCCACCATCGGACGATTGGTGTAACACTCGCATTGGTGACCCAATTTGTCGAATGTGAAGTAAGAACGTCTGACCTCAGAAATCAAATCGGGATCCTCATCCAACATAGCCTGCCACTCGTCCGTATAGCCCGTCAAGAAAAATTCACTACCGTTCTTTCTTACAAAATCATAGACAATGCCACCTGCCTTGCAATAGATCACCGTCGACTCAGGGAATGTCAGCCATCCTATCTTCGTAACCTCGTCACTCAAATGAGCATCCGCCAAGGCATTGCATCCATTGAAGACATAATCGCCAAAAGAGATCACGTGCGATAGGTCTATTGTGGTAAGCCTGCTACAATTTTGGAAAACGAAGCCCATCAATGAGGTGCAGGTCGTCGGCAAGACCACCTCAACAAGGTTCGGATTGTTACGGAATGCGTAGGAAGAAATCATCGTGACCCCTTCAGGAATCACCACTTTATTGAAATCTTCCCTCCCTGCGTAGGCATTGCTGGCAATCGTCGTTTTCCCCACGCCAATCCACAACACACTATCCACTACCACATCGTTGGCGTTTCCGGACAAAAACTCAATCACACCATTCGAGTTGTTTCCTCCATCAGTACGCCCACGCGCCGTAAGTATGAGTTTCTTAGGAATAGAATTGAGTGTAAACGAATACTTGATCGTCTTCGGACTAGACCCAGCACTCCGCTCTTCAGGGAAGGAATCTACCACAACTCCATCCGCCTTGATGGCCGCTTGAGACAAAACCAATTTGTGAGCACCCGCCTTGTAGGTAAACAGAATGCTATATGGACCAGGAGCTTTCACAACCGTCGGCACCAAACTTGAGAAATCCCAGAACCGATCAGTATAGGAGGTGGTGTAATCGCCCTTTTTCCACGACTCAATCGACATTCTATGCGCTAACGTGCCGTCCAGTTCCGAAATCGAGTCGGTTGGCGTCCCCTCCTGTTCGGCCCTAATTTCTATCACTCCATTCGAGTTTGTACCGCCACTTGTCATGGCATAAGCCGTAAGAATCAAACTCGAAGGTACAGAATCGATTTTGAAGGTGTACTTTATCTCTTTCGGACTAGAACCCGCGCTCCGTTCTTCGGGAACCGCTATCAATGTATCTCCATCAGCCCGCACCACGGCATCTTTCAAAACTAGTTTCTGCCCTCCTGATTTGTAGGTAAAGGCAATGCTATAGATGCCCGGCTTTTGAAGTATAGCAGGAAGGGTATCCGAGAAATCCCACGTCCGAGGAGTGAACGAGGTGGTGAACTCATCCTTTTCCCACGAACCGACAGCCAAGGTCTGTAACGGTTTGGTTTCGCCCCCTGGATTTGAAACCGTGCTGTCCGACTCTGCCTTAATCTCAATCAGACCAATCGAATTGGTTCCGCCACTCGTCATGGCTTGCGCCGTGAGAATCAACGAAGAAGGGATGGTATCCAATTGGAAGGAATACTTTATGGTTTTCGAATTCAAAGTCGCACTTCGCTCTTCGGGAATCGACAACAACGTGTCACCATTCACCTTCACCACAGCATCTTTCAAAACCAATTTATGCACACCTGATTTGTAAGTAAAAATGATGCTGTAAGCTCCCGCCTTCTTGATTATGGAAGGAATCGTATCTGAGAAATTCCACGTCCGCTCGGCAAAAGAAGTCTCAAAGTCTCCATTGTCCCATTTATCCACCATCATACATGTAGAGTCTGGCGCAGGAGGCAAGAGCGAAGTCTCGTAGGCCGAAGCACTTGGTGCGTTGTTGGAGTTGATAATGTTCTGCATAGCCTCGTCATCGGAATATGAAGTGACGGTCGGAACGCCCTCTACAGGATGATTCTCAGCCAATTTGGCATCCGCCTTACGCACGTTCGAGGTAACAATGCGCTGAAGATCCCCACAAGCGGCCTCCGTCGCCCGCCAAGTGGTCTCATACTTATGGAGGTTGGATGGACTTACAACAGGCGCATAACTTTCAAAGCTAACGCCTTCAGGACGCATATAGAGTTGAATCGTGGTGACATGACCAAAGCGGTGCCGCCCGCCAAGACTACCACCACCCAGGTTGGCATCGACAGCAAACCAACCCACCGGCTCCAGATAGACTTCCGCCACCGAGTGATTATGTCCATTGAACTCCGACGGCTCGTTACCTCCGTAAGTCGCCACAGCAATGTGTCGGCAAGGAATCCCACTCGCACGACAAATTGAGATGAAAAGGGAGGCAAACTCAGTGCAGTCGCCATAGCCCAACTCCAAAGCCTTCAACGGACCGAGGGTCGTCCCTGGCTTCTCAAAACGGATGTGATCCCATGGATAGAGGTAAGCCAACTTGGCAAGTTCTGCAGGCGAATTTGTCAAAGCCTTATTCTCTTCGGCGATAGCTTGGAAAATAGGCGAGTCACTGACAATACCGCCCAACTCCGACGACGGCTTCAGATAGTGCGCCACAAAATCGTCGTAATGATCCACAGGCGTATCCGAAAGGTAACCGTTATATTCGGTAGGGGTACGAAGGACCTTGAAGCGTACGACAATCGTCCGCGATTCTCCCTTAGGAATACGTCCCACACTGGCACGGATATAGCGTTCTCCAGTCGAATTGGTAATAAGTTCGTAATTGTCTGCGCCACCTCCTAAGATGTCCAAAATACATTGATAATCACGATTCCACTCCGGGAAATTGATGCGTTCGTAGGCCCATTCCAAATCGCCCTTATCGGCTGTTATCGTCGTGATCCGCTCAAGGTTGATCACCCGAGAGTTCATCGATTTGACCACGTATTTATCCTCTGCCAACGGATAGGTTGGGAAAGTAATGCCTAAATTGAGTGGCTTAAGTTCAATCTTGCTCGTAATATCATTCTCCAAAACACCCTCAGGGAAAGAACTTGCACTGACATCGGTAAGAGCCGAAGGTATGTCACAGTGCAAAATGCCTGTACCGACAAAGGCCTCTGCCATAATGGTTTTGAGAGTCGAAGGCAACTCAATCGACGAGAGCGCCGCACAATCCTTGAAGGCATAACAACCAATGAAAGTCAAACCCTCGTTCAACGTCACCGATTCCAATTTCGAACTATTCTTGAACGCACTAGAAGTAATTCGTTCGGCTCCTTTGATAACCACGCTCCTCAGGTTCGGGCACTCGGAACAAACCGTTCCCGTAATGTTTGCGACACCAGTGCCGAAGATGACAGACTCCACCAAAGAGCCCTTGAAGGCACTTGCACCAACGGTCTTGACTGTATTGGGAACATCGGCACTCTTTAGGGCCGTATTTGCGAAACAGGACTCTCCAATGCTCTCCAATTGCGACGGCAAATTGATGTCTTCAAGCAAGGAACAACCACTGAAAGCTGAATTATCCAAGGTCTTCAAAGTGCTAGGCAATACGACAGAGGTGATTTTCTTACACCCAGAAAAAGCGTTGCTACCGATACGCTCGACATTCGAACCCATGTTGAGCTCCTGCAAATTAGATAGATTGGCAAAAGCATTATTGCCAATACTCTTCACATTGTCACCGATAGTAACTTTCTTATAGACAGCCCCTTTATATTTATTGGCTGCAATCGCCGTATCGTTCACCGTCAAGAAATATTTCGTCTCATACCAATTTTGCGCCCAGCTTCCTTCAGGATAATCCATTTCGGCAGCATCAGGAATAGCCAAGTTGCCAATCTGGCTAAGCGAGTCGGAAACCACTATTTTCTTAAGCGAGGAGCACCCATTGAAGACATAGCCCATCAATATCTTGGTGTCAGCCAAATAGACCTCCTCCAAATTCTTACAGTTGCGGAAAGCATAGGCACTTATTCGTTTCAAAGAGGGAGGACAGACCACTTTCACGATAGAGTTGTTGCCTGCATATTTGCTACCCGGTATTTCTGTCGTCCCCGCAGCAATAGTAAGCACACCATCCTCCAATATGTCGGACGTGACCGAAGCCAGCCACTCCTCACGGGTACGCACAGGCTCGTTTTCCGTAAATGCAAGTCGCGAATCAGCACTCAAAAGGGCATGCGCATCGGAATATTTGTCCACTCTAATCGCAGTAAGATTCCAACATCCAGCAAAGACCTCTTTCCCCACTGTTTTCACTGACGACGGAATGGTGATTTCCGAGATAGCTGTATTCTTGAACAATCGATAACTCAAAGCCGTAAGTCCATCATGTAAAGTAACTTGCGTAAGCAACGAATCATTTTGGAACGCTGCATCACCGATGGTCGTAACCGACGCAGGGATGTCAACTTCCTCAAGATTTATACAATTATGGAAGGCCAAATTACCAATCTTTGTCACTGTAGAAGGTATCACGACCTTCTTGATTTTCTCATTCCCGTAATAAGCTTTGTTTGCAATGGTTGTAGTGCCTTCGGCAATGGTTAAGACTCCATCCTCACTGATGCTTTGAGCCATAACCCAATGGTTAATCCCCAATAAGATTGCTGCGAAAAATAAGAATTTCTTCATCATAGCTCCTCCCGTTTTATTATTATTTATGATGTCTTCTGGAACTTCACAATGAAGTTGGAGCCTCTTCCAATCTAGACACAAGTCCTCCTCCAAATCAAATTCCAGAACCAACCCGTTTTATAGAATGTTTCAGTTCTTTCTAATATCCAAGGTGATAAATAAAAATAGACCACCTAAATAGCATGATGAAGTTAAGAATAAAATTGTAGAAAACAAAACATTTCCGAGGCGATTTTTCGAAAAATCAACCGCCCAATCAAATCGCAACCACAATTCTTTTGCAAAAGGAAATAAATTTGATTATATTTGTTATGGAAATTATCAAGTACTTATTTTTAAACTAACCTTCTATTCATTCTTAAGTTTGTTTTAAACTAAAATTATTATGACTTATTAAGAAGACACTTCTACAAAAGCTAGTTCTCACCCACTTCTAGCCCGAAAAGAACAAACGGCTCTATGAGGAAGAGGCAAGACGTATTTTCCCGAACAGCCATGCGGCCGTAAAGAATGAGACATTGTCCATTCTATAGATATTACAATTACACACAGACATAAAACTTATTGAAAATGAAAAGAATAACACACATACTCCTTCTATTAATGATGGCAATAAATATGGAATGCCCCGCACAGACTGTTAGCGGAAAAATCAAGGGACACGATTATGTGGACTTAGGTCTGCCGAGTGGATTGAAATGGGCGACTAGCGACTTGTCTTACGAATATTTCGCATGGGGTCATGTGAAAGGCGGGGGCTACTTCAGTTGCGATTATTATAAATGGTGTAAGAGAAAATCTAATGAGCCAATCAAATTAGAAGAAGCAAACGACATTGATCTTTTCCGACTCACGAAATACGGGAAGATGGACGGGAAAACAAGATTAAAGGCAGCAGACGATGCCGCCACAGTCCTTTGGGGAGCGCCATGGCGCATGCCGACAGCGGAAGAGTTGCAAGAATTATATGATGGATGCCGATGGGAGTATATTCACACATTCACTAACCCTAGAACGATTGGATTTAAAGGTACATCCAAGTATAACGGAGCTACCATTCTTCTACCTGTCGGTCCAGAGGGAGGACGCATAGACTCTATCGAAGATGACTTCAAGACAATCGAATGGTCTTCTATTTGTGCCTCTCTATGGTCCTCTTCCAGAGCATCGACAGAATGGGATGCGCAATGTCTCGTGCTCACATATGATTTCAAGGAAAAGGAGATTGTGTCTGGTGGGGTGTATTCGGAAACTAGGTACTGCGGTATGCCTATCCGCGCTGTCAGCCGATAATTATTTGGCACAAATCCATTCGACATCATTATCAGCTCGTTTAAGCTGATGGCGCCTTTGCTGCAATTTATTTACATATTTCACCGAGAAAAGCGTACCTTTGCACATCCGAGTTTTGTTTACACCCGAAGGGGAATAGACTCGCCTTTCGATAAACTTCTTTTTTGAATTTTTATGAACAACCACCCAACTGTCGACGTAGAGAGGCTCTACCAAGACTTAAAGAGACTTTGCGAAACGATAGAGCAGATTCCGCCCTACCGCTTCTACACCTCCTTGCGCCGCCTCTTCTTCCTCGTCCTAGACAACTGCACAAAAGGAGAGGATATTGCCTTCGCGGGTCCTATCGCCAAGATGGATTTCCTATGTAAAAAACATCGGATTCCTCGACGAAACTACCATGCTCTCAAACAATTCAGGGCAAAACTGAAAAGCCTATCAACACTAAGCGAAGAGGAGCTTCGGCATAACCAACTAGACGACATTCGCATACTCTCGGAATTCTTCAGCGGCATTTTCCACAAAGGGATTCCCGCCTACCTGAATAATCTCCTTCCAGAGGAGTTCGATGAGAGCCCACAGACCCATGCCATAGTCTTATCCGACTGCATTCGAGTCGTTGTGAACGACTGGGACGACCGCCTCATCCACGCCAACCGAATCGACGACGAAGAGGAGGAGATCCAGATATGCTACGCCTTCCTTCCCGAAGAGGCAAACAGATACCACTTGGCAGGCGACCTCTCCTACATAGGAAGATTATTGTCGAAAAATTGTCGGCTCAACCTCATCCGCCCCAAACTCGAAGATGGAGTTTTCTTTCCCGAATTCATCATCTACGAACCCGACTTCCTAATCGACATCTCCACCATAGCCGAGTCGTTCGAGGAATATGGTCTTACGCCCCTCTCCTACCTCATCAAACGATTGAAACCCAAAGCGACCTCTCAACCCATCCTCATAGGAAACTTGGCTGGCCAATTTCTGGACGAGGCCGTTTACAACGAGTCTCCCTCTACTTACAAAGAGAGCGTCACCCGTTTCTTTCGACAAAACGCCTTGTCTATCGTCACCTGCCCCGACTTCAATAGCCAAGACTTTCACAAGGAAGCCATGAGGCAACAACGGAACTTGAGCATCTACACCCAAAGGCAATTGGACGGACAACGGATATTCGATCCAGAGAAGACGCTATTGGAGCCCTCCTTCTTCTGCGAAATGCTCGGTTTGCAAGGTCGTATGGACCTCCTGCATGACGACAAACGGCTCCTTATCGAACAAAAATCGGGGAAATGGGGCTACCCCAACGGTGGACACCAAGAGAAGCACTACGTCCAAATGCTCTTCTACTTGGCTTGGATCAAATATAACCAACGCATCTCCACCGACGAAGTCAACGCCCTCCTCCTCTACTCCAAATACCCGACAGAAGGGAAATCGGCATCTCAAGAAAACGGCCTCATCAAAGAAGGCCCCGCTCCGAAACTGCTATTCAGCGCCATCCAACTCCGCAACCAAATTGCCCACCTGGAAACCCTCCTGCTACAAGGAAAGGCCACGTTGCTGGAACGGATCACGGCTGACGATTTGAACGTAAACCAAAAGAGTGGACCTCTATGGGAACGGTTTCAACGACCTGAAATAGAGCAAATCCTACAGACCATAAAGGGGGCAGACTCCACGGAGAAAGCCTACTTCTTCCGATTCTTCTCCTTTATGGAACGGGAATACCACCTCTCCAAAAACGGATTCGCACAAGCATGGAACACCTCCATGGAGGAACGGGCGCAAGACGGCTCCGCCTACTTCAACCTCCAATTGGAAGAGAGTGCCTCAACCCTAGAAGAGACCAATGGCATAGAGTTCGTCCATTTCAACATAGATGCGGAGCGACAAACAGACCTGCCCAACTTCCGCAAAGGAGACATCGTGGTCTGTTACCCTTACCGACAAGGCGAGAGTGCGAACCTCTGCGACGGCATCGTCTTCCGCGCTACCCTTACAGAGCTAAGCAAGGAACGACTCAGCGTGAAACTCCGTGCCCCGCAACGGAACAAAAACGTCTTCCGGGCAAAAAAAGGCTACGCCTGGGCATTGGAACACGATTTCATCGACTCCTCGTTCGCAGCCAACTTCAAAGACCTCTTCTCGTTCCTATCCATGAGAAACGACAGCAGGAAAGACCTAATCCTCAATCGCCGTCCACCGCTCTTCAACCACGACCTGCAACTTTCCAGCGAATATGGATCTTTCAACGAATTGGTTCTAAAAGCGAAACAGGCGGAAGACTATTTTCTGGTAATCGGTCCTCCTGGGACAGGCAAGACCTCCTTCGCCTTGGTAAACATTATGAAAGAGACGTTAGCTTCTCCCAACACGTCCGTCCTGCTCACCGCCTACACCAACCGAGCTGTGGAGGAGATTTGCTCCAAACTGATCAAAGAGGGGATTGACTTCATTCGAATCGGACATGAACACGCCTGTTCGGAAGCGTTCGACACGAGCTACCTCCTAAAAAACAAAACAGCTCATCTGACCAATAGCGAAGAGATAAAAAAGAGTCTCCTGCTGAATCGTGTCTATGTCGGCACCATCGCTGCCATCGCATCCAGTAGCAACCTCTTCGAACTGAAGCATTTCGACTTGGCCATCGTTGACGAGGCCTCCCAAATTCTGGAGCCTCAACTCATCGGACTGCTCACGGCAGGTAACGGCCATGCCATCCGAAAATTCGTCCTCATCGGCGACCAAAAACAGCTTCCTGCCGTCGTACAACAGACTGAAAAAGAGTCGGAAGTGGCATCGGAAGAGCTACGTGCCATCGGTCTCTCCAACTGCCGCAACTCCTTCTTCGAACGGCTACTCAACCTGCAAAACGGGAACGAGGAACTCGTCTATATGCTCAACCGACAAGGAAGAATGCACCCCGACATCTCCGACTACATCAATCGAGAGTACTATGCCCAAATGCTCACTCCCGTTCCCCTGCCACACCAGGAGAAGGAGCTGTTTTTCGATGAATTAAAGGAGAAAACATACGACGATCCGCTCCAACAAGCATTGATCCACCACCGCCTCCTCTACTTCCACGTGTCAGCCTCAGAAGAGGACTCTACGGACAACGTAAACAGAGCAGAGGCTAAACTCATCCTCGAGATCTTGCAAAAAACAAGGAGTCTATACCAAGAAGCAGGGAAAACCTTTAATGCAAACACCTCCATCGGAATCATTGTCCCTTACCGGGCACAGATAGCCACCATACGCCAAGAATTGGAGAGGTCGGAGATGGCAGATCTTCGTGGAATCACCATAGATACGGTAGAACGCTACCAAGGAAGCGAACGTGAGATTATCATTTACGGAACGACTATCCGCACCCATTCCCAACTAGATTTTCTTGCGGGAAATATTCAATACGACGGGGCACAAGCCATCGACCGAAAACTGAATGTCGCCATCACAAGAGCTAAAGAGATGATGATTGTCATCGGAGATTCAACGCTATTGCAGGAGACTCCCAGCTATCGGCACTTCATCCAATATCTGAAAGAAAAGGGTGATTGGTATAAGGGGTAACCCTAGATTTGTTTGGTATGTCGGTTCATTCATTTCATGGATGGACAACGCACATATTCCTTCTTCCCGTGGATTAACATCCACGGTTACGCAAAGAATCGCCATTACATGGCTGATATCAAAGGAATACAGGCGCAGCAAAGACTTTTACGTCTTCTGCCGTAATCGTCTGCGAACAGAGGATAATCATACGCTCCACCACATTGCGCAACTCACGAATGTTACCCGTCCATTTGAAATTCTTCAACTCCTCCAACGCATCGTCGGTGAAGGTCTTCAGATGCACACCCTGCTCCTCACAAATCGTCTCACAGAAATAGTGCACCAACAACGGGATATCATCCTTGCGCTCACGCAACGGCGGTATCTGAATCGGTATCACATTGAGTCGATGGAAAAGGTCCTCACGGAAAGTTCCCTTCTCTATCTCTTTCTTCAAATCTTTATTCGTGGCGGCAAAGACACGGACATTCACCTTGATGCTCTTGTCGCTTCCTACCCTCGTCAACTCCTTCTCCTGCAACACACGAAGCACCTTCGTCTGTGCGGATAGGCTCATGTCTCCAATCTCGTCCAAGAAGATGGTTCCGCCGTCGGCTTGCTCAAACTTACCGATACGCTGCTTGATGGCTGAGGTAAACGAACCCTTCTCATGTCCAAACAACTCACTCTCAATCAATTCTGATGGAATAGCCGCACAGTTCACCTCCACAAACGGAGCATTGGCACGATTACTCAACTCGAAAAGTTGACGAGCCACCACCTCTTTTCCAGTACCATTCTCACCCGTAATCAAAACACGGGCATCCGTAGGAGCGACACGGGCAATTATCTCACGCAAGCGCTGCATGGCTGCCGACTCGCCTATCATTTGGGAAGTCTTTGATACCTTCTTCTTCAATACCTTCGTCTGTTGCACCAGATTCTGATGGTCCAAACCATTACGCACACAGACTAAAAGACGGTTCAAGTCAATTGGCTTTTCGATAAAATCGAAAGCACCCTTCTTAATACACTCTACCGCCGTATCGATGTTGCCATGGCCGGAGATCATCACGACAGGCACGTCTGGGAAAGACTCATGCAAGCTCTCCAACACCTCGATACCGTCGATTTGAGGCATCTTGATATCGCAGAATACCAAATCGTACTTCTCCTGCTTCACCATCTCCAAGGCCTTCATTCCATCCTCGGCAACCGAAACCGTATATTTCTCGAACTCCAAAATATCCTTCAACGTATTGCGGATACTTCGTTCATCATCTATGATTAATATCTTCGACATTCCTAATTCTTATTTATGAAAACAATAGATGTACTCCGACCGACTCGCTTCTTGCCGTCACTCAAGCTCCGAAGACATTGGAGTCTTCGTGTTCTTTACATTGCTCAACATCGCCTTGATTGACCCCACCTTGATTTTGGCAGTCACCAGCAAAGGTACATGGTTGTCATCATCGGAAACATAAATCGTCATATCATCCTCATTCTTAAACAAATCACCCGTAATCAACTTAGGCACAAACTTCAATGCCTTGTACTTCTTGCCCGATTTCAACTTGATGGTCTCCTTTCCACAATATTTCAGACCGAGCTTATAGACCTCACTATCGAACATCATGTTGAAGCCAACCACCGTGTTGACGGAGACCGTCTGCATATCCAAATTACGGAACTTGTAGCAAGTGGAGACCAAATCGTTGACATTATTGCCAACGACCGCCGTATCCTTCCAATGCCGGGTGTTGCGGACAAAATCCATATAGACATGGGCACTATCCGCCCCATGCACATAGTTATACTGCTTATTGCAATAGTAGGAGTCTTCGTGCTTCACCTCCTTATAGTAGAAGGGACGAGCGGAAGAGGCATCCATACGAGACATGAACGTATCACGGATCGTGTACATCTTGTCGAACGAACTGCGGGTCTTTCCTGTCACGAAAAGGTCGTAACACTTTTCGCCATTCCTCAAACTCTCCTTCACATTGAAGCAGACATCACCGGCATGAATCCAAATAAATCCCCAATTGAAGTATATGTTATAGACTGCCGCCTCGCCCGCTTGGAAAGCGTTCTCCTGGCTATATCGAACTTGTGCATTCGCCCCCTGCGCCAGCAATAGGAGCAAAAAAGCAAATACAGAAAACAATCCTTTTTTCATAAGCCACAAATTTTACTCGTGAACCATCTTGAAAACACGATTCCAGCGGACTTCTGACAACAAATCGAAAAAGATCGGCTTATCCTTGTCAAACGACAACCAAATGAAAATCGGCTTGCCCACGATATGGTCTTCCGGCACGAATCCCCAATAGCGGGAATCGGCAGAATTATGGCGGTTGTCTCCCATCATCCAATAGTAATCGTATTTAAACGTATAGGAATCAGCAGCATTGCCATTGATGAGAATCTTTCCTCCCTTCACCTCCAACTGGTTGTGTTCAAAGTTACGGATGATCATCTCATACAACGGAAGATTGTCAAGCGTCAACTGGACGGTTGCCCCCTTCTTCGGGATCCAAATAGGACCGTAGTCATCCCTCGTCCAACCCGTATTCATGTTCAACGGGAAGGTCTTATCCTCCCCCATCCAGCCATCCGGCTCCCTCTTAATAGAAGCCAAGCCCTTGAACTTGGAGATACGCGTATAGGCCTCCTTCGTGAGCGGAAGACGATAGATGTAGTTCATCTTCGCATCCTCATCCATCTCATAACCCATATCGGCCAAAGCTTGATAAGCCTCCCTTCCTGGATTGAATAACATCCTGTCGTCCAAACTGATGCCCAACGATTCAAAAGCACGCTCCTCTATCTTCGACTTCATCTCGACAAAGTAGTTATACTGCAAGCCAGGAATCTCCTTCTGCTTTTTTCCATTCACATAGACATCCCCCTTCACTATCTGGAGCGAATCGCCAGGCAATGCCACCGCACGCTTCACATAGTTCTCCCTACGGTCAATCGGACGATAGACAATCTCGCCGAATCTTTCGGGATGCGACCACACAAAGTCACGACCATAAAGATATACCAACTTATAGTAGTCTGGGTTTTGCATCTTCAATGCCACCGTGTCCCCAACTGGGAAGTTGAAAACCACGATATCATCATGCTCCACTTGGCCGAATCCCTTCAGACGCTTATACTCGCACTCGGGATGGTCAAGATAGGATTTCATATCCCCTATCGAATTATGAGCCAACGGGAATGCTATCGGCGTAATCGGAGAACGAGGGCCGTAGCTCAACTTGCTGACAAACAACATGTCGCCCACCAGCAAGGACTTTTCCAAAGAGGAAGTCGGAATCTTGTAGTTCTGGAAAAAATAGATGTTGATCACATAGACGGCGGCCAACGCAAAAATGATGGAGTCCGTCCACTCTGCCAACCAACGCAAAAAAGGATTTTCCACTTCCTTCCATTTGCCCCAGTTCACAAACTTAGTGATGTATATTTCCAAAAACAGAGGAATCAAGAGCAACACCCAATAGGCATCCGCCCATATCGAGAAAAACACGCAGCCCAGCGCAGTCGAGATAAATTTCAACCACTGCTTCAATGATGCCCCCTTCAAGCGACTCAAGAAATCCACCTTATTCATTTCCATGGCTTCTCCTTTCTGACAATTAGAATTTCAACATGTCATCCATGCCCAACAGACCCTTCTTTCCGACCGTAAACTCGGCAGCCACGACTGCACCCAAGGCAAATCCGGCACGGCTCTTGGCATTATGGTCGATCGTGATAACATCCACATCGCTCTCGTAACGGATCGTATGGATGCCCGGAACCTCGCCCTCACGGATAGAGCTGACCGACATCTCGTCTGCCGCACAATCCGTAGAACCCGAAACCGTACCATCAGGACTGGTAAGCGTACCCTTCACCCATTTCGTCTTCCGGTCAATCCGGTCGATGATGTCATCAGCCAACGTAATAGCCGTTCCGCTTGGCCAATCCAACTTGTGGACATGGTGAACCTCACTCATAGAAACGTCGTAATTGCCAAATCCGTTCATGATTTTGGCTAAATATTTGTTAACGGCCATGAAAATGTTCACTCCAATACTGAAATTGGACGACCAAAACAACGTATAGCCGTTCTTGTCAATCTCCGCCTTCAAGTCGGAAGGAGCCCAGCCCGTCGTTCCGGAAACGACTGGCACGCCAGCCTTGAAGCAATTTTTCACGTTGTCAAGAGCAGAATCAGGACGCGAGAATTCAATCGCCACGTCTGCGCTCTTAAAAGCAGCAGAATCAAAGTCCTCCCTATTGTCTATATCGATTATCGACACAATCTCATGCCCACGTGATTTCGCTATCTGTTCGATGGTTTTACCCATCTTTCCGTATCCTATCAATGCAATCTTCATCTCATTAAAATTTTAGGTGAATACCATGGTGAAAATCTCAAAATTGACCACGGCTCCACATGTACTTACAAGTATTAATACAAACGGGTAAAAACCCCACCCTAATCATTTACTGACAAAAGTATTAAAAAAATCGTTATTCTTTGAGATTGATTATAATGTTTATGCTTAAAATCTGTTTAAAATTCAATATTCTACATCCAATGCTATATAGTTAACGTCACAAATATACGAAAATACCACCACCGCATACAGAAACCACAAATCACTAAACAGCAACACCTTCCAAGCCAACTTACACTTTTCGCAAAATGTTTTTGACCCCTAAACTGCCTTTTCGCAAAATCTCACGACAAAATGGCCATATTCCAAGTCCGCCTACCCGAGAAGAAGTGTAACATTCCTCCCGTTCGAAGAGCCTCAACCCGTCCTGTTACATTTTTTAGTCGGACTTTTTGTTGTTTTGATACACTTTTTAGTCGGACTTTTTGTTGTTTTGATACACTTTTTAGTCGGACTTTTTGTTGTTTGCTCGAAAATAGATTATCTTTGTATAAGTAAAATTCTGATATATGGAGAGATACGCAATACAAGAACTTTATACCTGGAAAAACAGGGAAGGACGTAAGCCGTTGATTATACAAGGAGCAAGACAAGTAGGCAAAACGTGGTTGATGCGAAAGTTCGCAGAAGAGGCGTTCGAGAAGAGTATCTACATCAATTTTGAAAACGAGACCCTCCTTGCCCACACTTTTGAGAAAGATTTCGACATCCAACGGATTCTGCTCGAAATACAACTCGTCACCGGCATACAACCCGATAGCAATACATTGCTTATCTTTGACGAGATACAAGAGGCAAAACGAGGGGTGACCTCCTTGAAATATTTCCATGAAAATGCACCCGAAATACCAATTATTGCGGCAGGCTCGCTATTGGGCATAGCATCCCACCAAGGAGAGAGTTTCCCCGTTGGGAAAGTCGAATTCATGAGTCTCTACCCTCTTTCGTTCTTCGAATTCTTGGAAGCCATCGGCAAAGGGCAATTTGTGGAGGTGATTCGTCGTGGAGATTGGAATCTCCTATCACCGTTTGAATCCAATTTGCAAATGATGCTACGACAATACTACATTGTGGGTGGAATGCCAGAAGTCGTCAACTCTTTTGTAAAAGATGCTGATATGCAGGAAGTCAGAAGGATACAACGTAATATCTTGGATGCCTATGAACGTGATTTTTCAAAACATGCACCAGCCGCCGAAGTACCCCGACTTCGAATGGTTTGGCACAACATCAGTGGACAGTTGTCCAAAGAGAACAAAAAGTTCATCTACGGACTTTTAAAAGAAGGAGCAAGAGCAAAAAACTTTGAATTGGCCATTGAATGGCTGAAGGACGCAGGATTGGTTTACCAGGTGAACCGAACAAAAAAAGGACAACTCCCCCTATCTGCCTACGAAGATTTTTCTGCATTCAAACTCTTTATGCTCGACATCGGACTACTGAGTGCCATGAGCGATGTGCAACCCTCGGTTTTGCTTGATGGCAATGCCATCTTCACCGATTACAAAGGAGCTCTGACAGAACAATATGTATAGCAACAACTCCAATTGAACCCAGACAACCGTATCTTCTATTGGTCTGCGGATAATTCACAAGGCGAGATTGACTTTTTGGTGCAACGAGGCAAGCATATTTTTCCCATAGAGGTCAAAGCAAAAGAGAACCTTCAGGCGAAAAGCCTAAAATATTTCATCGAAAAAAATCCCGAACTGCACGGCATCCGCTTTTCGATGTCACCCTACAGGGAACAGTCTTGGCTCACCAACTACCCATTGTACGCAGCAGGAAGAGACCTTCCCCTTACTTAACCCAACGATGCCAATCCATCTCATCCATGTACCAATCGGATTGTGGGGAGACAAGGTATTTCCCGGTCTTGTCAACAATTCCGCATTTTTTATCCGTCTCTACCACAATAACTCCCTGGTAAATAAGGACTTTATCAAATTTCGGTTGAACCAGCATTTCTCCACTCTTATTAATGACTCCAAACTTTCCGTCCTTCTGAACTTTTGCCAAGCCATTCGAAAAACCGCCTGCATAATCAAACTGTAGTTGGATAACCGTCTTGCCACTCTTATCGATGAAACCCCATTTGTCATTCAAGTTGACGGGAGCCAAACCTTCCGAAAAACTATACCCTCCGTCAAATTGGGTCTTAATCGTTTCCTCACCTTTCTTGTTCAAGAACACCAATTTATCGTTATTAAAAAATGGGGCTAGCCCTTCCGAAAAAGGGACCAAACCATCAAAGCGTTTACGACTATTAAAATTCGGTTCAAAAACCAAATTTCCTGCTTTGTCAAAATAGCCGAGTCTTACAGTTTGATCACTCACTACCGTAGCAGCACCTATCAAACCTTCTGACGCAACAGTGTAAAAACGATCCCAGAACTTCGGTGGGATGACCGTCTTGCCCGTCCTATCAATGAACGCCCATTTGCCATCCCGATCGACAGCACAGAGTCCTTCCGAGAATTTATTTCCCCATAGGACATCTTGCGTTTTAATCACCACCTTACCCGTCTTATCTATGAAACACAACTTGCCGTCTATAGCAACAGCCGCCAAGCCTTCCGAGAAATTAACCGCACCTTCATATTGCGGTTGGACAACCATCTTTCCGCTCTTGTCGATAAAACCCCATTTCCCGTTCATGGATTTAACCCGTGCCAAGCCTTCTGAAAAGAAATCCGCCTCAACAAACTGAGGTTTGACTACCCAATTGCCCATTTCATCGATATAGCCTACTCCCTCTTTAGAAATGACACGAATGAGCGTTTTGTCCGTCTCCGCCGACTGACAACCCAACAAACTAATCAACGCCCCCAACAAAACGAAGACTAACCATTTAAATTTCATATTGTTATCTATAAGAAAACTCATTTTAAAGCGACTTCAAATATATAAATAAAATTCGAGAAGGCAGGCAGCACAGAAAATAGGATATGAAAAAAATACCTTTGTTCCGCCTTGCTAAAATCAGCATCACAAAAGAGAGACAAACTAGCGCAGAGCCAATCAAACAACGAATTTGACACGAAAAGTCCCTTGTTTTTGTATTTCGAACACATACAGCCTCAACATTCAATAAAAAAGCAAGGGATTTTTTGCAAAATAGCGTATCTTTGTACGAATTTGGCTATTTTACTGGCCATTCTCTTCTGTATTATCATTTAAGTCATCTCTATAAAGGGAGAATCAAGAACAAAAACAGGATATGGATAAAAAATTTAAGAGAACAACTGTAACATCTGCTCTTCCCTATGCAAACGGCCCCGTTCACATCGGTCACTTGGCCGGCGTTTATGTGCCTGCGGACATCTACGTCCGTTACCTACGTTTGAAGGGAGAGGATGTAATCTTTATCGGAGGATCAGACGAGCACGGCGTCCCTGTCACTATCCGTGCCAAAAAGGAGGGTATCACTCCACAAGACGTCGTAGACCGTTACCACAAAATCATCAAGGACTCATTCAAAGAATTCGGAATCTCCTTTGACATTTATTCACGTACGACCTCCAATGTCCACCACAAGTTGGCATCCGACTTTTTCCGTACCCTCTACGACAAAGGTGAATTCATCGAAAAGAGTTGCGAACAATATTACGACGAGGAAGCTAAACAGTTCTTGGCAGACCGTTACATCGTAGGCGAATGCCCTCGATGCCACGCACAAGGTGCCTACGGAGACCAATGCGAGAAATGCGGTAGCACCCTTTCTCCTGAAGAATTGATCAACCCTGTCAGCAAATTGTCGGGAGCAAAACCCGTGAAGAAAGAGACAAAGCACTGGTTCCTCCCATTGAACAAACACCAAGACTGGCTGAAGAAATGGATCTTGGAAGACCACAAGGAGTGGCGTTCCAACGTATATGGCCAATGCAAAAGCTGGTTGGACATGGACTTGTTGCCTCGCGCCGTGACGCGTGACTTGGAATGGGGTATCCCTGTTCCGGTGGAGGGTGCGGAAGGCAAAGTGCTCTACGTCTGGTTTGATGCGCCTATCGGCTACATCAGCAACACCAAGGAACTTTGCGACGCCAACCCTGAGAAATACGGCAAATGGGAGAAATGGTGGAAAGAGGAGGATACCCGATTGATCCACTTCATCGGCAAAGACAACATCGTCTTCCACTGCATCGTCTTCCCTGCTATGTTGAAGGCAGAAGGCAGCTACATCCTGCCCGACAATGTGCCAAGCAACGAATTCCTGAACTTGGAAGGAGACAAGATCTCCACGTCCCGCAACTGGGCCGTTTGGTTGAACGAATATCTGGTGGACTTCCCTGGCAAGCAGGATACGCTCCGCTATGTCTTGACCGCCAATGCGCCAGAGACGAAAGACAACGACTTCACTTGGAAGGATTTCCAAGCGCGCAACAATAACGAATTGGTGGCCATCTACGGAAACTTCGTAAACCGTGCCTTGGTGCTGACCCAGAAGTATTTCGACGGACACGTACCTGCACTGAACGAGATGACCGACTACGACAAGGCAACCCTCCAAGAGTTTGCCGACGTGAAAGAGCGTTTGGAGCAATTGTTGGACAACTTCAAATTCCGCGATGCTCAAAAGGAGGCTATGAACTTAGCCCGCATCGGTAATAAATATTTGGCTGAAACAGAGCCTTGGAAATTGTCCAAGACCGACATGGAGCGCACGGCAGCCATCCTGCACATCGCCCTCCAAATTGCCGCCAACTTGGCCATCGCCTTCGAACCGTTCCTTCCTTTCTCTTCAGAGAAACTTCGTCAGATGTTGAATATGTCCTCATTTGAATGGAACAACCTCGGCCGCATCGATCTGTTGAAGACAGGCGACCAATTGGAGAAGCCTGAACTGCTCTTCGAGAAAATCGAAGACGAAGCCATCGACGGACAGATCCAACGTTTGGAGCGAATCAAAAAGGAGAACGAAGTCTCCAACTGGCAACCAGAACCTATCCACGGTGAGAGCACCATCGACGACTTCAGCAAATTGGATATCCGTGTTGGAACCGTCTTGGAATGCCAAAAGGTGAAGAAATCCGACAAGTTGCTTCAGTTCAAGATTGATGACGGCTTGGGTGGACGCACCATCCTTTCCGGTATTGCCAAATCCTATCCGGACCCACAAGAATTGGTCGGCAAGCAGATCTGCTTCGTTGCCAACTTCCCTGTCCGCAAGATGATGGGTATCGAGAGCCAAGGTATGATCCTCTCGGCTGTCAACGCAGACGGCAACTTGAGCGTCATCACTCCATCACGAACCATCGCCAACGGTGCGGAGGTCGGCTGATAACCTATAGGGCGGTTTTTCGAAGCCGCCCTTTCCCTTCCCCAGAAAAATTCAAACAACGATAAAAATAATATTCATGGAAAAACAAAAAAGATTTTTCTTAACGGAAAAAGAGATACCAACCGCTTGGTACAACATCGTGGCTGACATGAAGAACAAGCCACTCCCTATGCTCAATCCTCAAACGAAGCAACCTATCACGGTCGACGAGATGTGCGGTCTCTTCAATCGCGCGTGCTCAGAACAAGAGTTGAACACAACAGACGCTTGGATCGAAATTCCAGAAGAGGTAAGGGATATGTACAAAAGCTACCGCTCCACTCCATTGGTGAGAGCTTACGGCTTGGAAAAAGCGTTGGACACACCAGCCCATATCTATTTCAAGAACGAGAGCGTCAGCCCAGTCGGCTCGCACAAGTTGAACTCCGCCTTGGCTCAAGCTTACTACTGTAAGAAAGAGGGCGTGACCAACATCACGACAGAGACAGGTGCCGGACAATGGGGTGCTGCCCTTTCATATGCCGCAAAAGCCTTTGGATTGGATTTGGCTGTATTTATGGTAAAGGTGAGCTACCACCAAAAGCCTTACCGCCGTTCCATCATGCAAACATTTGGTGCACAAGTAATTGCATCACCAAGTATGAGTACCCGTGCCGGAAAGAACATCTTGACAGAGAATCCTAACTACCAAGGTAGCTTGGGTACGGCTATTTCAGAGGCTGTCGAGTTGGCGATGGGAACACCTAACTGCAAATATGTGTTGGGAAGCGTCTTGAACCACGTAACCCTCCACCAGACCATCATCGGTTTGGAGGCTGAGAAGCAAATGGAGATGGCTGGCGAATACCCAGACATCATCATCGGATGTTTCGGTGGTGGTTCCAACTTCGGTGGAATCTCCTTCCCATTCATGAGACATAACATCTTGGACGGCAAGAAGACCTTGTTCTACGCAGCAGAACCTGCATCTTGCCCTAAGTTGACCCGTGGTGTGTTCCAATACGATTTCGGTGACGAGGCAGGCTACACTCCTATGTTGCCAATGTTCACGTTAGGCCACAACTTCGCTCCTGCGCACATCCATGCCGGCGGTCTCCGCTACCATGGAGCGGGCACAATTGTCAGCCAGTTGATCAAGGACGGTATGATGAAGGGCGTAGATATCCCTCAAATCGAGACATTCGAGGCAGCTACGTTGTTCGCCAGAACAGAGGGCATCATCCCTGCTCCAGAGTCATCCCACGCTATCGCCACCGCTATCCGCGAGGCAAAGAAAGCGAAGGAAGAGGGCAAAGAGAAAGTCATCCTATTCAACTTGTCCGGACACGGATTGATAGACATGACTGCTTACGACCAATACATCGCCGGCGATTTGACCAATTTTGAGTTGCCAGACGAAGAGATCAAAAACAACATAAGCAAGTTGGAAAAGATCATCAAGTAATTTTCATACTTCGACCATAAGACAGGAGCGCTCCCCAAGAGGCTCCTGTTTTTGTTTTCTGTGAATGGATTGTCATCGAATCCAGCATCACAGAGCTCGGGAATTACACGTTATATGCGTAGAAACAAGATTGTCCTCGCATCTTACATAACACACATCTACAACAAATTACAAAAATAAAATCGATCAAAAGGAGAATCGAACCTAAAAAATTTCCCAAAAACATGGCATAAAAGATAGAAAAGCATATCTTTACTAAACATTTAATTCACAAAACCGAAAAATTTATGACAAGCAACGAAAAATCAGTAGAAAATGTAATAATCCTACCCCAGGAAGAAGGAGCAAATGCAATTAAGAAAAAGGCATACTACCAAAATGAAGAATTGGTAAATATCGTCATCCGCGAAGGAGTAACAAAAATCGGCGAAGATGCTTTCTTCAGATGTCCCAACCTTGTTTCAGTAAAGCTACCAAGCACACTAAAAAAAATAGAGGAAAGGGCTTTTTGCGATTGCTCAAAGTTGAAAGAGATCACACTGCCCGATAGCTTAACTCAATTGGATTCATCTGCTTTTTGTGGATGTCAGCAACTAAAGGAGATGAAGATTCCCAATAAAGTAAAGACGATAGAAGAACACCTCTTCGAAAATTGCAGTGGATTAGAGAAGGTCTCCCTTCCTAATGGCATATCCGAACTACCATACGGAATTTTTAAACATGCGTCCAACCTGAAAGAGGTGGAATTGCCAAAGTCCTTGGAAATTATTGGAGTTTGTTCTTTTGATAGCTGTACAAGTCTAACCTCCATAGACTTGCCCGACAATGTGAAAGAGATTGGATACTATGCATTTGAAAAATGCACCTCGCTTTCTAAAATCAAATTCTCAGAAAAACTAGAAACGATAGGTATTAATGCTTTTCTTAATTGCACCAGCCTAAAAAAGGTGGAATTACCAGCTTCCGTCTGCACCATTGATGGCAATGCATTCCCTAAGGAGACGGAAATCATCATTAGTCCCGACAATAAGAACCTCATAATAAAGGATAAGTTAATCTTGTCGGCCGATGGAACGAAACTCGCTTCTTGCCTCTCAAATGATGAAACTGTAAAGATTCCATCCTCCGTCACTACCATAGGTTGTGGAGCCTTCGCTGATAATCCATACATTAAAAATATCGTATTACCCAAAAACGTGGAGATTTTGGAAGTAACCTCTTTCAAAGGATGTACCTCTTTACAAAAAGTGGTTATGGAAGGGAACGTGAAAATAATAGGCGATAGAGCCTTCGATGGCTGTTCTAAATTGGAAGAGATTACATTCCCTGAAACACTCTGCAAAATAGGGAGCTCTGCCTTTCATGATTGTGTGAGCCTTAAAAAACTCCATATTCCATCGAAGGTGGAAACTATCGGAAGTGAGGCCTTCCGAGGCTGTTCAGGATTAACGGAACTGACCATTGCCTCTAGTGGCAAAATAGAATGGGCGGCTTTTAAAGATTGCAAACACCTTATTTCTATCGATGTGGCTTCCAGCTCAATCGATAACGGTGCCTTCTATAACTGTCCTGAGCTGACTACCGTGACCTTTCGAGAATCGGCCGATTACATAACCATCAATGCCTTCGGAAGCAAAAAACTAACCACTGTCAATATCATGGGCTTAAACAAAACCCTTGACGGTCAGTATTTTTTGGAACATGTCGCTAAAGAGAATCTTCATATAGACACCGTAAAACCTTGGATGGAAGTGACAAGAGACGACTTCTCAAAAGTGGAGGCATTGGCAAAAAAAGGCGACGTAGAGGCCCTGAAAAAACTGGGCGACTATTACTACAATGGCGAAGGTGTGCGAAAGAGCCCAGAGGAGGCAGCGAAGTGTTACCTTCTTGCCGCAAAAAAAGGTGATGTGGAAGCCCAATGGCGTATGGCAAGGTTCTATACTTCTGGAATGGGAGTGAAGTGCAATTACAAAGCAGCCTCCGAGTGGGCAAAGGAAGCGGCGGAACAAGGAGATTGCCGCGCGCAAAGTCTATTGGGCAGTTTCTATTTGGAAGGAAATGGGGTTGAACAAAACTACGAAACAGCGGCGGAATGGTATCGGAAGGCCATTAAAAACGGAGACAAGTATGCAAAAGACACATTGGACAAACTAATAAAGAAAGGGCTTGTCCTTCCAGAAGACGCCTCTAAATTGGAGGACCCAACCTTCGGTACTATCTCCCACAATGGAAAAAAGAGATGGATAAGCAAAACCACCACCACCTTCTCGGGAAAGGAATATCCGTTCGATATAGAACTGGAAGGTTCCGAAAAAGAGGGAATCAGCGAGACTCAACGCACAGCGTATGCCAATTATCTACAGAAAAAGGAGGAGTATTTCGAGGCAGTCCAAAAAAGAGCAAAGGAACTCTATAAGGGAGCAAACAAGAAGAAGAACAACGAATTAAGACCCCTGGCGCTCTATATCGACCGCTCCGGCAACTATGGTTGGAAATGCCATAAGGAGTGGGGAGGAGAACCTATGGCCGCCATTCTTTCCGAAAATGACATCCAATTGGCCCTGGATAGCAATACCCTCTACAAATATGCATCCATAAAGGAGAACCGCACGAATACGGTATGGCACATAGGCGACCGCATATTTATGAATCTGTTCGGCGTCCTCACAGAATTGGATATCCTCGCATCCGGATATGGCGAAAATGGAAATGAAGGCGACGAGATTTCCGATAGGAACAAGGAACTCTTGTCATGGCTCATTAACGAATTAGACACCGAAGCCCTCAAAAAGGAGGTGATTAAACATTGCAACAATTACTACAAAATGTGGTATAGCAAGAAAATCACCGCCAAAGATTTGCTCGATGAGGTTCGGATATACTCCATCTATCTTAATGGAGAACAGGAGGAAGATGATAATCAACCTGAAATCTTCTTGACCGGCGGATGCGAATGCGACGACGAACATGGCATCGGAATCGGCTTCAAAGACAAAGAGATTGTAGATATTTCGGAGGAGAGCATCGCATTCTGATTTCAAAGAATAAAAATTACATCCTTAGTAACCATTTAAAACAAAAAACTGGAAGATTTTATGACAAGCAACGAAAAATCAGCAGAAGATGTAATAATCCTACCCCAAGAAAGGGCAAAATCAATCAAGGATGAAGCATATGAGGAAAATGAGAAACTGGTGAACATCGTCATCCGCGAGGGGGTGACAAGGATTGGGCAAAAAGCTTTCCATAATTGTCACAACCTTATTTCGGTGAAACTACCCAGCACATTGAAAGTAATAGAGGACAATGCCTTCAGTAATTGCTCAATGTTGAAGGAGATCGTCTTGCCCGAGAATCTAACAGATTTGGGAGATTGGACTTTTAGCTCGTGTACCAATCTTAAGGAGATAAAGATACCCGATTCTGTCCAATTAAAATACGGCACATTTAGAGAATGTAGCAGCCTCGAAAAAGTCATTCTTCCCCAAAATATGAAGACACTTCCACCCTATTCCTTTGATAAGGCGACCAGCCTCAAGGAAGTGGTACTTCCTCCGACATTACAGGAAATTGACAACTACGCCTTTAGGGGATGTACCCATCTGACTTCGATAGATTTGCCGGAAACGGTGGAAACGATTGGCGAAGCAGCCTTCGAAGGATGCATCTCTCTGTCGGGATTGAAATTGCCTAACTCTTTAAAGACATTGAAGGATCAGGCCTTTGCGGAATGTACCAGCCTGACTAAAATGGAACTTCCCGCCTCTCTCTCTTCTATCGGCGGCACCTCATTCTCCAAGGATATGGAGATTCTCATCTCGCCCGACAACAAATCACTTAAGATGGAGAATGGGATGATTCTCTCTGCATCAGGCACAGACCTCTTCTTCTATCCTAATGACGAAGAAAAGATAGAGATACCCGCCTCCGTCACTTCCATTGCTGCCAGCGTTTTTGCAAAGAAGCAACGCCTGAAAAGCATCGTAATCCCCTCGAGTGTGGAGAAATTGGGATGTGCTTGCTTTAGCGATTGTCCCTCCCTACAAAATGTGGTTTGGGGGAACGGTCTGAAGGAAATCAACAATTCTACCTTCAGCGACTGCCCTAATTTAGAGACTATTTCTTTTCCGGATTCCCTTGAATCCATAGGATATAGGGCTTTTTATAATTGTACACAATTAAAGAAGGTCTCGATACCATCGTTCGTGAAAAAGATAGATGAAAAGGCTTTTGCCAACTGCTCAGGATTAACAGAGCTAAGCATCGCCTCAAATTGCGATATAGAGCGAGAGACGTTCGATGCATGCATCAATCTCACCTCTGCCGACCTAGCTTGTTCGACCATAAATAGTTATGCCTTTCATGGATGTGAATCACTAACCTCTTTGACATTGAGGGAGACGGTCAACCGCATTAGTACCGGCGCTTTCTACCGCTGCAATAAATTAGCTAGCGTCCAGATTACCTCTTCCAACACAACCATTGACGGCCAGATATTTTTGGACCATAGCTGTTCTGAAAACATCCTGATGGCAAACGACAACGATTGGATGAACGTTTCGGTAGAAGACTTCAAAGAAATCCAAGAATCGGCTAAGCAAGGCGATGCGGAAGCCCAATACGACCTTGGTAGCTGCTACTTCGAAGGAGCGGGAGTCCTAAAGGATCAAAAAACTGGCGTGGAATGGTTAGAGAAATCCGCCAAGCAAGGTTATGTGCATGCCCAATGGTATTTGGCATGGTGCTATGCTCACGGCGTCGGCGTGAAGCATAGCTACAAAACGGCGGGCGAGTGGGCAGAAAAAGCCGCAAACCAAGGTCACTCTTCGGCACAAAACCTGTTGGGCAATTTCTATATGCGTGGTGAAGGGGTTGAACAAGACTACGAGATGGCCGCAGAATGGTATCGGAAAGCAGCAAAGAACGGTCACAAAGATGCCCAAAGGAGTTTGGAATACTTAAAAACGAATGGACTCATCTTTCCCGAAGGGACCCTAAAGATAAACGACGAGACTTTCGGACTTCTCATCTATAATGGGAAAAACAGATGGACGCGTAAAACAACAGCCAACTTCTCAGGAAATGAATCTCCTTTCGAAATAGAATTGGAAGGTTCCGAGAAAGAGGGCGTTTCCGACGCTCAACGCAAAGCCTACGCCGATTATCTTCAGAAGCAGGAGGCGCTCTTCGAGGCCCTTCAACAGAGAGCCAAAGAGATCTATAAGGGAGCCAACCAACAGAAGAAAAACAAAGTGCAACCTAAGGGACTCTATATCGACCGCAAGGGCAACTACGGTTGGAGGAGCACAAAGGCCTGGAACGGACGCCCGAACGCCGTCATTCTCTCCGACGGACCTGTTCAAATCACAGGAAGCAGAGATATTTTGTACCACTACGCCGAAATGAAGGCGAAACGCACAAGCAAGGATTGGCACATAGGAGAGACCGCTTACATAAACCTCTTCGGGGAACTCGTCAGTCTAACTATCTCCTCCTCGGGGGAAGGCAAAGATGGCGAAAAACTTACCGAAAAGGAGCAGGAACTCCTGCAATGGCTGACCACCGAATTGGAGACCGAAAAGATCAAAAACGACGTGATTGAATATTGCAACGCTTGCTACGAACAATGGAGCGATAAGAGAATCGATGCCTTGGATCTTCTCGACGAGATTTCACTGAATAGCATCTACCTCAAGGTGGGTGATGCCGAGGAAATGGATGATCAACCCGATATTTGCCTCGCAGGCGATTGTATGGCCGACGACGAAAACGGCATCGCCATCGGCTTCAGAGACAAGTCCCTACTGGACATCTCGGAGGAGAGCTACGCATTCTGATTTATGAATACGAAATAGGAGGATGCCCCTTACGAGAATCCTCCTATTCTATTTTTAACGAATCAATCTACGATCTGCCTATTTGAGAATCAATTTCGCCTGATAGTGGTCGGCACTTGCTTCTATCAACAACAGATAGATTCCAGCAGGCAAACCTGCACGCTCTATCACGAAGGAGAGAGAACCTGCCACGCCCCCCTTCTCTGTTCCACGACTCACCGTAGAACCGTCCACTGAGAGAAGCTTCCACTGTACATCTTTCCCTTCCGAATTAGGAACAGAAACTCTACATTGGTCTGTCACCGGATTGCCGGCTACGAAGAAACCTTTATAAGAGAGTTGCTCCATCACGCCCAGAGTCTCATTCGTGACCACGAAAAGGGCATTGAAAGAAGCCTCTTCCGATCCGCCCAACAATGTTATTGTAAACGGATATTCACCCTCCTCATCCAAGGCTGCTCCAGATATGACGATAGAGCTTTCCTCATTATTAATCTCCGCAGTTAGACCGTTTGGCAACCCTTCAATCAGCGCCTGAAAAGCATTCTTCCAAGTCAGACGTATCGGGATGATCTGTTTTCCCATGTCCGACCTGAAAACAAGGTCTCCTTCAGCATAAAACAGCTGAGCAGGATCTGAATAAGGCACCGTGATGGTTCCTCCCGTATCTGTCACCTCATTTCCATCCAATGCACCAACCGTGATCAGTGAATATTGGTAAACACCAGGTTCCGTAGGTGTACCACCGATCTTGATTTGACCATTTGCCACGGTAGCCGTCACTCCTGGAGGCAACGTGCCTATGACCTTCACACTGGTAGCATTGACAAAATTATAGACCGTCGTAACCATCGCCGAACCAACAGCAACCGTCTGGTTACGTGCGCCACCCGATCCCCATCGACCGATTCCGGCAGGACCCGCATTACGCAAACTTCTATAATACTCCAACGGACTATAGCCCAAATGAGGAGGCTGATTATAACCGCAGTTTTGCCAAGCCACAGCCATATCATACACATGATCGTCACGCAACCACGGCAACTTATACGGGCTCTCCATCGTCGTAGAATAGATGGTCAAGTAATAATGGTTATCCTTCACCACCGTCCAGAAAACGGATTCCTCACGCCAATCGCCCAATATATCGGCCTGCAAGCATGGATTGTATTTCGTCGCATTGTTTTGGTTGGCTCCCCATTGGAGTTTCTCTCCCTCAACATAAATATTGTAACCAAACGAATGGACACGATCCCAAGTCTTTGTCGCACTATTCCACTTATCAACATGGGCACGGTCGGTATATTCCTCCAGCAGATCGCCGTCCCAGAATATGCGGGAGTTGATGGAACTAGTCCTTGTGGACCCTGTATGCCATTCGGCAATCTCCTGACCCTTGCAAGTGAACAGATAGCTATTACTCCACTCCATGCACTCAGCACCGTCATAGGTACTATCACAATCCAAGATCAGTCCCCGCCCTGTATCATCACCAGTCTGATTCTTATACATCAAAACCCTGCCCGTCTTCGCGTCCAACAAAGCACAGTCATATTTAGAGGTACTCTCCTCCGTAATCATGAAATACTCCATACCATCGTTGGTAGGGTCAAATTCGCCCAAGTGGGTTGCATCACCATGACCTAGGCCCGTACTCCACAAAAGCGAACCATCATGATCCAAGCAGGCAGCACCCACAATAATCTCGTCAAATCCATCGTTATCCACGTCTCCACAAGTAACACTGTGCGCGCCTTGCCCGTAAATACCCTGACCTTGGCGGTCGGAGGTATGACGCCACAAGGTTGACAACGTCGAACCATCCCAAGAATAAGCTGCGGCATAGGAATAGGTGTAGATACCACGGGTGGTCACAGCACAAGGTTGCGCCTTCCCGTTCACAGGAAGGAAAGCCACACAACCCTTCATCCAATTTCCTCGATGGCCATATGACGATCCGTCCGTATTGTTAGGTCTGTCATCCCAATCATTCTGAATATTGAAATATGGCCAATAGTCAATGGTTGCCAACTCCCTGCCATCCTTACCACTGTAACAAGTAATCCACTCCTTTCCGCCATCTGTGATAACCCCAGATGAGTTGATCGAAGAGGCATAATGATTGGCACCTGCAGCAGCACCCTTGGAGAGGAAATTGCCTGTAGCATCCTTCGAACCCTGTGCAGTTTTTGCGATTAACTCGCCATAGCCATCCCCATCAAAATCGTAACAGAGGAAGGTCATACGACAACCGCCCAAGACATTAGGCCCCAAATTGATACGCCACAAAAGCGTACCGTCCAACTTCAAACAATCCAAGATCGGAGGAGCGGTAGGCGTCGCCAAAGCACCCGTACCGCCTTCCCAAGACAAGATAATCTCCTGCTCGCCATCGCCATCCATGTCATAGGCAGAACAGTCGTAAGGCGAATAGGTCACCTCCGTACCGTCTGGCAGACGATAGCTACCGGGATGATTCAACAAAAGATTACGATAGTAAGTAGGGTCGCATTTCACGCCAGACTGGGAATCAATCACATTTCCCTCACCATCCAATACCTCAAGGGAGAAAGTCGCACCCGAATAAGAGGACGCTACGGTTGTATTCGTCCTATCCGTAAGAGTAGCCACCAGATTCCCGTCCGCATATAGTTTATATGTAGTCGAACGGTGCGAGTCCGTACTTCGCATTCGCCAACTCACATAGACGTTGTTTCCATTCTGGCACGCCCACAATCCTCTCGACTGCTTAGCTGCGGCATAAGCATTATCATAGCCTATCTGTAAAAAGGCCATGACCATACAAAAAGTAAAAATCAAGTTTCTCATCATTCATTCTATGTTTTATGTTTCATGGTATGTCCCTAACAAGGAATACTTTAGAACACAAAAATACATCATATTTTGAATTGACAAAAAAAAGGAGGAAAGAATCAAGAATATTTCACACAGCAAACAAGATACACAACTATTTACCATTCAAACAAATGAATGAATATTATGCGTAATGTTTCGATTCAACAAGACGTGATGCCCCAGTTCCGAAGGGACAAAACATCACAGACGTGTGACGCCCCCATGCATGGAATTGTGTCGTCAGGGGTTCACACCCCTGCCTGCGATAGGGCGCCCCGTCGGGGCTCGCACCGCCACGTCACGGCCTTGTCCCCCAGTTCCGAAGGAACGGCACACCACAAGCATGGGTGCAAACCCGTGTGTCCCGAAAAAAAAAAGAGCCGTCCAATCAATTTGATTGGACGGCTCCCGTAAGATGGCGGCCACCTACTCTCCCGGTCTCCCAGTACCATCGGCGCAGGCGGGCTTAACTTCTCTGTTCGGAATGGGAAGAGGTGGATCCCCGCCGCCATAGCCACCTGTATGCTTTTCTTCAGTCT
>JAGCWQ010000028.1 GCA_017961765.1 Paludibacteraceae bacterium | reverse complement strand
GGGAACAGTTTGTTGGATATCATATAGTTGTGCGGAACCGAGTTACGGACAATCCTTTCCCATCCAAAATCGAATATCGGGAAATACCTTTTAAACCAATGCTCGCTCCTCCTGTACGTTGCGTACGTTACAAGGCTCGTGTTTATGAACAGGCAGTCCTTGTATCGCTGCACATACAGATCGGGCGTTTCGCTGTCGGTTGGCACGAGCCTGACGGGAACGGGTTCCGTATTGTGATCAATATCCTTGAACTTTTCTTCGTATTCTTTGCCATACAACGGGTAGTAACTATGGTTCGAACTCCATATCTTACCGTCATGGTAGTTGTCCTTGTTCCTATACCAAAGGTTTTCTACGCTGATTTTCCTGGGCATACCGTTAAACAGGCAATACTCAGGGGCAAATTTGGAAGTGGACTTGACGATGTAGAATATGTTCTCTTTGGTTTTCATTCGGGCTTATAGTCCTTATCTTCAATTACGAAAATGCAAGGGTCGTAGTTGCCATGTTTCGTGAACACCACATAACGTTTGCCGTTGTGGATAACATCCTCAACGGTAAGGGAGTTCCCGATGGATTCCTTGTTCTCGCTTGTATTCCTTTGAACCGGCTCTTCGCAAGACTTTGCGGTAGATGCCAAGACAAGAAGCGGAGCCACCAATGCGAGAAGTCTGAACTTTTTCATGTTATTTCCTTTTTGCTCGTCTTGTCTGTTTTTTCGGCTTCCGCCAAAACCACCCGACAAAAACATGTTTGACATAAAGTATAATCTGTTTCAATTTCGGCACGTGAGGTTTTGAGAGTGCTTTTTCCATCTTCCCAAAATCCACGTCATCCGACAGCGGGACGTACTTATACCGCTCAGTTACAAATATATCCATTTTGGCCCAAATATACAAAAAAATCCCCCTCGGGCGTTGGTCGCTCAGGGGGCAAGCACGATAAAATGCCGATCAATCCGGATCTGTTTCGGCGGAGTCCTAGCCGACTTACTATTTCGGCTGGTTACGCATGCTCTTACGAAGGCGTCTCTTCTTCCGGCGAAGGTTGAAGATGTCCATCTTCGGGTCGGTGGGGTTCGAGTTTGTGAGGTGCCAAATCGTCTTGATGACGAAACCACGGCTGTCCTTCACCACCTGGCAGTAGTACTGCTTCCCACGTTTGTTGCTGCTGTTCGCGTGCTTGATTTTTTTGTCGGCGTAAGGGTCCACCGGGGCTTTCGCCCACATGCCCTGCTTGCCGATTGTTCTCTTGGATGCGTACATTGAAAATAACTTTTAAAGTAAAACTTTGTAGCGGAGGTAGGGTTCGAACCGTTTATGACGACCTCTGGGTTATGAGCCCAGCGAGCTCCCATCTGCTCTACTCCGCGATGTTTGGTTGCGGGGGTAGGATTTGAACCGTTTATGACGACCTCCAGGTTATGGGCCTGGCGAGCTACCAACTGCTCTACCCCACAATATGATTTCGGACTTATATATTCAGCCAAAGAACCTGTCAGCGTCCCAACTGGACTGGCTGCTCATTATGGGCCTTTGCGTATCGTGGCGCGGTTAGCACCCCACGAGTTTAAGACGGTCACCCACGGTTTCGTCCTCTCAGCTTAGGGGCTAACCATCACCCTTGCTGATTCTTTGAGCCGGAGGAGAGATTCGAACTCACGACCTGAGGTTTACAAAACCCCTGCTCTACCACTGAGCTACTCCGGCGTGTCAGGAGACATTTTTTGCGAAAGAACCAAAATTTCGTTATTAGACTGTTTGCTGTGTGTCTCCCATTCTTTTTTTTGCAGAAGGCATTTGACTTTACCAATAAGCGTTTGGAGTGTAGTTTGTTTGCTGTGCGCCTTCCTTGAGTTAAACCATCAAAAAAATTCAGAAGTCGGCATTTCTCGTTTTTTCTTTCCAAGTTATGAAAGTTGTTTTTTTGCAAAGCGTTTGCTGTACGACTTCCATGTCCGGCGGCAAATACAAACCCCGTGTAGTTTATCGTTTCGGGGAAAAGAGCCATCCGCCTACAAGATTATGACAAAGATCAATTGTTCATTGCAAATATACGAATAAATATTGGTTATTCCAAATTTTTGCATTTTTTTCTTATTGCTGTTTCGCTTACTCCAAGTCTACGAGCCGTTTCTGATTTGTTATATCCGCACTCTTTCAAGATTTTTGAAAATTCTTCATCTGAAAGCGTGATTTTTTTTCTTCTTCTAGATGCGCAAGATAGGCAATATTCTGAATTTGAACTTTTAAGTTCCCTTCCGCAATCTTTGCAGTATCTTGGCCCATTAGTTTTTTTGTTTGCTTGCCCGCAATAGTTATCTGTTTGGCTGTGACAATTTGGGCACAACATTTGAAGATTTTCAAGCCTGTTATCCGTATTATCTCCGTTAATATGATGTAATTGGCAGACTATCGGTTCTCCTTGCCATGAAGATATTCCGCATTTTTCGCATTTGTTTGTCTTAAGCCCTGCCGCTATGAGTTTTTCTTTAAGGGTGGCCGTTTTAACATATTTTCCTTTTAATAGATACTCATAAACGTTTTTTACTGCCGGAGCCTGATATGGTGAATGAAATGTAAAATGCGAAGTATCTATACCATATATTTTTATTTTTCTTTTTAAAGTTTCTCCGTTATTACCGGATACCTTTATTTCTAGATTCCTCAAAGTATCGTTATAGGAAAAACTGTTTTTAACCGCCTGTTCTACTCTGTCTTTGCTCCAATCATATTTTGCCATATTAAATAGTTTTGTAGCCACGTTCCGAATCGAACGGAAATTGCAGGAGCCAAAATCCTGTGTATTACCTTTATACGACGTGGCTATTCATCCTATAAATATATGGCAGTACGAAAATGTTTGCGTTTCGTACTAACATTTTCTTAAAAAGCCTTGCATTTCCCGATGCAAGGCAAGTCGTTTCGCCTCTTTCGCTCGGCTCGTGGGACGCACCACCCACGTCACCATTTCGGTTCTGCGCCGGCAGTAGATTCAACCCTTACGTGCCTGCCGGAAGCTCGGCCCCGATTGAGTTTCACGAGACTTTTACCCTCTCAGTTGTTTAACGCCATTTGGAGGACGGCGGGGATATTTCTTCTTGGTGCCCCGGGCGGGATTCGAACCCGCACAGCCCGTGCGGGCCATTGGAGTTTAGATCCAACGTGACTACCAATTCCACCACCAGGGCTTTCGTCAAATATACTGATTATTTTTGTAAAATGAAATGAATCGTGCGATCAATAAATACTCTCGCCGGCCAATTTCTTTTCGGCATACGAGATAAATTCGTTATATATCTCGTCTTTTCTTTCTTCGGATGCCTCGTTGTAGCCGTTAATAGTGGCATAGGCAATCCAAAGAATGCCGAGGTTAAGTCCTCCTCTTTTGTCTTCCATACTGTTAGATTTTATATTGTGGCAACGGTTGGCGTCGATCCAACATAGTGTGTCTGTTTTCCCTTAAACTAAATACGGTATTTGAGGGTACTAACCTCAGTCTTCCACACGGCTCCCATGAGTTGCAGATAACCGCTTTACTGCCCTACGCTGCCGACTCTGTTCTACTTCCTGCTGTTGTTGAAATTTCGGAGCGCAGTTTTGGCTACCTCCTTCATTTCGTCAGGGGTAAGTTCCTTCTTCTTTGCCTGCTCCCTGTCGGCTTGGGCCTTCATACCGTAACCGCCGATAATACCGACAATGATACCAATGCAGAAACTAATTCCCGATACGCACCATCCGACAATGATTGGATCGTTACTCATGGTTTTCCTCCTTATCTTTGGTAATGTGGCAGATTTGGATCTTCGTACCGTCTTCGAACTCCCACTGCATCTGCGTGTTCGGCTCGAGCCGGTTCTTACCATACCAGACAATCACCTCATGCATTTCGTCATCGGTGAGCGCCTTCCGCTCCTGAGACATACGCTTGCCGTCCTTCAACGGCTTCGCGATGTAGCACGAGAACAGGGCGGGGCAGATAGTTACTTCTGAAAGTTTCATTTCCTATTGTTGTTTTCTGATTGTTTTACGATGTTTGCCGGACACTTGTCTTCCTCCCCAATGTGGATACACTGATAGAGGGGGCTTTCTCCGTCGTCGTCAAGATGGCAGAAAAGATAGCTGCCCATTAGCGGACATTTGAACTTGTTAGAGTTTGCCATATTTCTGCCTGTACCGGTTGAGTTCTTCTAACGTTTTTTTGAAGTAGTCGTGAACCTCCTGACAGGTGAGGTGTTTACCGCTCTTGTTGACGAAATAAACCCACAGGCTGTCTTTGCCGTCAAACCATTTGTTGTTGTAGCACTTGAGAAGTGTGTCCAGGGCTTCCAAGTATTCGGTCTGTTCAAGTTCAAGTTTGACTTGCCTGAGTTCAGGGTGCTCTTCTTCCATAGCCTCGATGAACTCCTCTTCGGTGAGGCACGGCCTAATTCCGCCGGTAGGCTTCACGCATTTGAAATAAAGTTCTTTCAGTGTGCTCATGGCAATTTTGTTTTTGCGTTCAACACTTTTTTGGCAGATCTCATATCCTTGTAATGGACGTATGCATCATGCAAATAAATGATGAGAAATACGACCCAAACCACGGCGATAGCGTGCCACACATAGAACGACACCTCGTCGTCATGTCTGATAGAAAGCAGGATGTTAAGGACGCAGGTAATGAGCCAAAGTGCGGGAATGGCCGCATTGCCCAGTTCGTGCCACATTTCTTTCCTGTTCCGATTCATTATTCGGGTGAATATCTGAATATCGGTTTGGTCAAGTTTTTTGTAGTCCGTGTCTTCCATGTTACTTTTTCGCTACGCCGATGATGTTCTGATAGATACCGAACAGAGGAAACTCTATACCACGAGTGGTAAGAACGTAGGTGGAATCCTTTTTCACGCCGGCACACTGAGGCGCGGCGTTGAACCCCTCCATTACCACTTTGTATGCACCCTTGTCGGTGGTGACCAGGTAATACACTTCGGTAGAGAAGCCTTCGGAGGTACCCGTAGTGTTCTCAACCTTGTCAACGGACAGGATCAAGTGCTCCTGTGTCTTTTCGTTGGCGAACCTGCATGCGAGATAGCCGAAGACTATCAGTGCAATGACAATCACCCACATGACAACTCTGTACTCTTTTCTCATAATTCGATAGTTTGCAAATTTGTTCTTTGCAAATATAGCGATTTATTTTCTGAAAACCAAAAAATCCCGATACTTTCGTACCGGGATTTCGTTAATATTCTTCTCCGTAGATTTGCTCGAGTTCGTGCTTGTCACACGTGCGGAGGCGATTTTCTTCTGTGACGCGTTTCTCGCAGTCCTTGGCGTTCTGTATCTCCCTAAGCAACACCCTTATCGGTTCGAGAAGCCCATCATAGCACCTGATATGCCCGACGTTCTTCCAATCTTCGGTAATTCCGTTGTAGGTTTCGATGAGTTTCTTGTTAAGACTCTCAATCTGCGAATCCAGTTTGCTCATACTTCCGGCTTTTTGAGTTCCACCACTTCTATCGGGGCGGTAGTGGAAACGAGCGTTTTCGCTAGTGCGGGGAATGTCCTCGGATATACGGAAAGACGGTTACTTCCCCTGTAACTTTCGAGAATGTACCCGGCACTTTTGCCTCCCTTGAACTTGTAGGTGCACTCGGCAGGGGTGTCGGTGTAGTAAACCCTGTACGTAATTACGCATTCGGATTCTTTGCTGCAGGATGCAAACAGAAGAACTGCGGAAATAATTGCCAATAACTTTTTCATGTCTGTATTTGTTTTAAAAATTGCCGGTTGCCTGATCCCATACCCATTCCAACCAACAGGGAGGTATGCCATCTTTGGTGAAACAAAGACATACCGGAAACCATATAAAAGGAAGGACGACAAAGATAAGCAGTGCTTCCCAAAACCATTGCCAAAGCGTCCTCATTTCACTTTTATCCTGGTTATTCTCTCTACGTTCTCGTCGTCATACTTGGATATGGTTACCTTGTATTCGAGCATTTCGTTCACGTCCTCCGGATTGTATCCCTCAGGAGGAATGTTCGTGACATAGCCATCGGCATAGTTCCTTCCCTTACCGACAAACATTTTCAAGAACGCTCCGTCGTAGTTTACAGTGTACGTCCTCAGTTCGTGCTTAGGAACCCACTTCGGCTTATCGGGTATTTTGATGTCCCAATCGAAGTCCATGAATGAGAGAAGTGCAGACGGTTTTTTCATTGGTTTAGGATTAACCATCGCCGTCTCAAGGTGCTTCATCATCAACTTCATTTGGTACTTTGCTGACTTGCCCTTCCTGTAAGAATCATTGTAGGTTTCAGCCCTCCACACGTTGCTCGTGACCGCTCCCTTCTCGACATCATACTCCATCTGTATGAAGTAGTGCTGTTCATTCTCGTTGTCGTCGTCCCAAGCAATCCTGTAAGTCTTTCCTTCATGGGTGAACTCCTCAACATTGTCGTATTCGCAGTCAGGCACGTTAAGGCAGACGATAGCAGGAAAGCTAAAATCGTTGCCCTCCAATTTCTTCGTCTCTTTTTCCCTTATTTCGCCAAGCATATCAGAAAGCCCGAACGTTGGTTTTATCTCGACGAACTTAGGTTGGAATTTAACCTTGATTTTTCCGAGGGCGTTGTCAATTGCGGTTTGGCACTCCCCACAATAATCCTTGCTGCACCCATCGTCGTTACCGTGAGTGCAGTAGGTGTAAGTCTTGTGGCAATGCTTGCAGCGTAAAATATAATGTTGCATTACTTGTGTTTTTGACGCATATCGAACTCGGCCTCAGCCTGACTTTCGAGGTAATCACCGAAATCCTCCCACATAAAATCGAACACGGCCTGTTCTGTATCCACATTCGTAAGATCAATTCCGAGCATTTCGAGATAATGGTCTTCGTGATCCCCGAATTCAGTGTGGATGTCATATATGTTATCCGTGCCGATTTCTTCCGAAACGAGTTGTTTCAGCCTTTCAAAATCAATATCGACATTGATAACGTTATGAACCTCAATCTCGTATTTCATGAGACTACCTGTGAATGATATTTCCGTTATGGGTATCGACGCTTCCACCGACGGGGCCGCAAACCACGTTGCCGTTGTGCGTCCTAACGTTTCCGTTGACTCCCTGAGAGATGGAGACGTTTCCGTTGTGCGTCGAAACGTTGCCGGCGCTGCCGTTCACCTCGATGCTTTCGCACATATCTACTGTCAGTTCCTCGACGTTGCCCTCAACAATGATTTTGATTTCCTTGTCTGGGAGTTCGTTGAGGTCGGTGTACTTCTTACCGTTAATGGTTACTACACCGTTGCTGATGCAGATATTGTTTCCGTTGACTCTGATTACGTTGCCCTTGCCCTTACCGGTTACGACGACGTTGCCTTTTCCAAAGATGTTCATTTGTAATATGCTTTTGATACGTAGAACGATTGCCCGCAATGGGGACATTCGATATAATATTCTGTCTCGCCATCTACCGCATCGTATGACGGCTCCCCGTCATCTGATACGTCCTCGACTATTTCTCCGCACGCAGGGCACCAACAAGTGTCATCCTCGTGCAGGCTCGCCACCATACTCATTTCTTCAAAAGACCCTCGAGCCGTTTCTTGTGCTCCTCAGTCTGCGGAGTACCGGCAAAGTTATAGAAATTGAACAGGGTGATTTTCATATCGTCCGTGAGAGGGGCGTTGTCGTAACTGTAATACACGGTGCCCGTCATATAGTTCACCCTGGACCTGAAAAAGAGTTTGAGGTCGTCGTCGAAGTCCTTGAAATAGTACTCCTTTCCGTCAACCGAGATGCTGAACTCGTTGTTGACGAACTTCTGTATCGTAGTTAGGCGCTGTTTTCCGTCGATGACGTAGTTGATTGTATTTTTTCTCTCCCTGTCGCTGTTGTGCTGAACAAGGATAATAGAATCCAACGGCTTTTCCTGAAGGATTGACAAGATGAACTCCTGCTGCTGACAATGCTCCCACACATACGGGCGTTGAAGATTGACTCCGTATTTCGGCAAGAACACATCGAAGTCGTACTTATAGTCCTTGTTGTCGCCATCGTAGTTCGGGCGAGTCAGGGCGTCGAACAGTCTGTAATCGAAACAGACGTTTTTGTTTATATGGACATATTTCGGAATGTTATACAATCCGATAGCCCGTTTAACCTCATCAACTGTTAGCATAGTTACTTGACTTTTTCTATCTCACGCCCGTCCGCATACATCGTGAAATACCCGCCGTCGATTTTCTTGGGCTGAAGCTTTGCGTTGAGGATAACACCTCCGTAGCATACATAAGGGACGTGATTGTATTTGTTGTACTGCCCGTAGATTCTGTCAACCTTGATGCACCTACCGCTGCCGGTAGTGTACTTGATAACATCGCCAATAGCAAAATCGGCGTGTTCCTTTGCCCATTCGTTGAGGATATTTGCGTCAGACTCAAGCCACTTGCGTCTGAGTTCGGCGGCATCTTCGTTGTACTTCTTGAGATTGCTCTCGATGGCGGCGTTAACTTCTGCTACGGTCATAATCTTGAAATTTGGTTACTGCAAAGATAAGTAAAAAATTCCGGATATCCAAATTTATTTCTTCATTTCCGGCCAGATTTCAGTGAACGTGTCGTAATGCTTTTCGCAGTACGCCCTGAACAAGTCCCACATAAAATCAGGACATTCGTTATCTGTGAACTCACGCTTTGTCTCGATATCATGCCAATACCACATCGTGATTTTGAACGTCTCGCCACGGAAAGTCATTTCCTGCTCTTTTCCGAGCATTACGCAAAAACCGCCCTCAGTGATAGGGCTTTCCTTGATCCTGGTATAGCCATAGGGCCACAGGTTACGCTCTTTCGGCTTGTCCATACTGTTCATTTTTGCAAAGATACAAAAAAACATGGGCAGAACCAAATCTGTCCATGTGTCGTACTCTCCCTCGGACTTGAACCGAGACTATGCCTTGTTAGGGTCTCCATCTTATAAGGATGTGGCTGTTAACCGTTAAGCTAGGAGAGCATATGGAATACGCCCCCGGCTTTACGGGAGCACACTATCCTATTCGTATGATAACGGCCTTAGCCATATGTTTCAAAAAAAATCGCCTCCAAACAGGCTCACCCGTTCTTTTTGCATCGATTTTACGAAGCCGGTGCGTGCATCCACAACTCTCAAAAGCGATTATGTGAGTTTTCGTAAGCTCATAGGACAGGGCTTTCGCCCGTGCAACCGCAGGTTTACCTTATACACGGAAGACCATTAGGCTTACATTTGCATACTGCGGAGAATCACCCCGCTTCACTTCATCGGTATGCCATCGACTACACGCTGATTAGGCGTTTCGTGTGGCCCCTGGGGGACTTGAACCCTCGACCAACTGATTATGAGTCAGCTGCTCTGACCAACTGAGCTAAGGGGCCGGTGTAAGAGTCGCCGAATCAAGGCAGCGGCCCTGTAACCAATTATGTTCTGCGGTACCTGTTACCTCCCACATTGGTTGGTACGGGATAGGAGATTCGAACTCCTGTGACAAGACTGAAAATCTCGCATCCTAGGCCACTAGATGAATCCCGCAGTTATGTTAAGGAACTTGTTTTCATATTATACGCCGGAACTTTGTCCGGCGTACCCAATTTACTCATTGAGAGTCGAGGTTGCAACCGCTCGGATTGCCTTCCACCGCCCCACTGCGGTATCCCTGTTTATGACGGTTCAGTGGGTTTGCCGTTTTATCAGGTTATCTGTTTACAAATATACGAAGTTTATCTGGCAATTCCAAATTTTCGTGTGATCAATAAATATCGCCACACTAGGATTATTCTACTAATTTCACGAAAGTTAACGCTTCGGAAGCCAGAGATTCACCCAATACTTCTCTATTGTCGTAAGTGTGGTACCCTTCGTAAACAAAACGTGACGTAGTTGGTATGACGAACTCTCCAACCGCAAATTCGAGGCCATGAGCATTGCGGTCCTCAACTATTATCTTGAGGAATTTATTTGCGTCGTCTAACGTTTTGCAAGCATGATACGCTCCTCCGAAAAGGACTTTTTCAGCACCAAGATATTCTCTTATCTGCTCATACCTTGACGTTGCTTTAATTTGAAGGGGCCGCCTATCGTGGTCTTCATACCACGGTATCCATGCGTGGGCCATTATAGGAGAAAACACCTTTTTTACGCCGTCCACGTCGTGAACTTGGACGACTTTGTAGCATGTAACCGGCTCAGTAATGCTGATTTTTTTTGGATCAAGTAAACACATATCTAAACTTCTACCTCAATAGCCTCGGTAGCCCAGGTCATAACAACTCCGAACATTTTGTGAATGGCGCCGGCCGGTACGGTTAGGTACTTGTCGATTGGAATGTCGCCGAGTTTGGGAATGTTGACTCCCGTGTAATCCATAATCCAATGCGGCGGCAGTTGGGTGTCCTTGAAACAGAGCACATCGTCTTTGTTGGTTTCATAGTCGATGTACCGCTTGAGCGGCATTTTGGAAATGATTGCCGTTCCGTCTGAGTTTACGCCTACGTATAGTTTCATCTTATTCCTTTGTATTTTTTGTAACCGGCCAAAGCCTCTTCTTTTTCTTCTTCCCTTGCGTCCTGTGCCGCAAGATAGCGGTTCACTTCTTTCAGTGTCTTGAAGTTCTTCTCCATGAGTTTGTCGAACAGCGTCTTCGGGCTCTTCTTGTACTTGTCCATCAACTCCTCGGTTTGCTTGTCATAGTGTTCTTTATAAGGTTTTGATGTAATGTGGTATCCGCAGCAGGATGGACAGTAATACACTCTGAGTTTCAGTCTGCCACCGTCATTGATTTTGTCCCCGTTGTATTCAATGAACCGTTCGGCTTCTTTCTGTGTGTCGAAGAGCATTTTCTGTCTTCGGCAGTCAGGGCACATAACCCTATGTTTCGGCTTGCACATACTATTTCGGTTTTACAAGTTTCATAAGTCTTACTGCAGTACGAGGGTCGCCCGTTGGACGGAAATCCTGAGTCTTCAGCCTGAACCCAATATCCTTGATAAGTCCGTCAAGGAAATCGGTTTCGTCTACGGCAGTTGCCACGCCGAAAAATCTCGTGGCGTACACGTGTTTCGGATCTTCCACGAATCTGTCAGTCTTGCTGAACACGCTGACAACGAACTGCCCGCCCGGTTTCAGTACTTCGTACACCTGTCTGAAATACTCTATTCGCTGAGCCTGGGTCAGGTGTTGAAACACGTTGTATGAATACACAAGATCAAATTTCTTCTCCATCAGCCAATCAGGGATTCCGCTTTTCTCGATAACGTGGAACCCTTCTTCGTCTGTCATGTTTTCGTCAGAACGAACGTAGTCGATTCCGTGATATTCAGCACCGTGGTCCTTGAAGAACTCGGCGGCGCCTCCGAATCCGTATCCGATTTCGAGAACCCGCTTCCCGAGAATTCTGAAATAAGCGGGCATCTGCTCGGCGGCGAGGCTGTATTCAGATTGGGATATCTTCTCCCCTGAGTCAAAAGTGTAGCCACCGTGTACCGAGTGTAACGGATATAGTTTCTTCGCAGTGGCCCAGAAACCTTGCCAATCGAAATCTTCGCCCGGATCATCAACCCTGTCGTAATACTCTTTCGTACTGGATTTGATGTACATACAAGGAGAGCACGTCCTCGGCTCCCCATTGTTGTCAGGAATCCCGTTAGATGGATTGATTGTGGCGAAATAATCTTCGTACCAGTTATTCATCGATATATCCTATTTCAAAATATTCTTGATCGCTTGCTCCGGCGGAGGTGATAGTGCCCCCTTCAAGTTCTTTGAGCATGTACTTGCTATGAGGGCGGTCCATTGTCGAATGGCGATAGTCCTTCTTTAATACGAGGATTATGTTTTCGCTTTTTGCAAGCACCGCAAGTCCTGCCTTAGACGCGTCGTCCATTACTTTACGCATCCGTTTCGCAATACGTTTCTGCTCTTCGGTAAAATTACCTGTATTTTCGTACTTCATATGTTAGATTTTTCTACTGCAAATATAAACAAAAATCCCGACATTTCAAATGCCGGGACTTTCTTTATCTCCACTGTGCGAAGTGTTTTCGTGTTTTCAGGTATTCAGGTTCCTTTTGGTGAGCGAACGCTTCTTTCTCGAACGAGATATTTTCGTACGCCTTGCTTCCGTTAATGAACAGTCTGACTATCCACTCGAGGAAGTATATGATATAGAAGAACACGTACAGGAGTTCTTTCATCTGTGCCGTGTGTATCGTCTCGTGCGTGTAAGTTGTTTCTTTATACGCCTCGGACGTTCTCGCCCAAGCGTCTTTCCTCACGAAAAATAGTCCGAACAGGTTTATGCAAAGAAAACCGGGAAACGGAATGAGACTGTTTTCAATTACTTTCATGGCATTTATCTTTTACAATAAATACCATTCAGTAACGTCAGGAGTCGTGTTTTTTGTTGTCCATGTCCCGCATATCAAGGCAGCAGATAAGAACCATTATGCCCATAATGAGCATTCCGGTAATCCCCGCTGTGGAATCGGTTACGTTATGATCGAACCATCCTTGGACTGCCCAGCGAGTGAAGATAGAGAACAGCCACGCGAACACCGCCGTCATGACGTTCATTAAAATTCTTAAAACGATTTCCATCACTGTTTCCATTTAAGTTAGCGTATTAGTGTGCGAGAGGGACAACCTTAGTCACCTCAACGTGCTTTAGTTCGACAAGCCCGTTCTTCTCGAACAGTGGTAGCCAATGCATGTCCCAACCGAACGGTTCCCTGTCGCAGTAGTTCTTGTTCCACACATAGGCTACGTTCATAAGGTCGTTGAAGTCTTCAATCTCGTCGATTTGGTTATACCTTGTCTCGCAGATGATTTTTCCGTCCCTGCACAGCAGTTTAGCGGTTCCCGACTTTGAGAAACCGGACACCTCATATACAAGGGAGTCGCATGCTTTGTCGTACTCGACGCCGACTACGGGAATTCCGTTTTTGAGCGTTTCTTTGATTAACTCCTCTAACGTCATGGCCGTTCTACCATTCTTCGTTCACGACGATACCGCCCTGAATCCAGACACGTTTTCCGTTGATGTCGAAATATACCTGATTGTCTGCGCCGGCGTCACGGACATCGAACTTACCTGTCCACTGTTTAAGCGTGTCGCCCTGATAATCCATGAGTGTTACAGTGCGGTAGAGACCGCCACCGAAATCTGACTTGAGGGACTTGATATCCCGCTTGAAACTTTCGCACGCACAGGACGTGGCGACAATGCCGGCGACGAGCACGGCGAGCATTACAAATACCTTTTTCATCTCGTTTTTATGATTGGTTTTCAAATTTACATTTCTTCCCATTACCATCCACTTCTTTCACACGGGAAAATGCCCCTAAAATGGGGTGTTATGATTCCTCGGTTTTCGTTTCAAAACACGCTGATTTTCAGCCCATGAAACAAGAAAATTCGTCACATTTTTCGTTAAAAAAATATTGTTATCGCGAAGGTGGAAAAACGCATTAAAAAAATGCTTAAAAATGGGGGGTATTTTTTAAGAATTTTTAGGCTTTGGGGCTAATTCAGCCAATTTTGAGCGTAGGCTGTTGTACAGTGGTCTGTATTTTTTCTTGTACTCCTCCCAAGTGGTTTTTTCGGACGGATCGTAGATTTCATACCACAGGTGACGAGCCTCCCCGAAATTGTATATGTTTTCACGCTCACACAGCTGGATGGCGAACATCAGAATCCTGAGAGAATGGAAGAGAGACTTCTGACCCCTATACATATCGAGGTCTTTTTCGACTGTCATTTTCTTATGGGCTTTTGCCCATGAGTTTGACGCCGTGCTCGAGAACTGTTGACGAATTTTCCATTTGTCGAGCGGAAGAAGGCTTTTCTTGAAATCAAGCAAATCGTACCAACTACAGAACCGAACGTTATCCCACGGAGTGCACAGCGTTTCCATTGCAAGCACCGTATGGTCTAACGCCATTTTCTTGAAATTGCTAAGAGTAATGAACTCCCAATCCTCGTCTTTCGACAAATATGTTGATACGGCGTTCGCCTCAAGGATTCCGTTCTCATAATTGGACAACAGATCCTGATACTCATCCGGAACGATAGCCACGACATCAATGTCGGACTTTCCGGTGATTGTGCCGTATACTACCGAGCCTCGCTCGACAATCATAACGGCATTCGCACGCATTTGAACTATTTTCTGGTTTATGTCCTCGTTTCCCATATCAGTATGTGGTTCGGTATCCTGCATAGACTGAGCACCATTTTCAAGTCTGCCATCGTTTCAATGGCGCCGCTATATGAACGCTTCATTTTTTCGTTGTAGGCAGTACAGGCAGATGGGACTGCCAGGTCGACAATCACCTTGCAGCCTTCGCTCCTGTAAAGGAACGCCGGCTCATCATCCTCCTCGTAAATCTTGGAGAAACCGTGGCTCAACAGCCATTCCTTTGTTAGTTTATCGTCTTCCATGCGTTAGAATTTCCAGGCCTCTTCCCTACGTTTTCTGGCAGTTTCAAATGCCTTGTAAATATCGCCGACAGTCTGACATTCTTTCTTTGTCAGTTTGAACTCTTCAGGGGAAAAGAGATCGTCGCCTCTGCCCCTGGTGTCAAAATTGTACATTTTCCTCCAAGGGTTGAAAATACGCTGCCACCATTTCAGGCAGCTAGGGTCGACACGCCAAAAAACTTCACGATAAATGCTGCCGGGCCGAAACGCCTTGGTTGACCATTCGACTTTAAGATTCTTGTCCATATTTTACTGTACTTTGGTGATTTTTTTAACTATGCTCATGATGCTGTTGATCTGCCCAGGGGTGAAAGCCGAAAGCGGAATTCCGAGAATGGATTCGTCCTTGTTTGCAACTACAAGGGTTTGTGTTTCCGTTATATTGGTAGGAATGAACTTAAGGCTTCTGATAAACTCCTGAACCTCTCGGTAAGTACAGATGTTGACTGTACCTGTCGACGGGTGATGGATAAGATATCCGTTTGGTTTCACGATAATATGGAAACAGCCATCTGAGTTTCGCCCGATATGGTCCGAAACACGGATTATTCTGTTGTCCATTTCGTAATACCTGCTTTTGCCCGTTGTCGACTCGCCTATCTTGTTTGCGAATTTTGAAAGGTACTTGTCTACGTTAGTCAGCATTTTCAAAAAGTTTGTAAATATCTTCTCTCGTTGAGATATTTCGCAGTTTGCTGTCGGGAATACGTTTCCCAAACTCACCCTCGCACTCCATAATAACCTCCATTACGTCAAGCGAATCGAGGTGAAAGTCTTCAAGGAGTGAGGAATGGCTTTCAATGAACGCCATGTCAGCGTCCATTCTGCTCTGCACTTTGTCGAGAAGTATTTTGTTAATTGTATCTCTCATTTCTGTACAAAGATAAGAACAAACTTTCTAATAACCAAAATTGTCCGGCCAGTCCGGCCAGTTATCGTCGTCAGTCGAATACACAATCACACCTATCAAGAATGCGACAACGCATGCTATCAATATTTTAAGTTCCATACTATGCCAGATCGTCGTCGTCTATTTCCTTAGTCAAGGCGTAGCTTTGCTGACTTGAAGAAGCCACTAATTTAACGCTGACTGCTTCTAGTGTGCCAAATTCTTCATCGTAAATGTTTGCGGCTTCTTGCAGCGTATCCGCAATAACGAGCCTGTGCTCGTTAACTTCCCATACTTTTGTAGTCTTATGCCTCATATTTCTGCCATTTTGTCAGTTAAACGTAAATAAAATCTTCACCGAATTTCCCTCTATAAGAACCCCTTATGGAAGCATACACCCCTCCTTCATTGAAGCGGGACGTGTATATCGCCATTCCCTTATGAAAGCCGTGCACTTCCAACAGTTGCCCTGTGGAATGAACCCTTATTCTCAACGGGAACTGATCGGAAGTCATGAACTGACGTGCATGCACTCCGTCCACGAATTCTTCCGGTACTGACACCACTTCACCTGGCCCAGGAAGAACAAACTCCCTGTCCCCTTCAAAGTCCTCTGAAAGAAAAATATGTTGATCTGTTTTGCCCACTTTTATTCGGCGACTTTAACAAACTTATACTGTTTCGCCCTCAGGGTGTCGGCGTTCATCTTTCTCGTTCCGACTCTGTACACGTGGAGCATACGCAACGGCATTTGCCATTCGTTGTAAATGACGACTTCGGACTCGTCCTTTGTGGCTATGTGCCAATTGACGTTATCCTCGCTGACGAAAAGCGGCTTACCGCTATCGAGGAGTTTAACCATCTCCTCATAGTTGTCGTTTATCTTCATGCCTTAAAATTTAGTCCATTGCAAATTTTTTCAAACTCGTTTTTTTCTCCGTCGAGCGCAGCCATTTCCATACTGATTTCTTTCAGTCTCTCTAATGCATGCTTCCCAATGCTGTCCGTTTTTCTCTTTTTGTATTCTTCTTCGGTTTCGCCCGGCTTAAACCAAAAATACGTTGTTCCGTATGTTTTGTTGTTAAATGCCTGCAACTCTTGTGTGCCGGTTTGTTCATAGGTGTACAACTTAGCGTTTTCCAAGTCATACCCCTCTTCGGTTATCTTATTCGTAGAAAGATATTCTTTGATAAAATTCTTTGTGTAACTAGGAACATATCCCTTACCGAAACTTTCGAGAATTTCCTTGTTAAAATCCATTGTTTTGTTGTATCCTTCTACGAAGTCTTTAATCTCCTGTTTCATATCATTCATTTTAAATTATTTTCCCTAAAATTTAGTTGTGACAACTGCACACGCGCCTCTGCGGTATATGCGTCGTCGATTGAGATAATGTTGTATTTCGGGTTGTTAAAAATTTCGTCACTGAGGATAACTGGGTTATGCGATACGGTGATTATCTGCATTCCGGTTTTCTCTAAGATAGCGGGAAACAGTTTCGTATAGACGGTGATTACCTTGGTGATATCAAGGCTCTTGTCCATTTCATCGAATATCACGCTTACGGGCGTCTCCTTATCAAAATCCTCATGTTTTGACAGGTAGTCTATCTGTGCCTGCCAACAATTTCTCCACGTGCTGTTAGCCCGTTTCATTTGGTCGGCATATTTCTGCTCGATTAAGGCTTTCACGGTTTTGGCCTCTTTCAGCCTTGCCAATATCTTTGAAAAGATGAACGCCGTGTTCTGGCCGGCTGATATTGTTTGGACACCTAACCTGTACGCCATTTCCGAGTCGAAACTATCGCCAAGTGCAGAACCTGCTATTCCTCCGAAAAACCCGTACCCTTGTCTGTATGTCTGTTCAAAGTTGTCGTAGTAAACCGGGTTGCCCGTCCACACGACTTCACAGGTGTTACACTTTTTCCCCTCTTTATATCTGATTACTTCCTCTTCTGTCTTTTCGTCTCCCCACCCGCCAATTTGCAGAGGCTCACCGAGAGACAGGAAGCCGTCATTACAGAATGCTTCACCGGCAAGCGCCTTCAATATGGTTGTTTTGCCAGATCCGTTTGGTCCGAATATAACATTGATCTTGTCTTCGGCAAAAGTGAACGTCTTGCCTGCCAGGTTTTTGTACAGGTATAAATGTGCATGCTTATCTTGAAGCGATTTCCATGCTTTTGTTTCTTTCTTCCATTCCTCGACAGCCTTATCATAGTCTTCATCGGTACGGCACCCACGGGAATATCTCGTCGGCTTTACAGGCTTTTCGAACTCATCGAAAATATATCCGGTTCCTTTGAGTGGAAATGTGATACTTTTGAACATACAAAAAAAAGCAGGCTTTGTGCCTGCTGCAAATATACCAACAAAAAGTGAGTAATCAAAGAATTCCTGCGTTAGCCCATTCCTCGGAAAACCACACGTTGCTTGGGTATCCTCCGTATTTTTCCGCAGCCTCACGGAACATCGTCATGAGCTGCGAGCCTGAATATCCGCATAGCGTAACCTCGTCAGGCATACTCCTGTACGCCACCTTGAAGTTCTTGTCCGGCATAGAGTCGGCAGTCTGATACATTTTGATAATAGAGGCGATGATTTGCTCGGCGGGGATAGACTGCCTGTATCCCTTAACCTGCTTGTCAGGCCTTAGTTCTGTCGTTGGCAGGGCGTATGCGTTACCCTGAAGCCCCTCTCCGTTTCCGTATTGAGCCCCAAAATAACGCACGGCGACTGCGGCTGAACCGGCGCCATGCCTACCCTCTGGGTTGGATCCGAACACGAAGATTGTCCCATCTTCGGGGGCGATGTTTCCTTTGAAAACCTGGTACATATCGTTAATAGATTATTTTGTAAATACTTTGAACCACGCCTGTCGGGTAGTCTTTCTTGTAGAAGAAGACGTCATGAACGAATTCTTCCCCGTCGTTCCACGTGTTATACGAAATCCAAAGTACGTCCTCGCCGGTTTCATGGACAATGCCGGACTCGAGTTTAGCACCCTCTTCCGTCACCGTACCATAAACGATGTCGACGCCCTTTGTAAGTAGCTTTCCGAAAGTATCGAACCACACCATAGTTACATGTTCTCTAAATGAAAACGGTCATTATTTGGAGACGCGGCTTTCACGAGAAGTGCGGCACCGAGAACGAAAAACGCAATGGGCCACAGCGCAGCAAAAAGATACTTCTTCCAATTGGTGTATTCACCGAAAATGAAAAGATAAACTGAGCCTATCAGGAGATAGCCGATAATACAGATAAGAGCAACCATTACGATTCCTCCACGTGCCAATTGTTATCGTATTCCTCTGACGGAATTTCTTGCTGCTTCATGAACTGGGTGATAAGCTTGTTCGCCATATATAGCGAGTATGCCACCGGGTCAAAATCCGCAGACACACCGTCCCAACCTGCGGCATGAGGAAGTATTCTCATCGCCATTTCGAGTTCCTTTTCTTGCCAAAAAGTGAGCCCTGCTTCGTTAATTGCTGCCATATTGTTTTTTTTTTTCAGTTAAATTCTTTAACGGTTATCCCATTCCTCCCAGAAATCACGGTAGAACTTTTCGAGATATTTGCTTTCTTCTTCGGATGAAGCTTTTTTCAGCAACGTCTGTAACACGCCGTTTACCTCTTCCATCACTGCGGTAGTGATTTCAGATTGTTCATCGTAATGAACGGCGTCCTCAACAAATTCGTCACTTCCATATTTCAGAAGGCCGATGTTTTTCATAACCTCATACAGTTGCTTCGCAAGTTTCTCGAGGCTACCAAGTTGGCCACTGCTTATGATAACCTTGCTTCCGTGCGTATAACTGATCTGGTTGGACTGAGGGCTGATATGCAGGGCATATGCAAAAACACGCCCCGGCAGAATGCTGTCATTCGCCGGAACATAAAGATATTTCGGAAGCCTTTCAATATAGCCCATTATGCCCAATTTTTGAATTTTTCGACATCTCTGTTCGCCTTGGTGTAGGTTACCCCCTTCTTGTAGTCGCAAGGTTTCAACGGGTTTTTCTTGGAGAAGTGGGGCTTCTTGATCCTCAACTCAGTACGTTCGTAGTCAAAGGCAAATATACCAAGAAGTTTCCACACGAGAGCAAGCCACTCTGGGTGGTTGTCCGTCACCCGTTTCCAGTTGCTAACTTCGTAATCGGGGATAAGCAAAGCGTTGATCGGAATAAGTTTGTAACCGTGATTGGCAGCATACATGTTCCATTCGTTCGCCACGTTGATGACAAGGCTGACAATCTCCCATTCGGAGAAAGCACGCCCGCAAAAACCGTCGGCCTCCAAGCACTCACGCAAATCAGCCCAATAGTCGCCGGAACGGTCATACCATTGGAGATAATAAAGGAGACAGTTCGACAGGGTGAAACCTTTGTCGAAACCATAGTTGGGGCGATAGAACGATTTTTCTTCCATAATGAATTTCTTTGATACGATGCAAAGATATGGAAAAATAATGAGAAATCAAAATTGTACCCGGGCAGGGAATCGAACCCTGATTTTAGGTTTAGGAAACCCACGTTCTATCCATTGAACTACCCAGGCAATGTTATTTATAAATATTCTTCTTTTGCCTTTTCGTACTGCTCTAACTGCTTTTCTGAACCGACAATATCCGAAATAACTTTGTAAGCAAGGAATTTAACTCCCGTCCGATGACAAACTTGTGCAACGGCGGCTGCTTCCATATCCACGGCTACTGCACAACTGTCAATATCTTCAATCATCTTGACTTCTTCCATTGTCTCAGCGAATTTATCGGATGTGGCGATAGACTCGCAAAGGCACGGGAACTCTTCGAAGTACTTCTGCATGCACTCGTCAATCATAGGGCTCGTGGCACACTCATAGAAAAGTGGCTCTCCCTGCACCTGTCCTCTGAGGTTGGGTTCTCCGCACCATACGTCCCAATAGAAGACTCTCTTTGGACAAACAAGTTTGCCTCTTATGCCGGGGATAAGCCCGCCGGCCAGACCGAACGACACCACATAGTCAGGTGAGAACCCTTCTATTACCAACTGCGTTGTTATGGCGGCATTAACTTTACCTACCCCTGACTTTACAACGTAATAGTATGTGTTGTTCGGCAGCTTATCAGCAATCTGCCTCAGTTTAATGAGCTCTTCTTCGGTTGCCCCTATGAATGCTATCTTAATCTTGTCTTCCATCTCCTACCCAAGAATGTCATATCCGGTTTCCAACGTTTTCAGTGTTTCTGTTGACGTTGGATAGTGCTCAGGATTTGCACTCCTCGTGTATATGTATCGATCAAGGATCAGTTCAAACCTCAAATCCGGATGCTTCCGAACAATATCGGACAGGACGGCCAATATTTCGAGATTCTTTATGTATGTGTTTTCTTCGCCTTCTCCAAACGGCAAGGGTTCTTTGTTAGAACGCTCTATACGAATTCTTGCTTCTTTTGTTTCGTGTGTTTCTGCCATAGTTGTAATTTTCACAAATATACAACTAATTTCGGATTAGCATATCACATTATATGATACCTCTTGCGTCCTGAACTTATCGGGATACCTCTTTTCGAGGTAATCAACGATTTCGCTTTCATCGAACCAATTGAAAGTACACCCTTCAAGAACTTCGTTGTTGGTTGGTTCGGTGTTGTCGTAATCGTCCTGTACTGCCGATATCAAACTCCAAAGTTTTTTACCCTTGTATTTCTCGATATACGGCAGGAAGTCAATCTTGTCGAGGGCTTCTTTCTGAACTCCCGATGCGTAGTTCCAATCTAATTCTTTCTCCATATAGCAAATATAACAAAAAACCGCAAGACTTCAAAATCTTGCGGTTGCCAAATTATTTACGTGCTCTTTCAATCCATTGTTTGCCTTTATCAAATGCCATGTCGTACATTTTTTTCAGCATTTTCTTCACGTTCTTACGTGTCTCAGGATCAAACTTGTCCCCATAATTGGGCAGGAGATGTGTTTCCAATTTGGAAATTGTCTCTCCCAGGACTTTTTCCTCGTATGTCATAGTGTGAGAATTTATCGTCTTGAGTTCATTCTGGCTTGCCACTGAGCCATATGCTGTGCCTGGCTTGCGGTTTCCGTTAATGAACTTTCGATTTTGTAGAGGTTCCAGCTGAGTTCTTTCAAAATGTCAGCAAGATCTTTGTCGTCAGGGTCGTCGGACCAATAGCTCCTCATTGTGGCAACCGTGTGCACACCATCCTGCTTTTCAACGCCGTTTTCGGCATCTTCCTCAACACCGTCTATGTATGTTTTGAACGATTGCAGGTATTCCCTGAGCGATTCGCATTTCTCAGCGAGTTCGGTATAGTTTACGGTATATTCGTCGGCAGGGTTCCTAAGTCCCAAGCCTTCCAAATCGCCGCCGTCCAAGCCGAACACAGCCTCATGAATAGCGTTTTTTATATCTGATTCTTTGACTTTTATCGTATTTGCCATAATAGCCGTATTTCCCTATAAATATCAGGGCGGCTATTCTTTAGCCCAATATCCGTACAAAGATTTTGAACCGCTGTCCCAAATATCGTAGTATTTTCCGTCAGCGCCGCACACGACGTGGCTCGATACGTTGAACACGTACGTACCTTTCTGATGGGACTTCATAAAGCCGGACACGGTGGGGCGCTTCTCGCCTTTCTTGGGGCTCGTAGGAATCCATACGAAACCGTTCGAAGTAAGCACGTCGCTTATGCACTCTCTCGATTCCGGTGCCTCCTGCAGTTTCAGGGCGCTTTCGTACAGTTTGGCGAGAGATTCTTTCCAAGTGCAGTTCAATGCCTTAGACACCGCACGAATACCGCAGTCTCCGCAAATATGGTCGTTCGGCTGATAGTACTCGAAGTTATCGAACCATACCTGAATCTTCTTCTTTCCTACCTTGACAAATCTGATTGGTGCCTTCATAACTAAATGAGTTTCATAACTTTTTCTTCGTTGAGCATGACACCGAAAATCACTTTCGGCTGTTCCTCAACAACCGACGCGTCAATCAGGGAAGGGCGGCTTTTCCCAAGCGGAGTTTCCACAAGATACGATTTATAGATTTCGAGAGCCCGCTCAGAAGTCGGGAAATGTTCGTCCGTCTCGATAAGCATCTCTCCCCAAGAAGGGTTGCTGCATTTGTAAAGAATGAGCGTAGTGGGTGTCATCATAACTAATTGTCTTTATCAATGCAAATATAAGAATAAAATTCGGAATTTCCAAATCATGTTCACTAAAAAACCGATGTTCACAAATAGTGAACATCGGCAATTTGGTGAACATCGGGCATTGTAGGCTGGGCTTCCATCTTCTCTTCCTCAGGCATACCCTCAGAAGTACGAAGCCTTTCTTTCAGTAGCGTCTTTCGCTTATACGACACGGCGTTCGCTATCCCAATATCAATCATACGCCTCTGTCCGATTATAACGCAAATGTTTTTAGCCCTTGTTATCGCAGTGTAAATAAGGTTACGCTGCATCATTATCTTATTGGCGTAAGTGATTGGTATTACGACGATTGGATACTCGGAGCCCTGCGACTTATGTATCGTCATTGCATAGGCGAGAGACAGTTCCTCCAAGTCAGGATACGTGTATTCGACAACTCTTTCATCGAACCTTACGTACACTATCTTCTGCTCGAGATATATGCTGTCAATGAATCCACTGTCGCCGTTGAACACTTCCTTATCGTAGTTGTTCACCGTCTGTATCACCTTGTCTCCGACACGGAACACATGCTTACCGTATTTAACTTCCGTACCAACCGGATTGATTGCTTTCTGCAACTCCACGTTCAGGCTGTCAACGCCTACCGAGCATTTCTTCATGGGCGTAAGAACTTGGATATCAACCGGTTTGCAGTTATATTTGGCAGGAAGCCTGTTTACCACAAGATCAACAGTCTCAGCCAATATGTCATCATCCCTTTTCAGGAAGAAGAAGTCTGAATCCGGCTTGTTGCTTACCACAATGTCGTACCCGTCCTTTACGTTATGGGCGTTCCATATTATATTTGAGCCTTCCGCCTGACGGAATATCTTATCAAGTTTCACTACGGGCAACACGCCAGAATCAATGCAATCCCTGAGAACGTTGCCTGAGCCTATACATGGCAGCTGGTCTATGTCGCCCACCATAATAAACTTCATTCTCCGTGGTATCGCCCTTACCAACGTATCCATGAGCATAAGGTTAACCATACTCATTTCATCCACGATTAGCACGTCGCCGGGAAGTGGGTTATATTGTCCGTACGTACAGCCCAACGCAGGGTTGTATTCCAACAGCCTGTGTATGGTGCTTGCTTGCCGGCCGGTGAGTTCGCTCATTCTCTTTGCTGCCTTTCCCGTCGGAGCCGCGCACATTATAGAGAGCCCCATTGAAGACAGGAGTTCGATAATGCCCTTGATTACGGTTGTCTTTCCCGTGCCCGGACCGCCTGTAAGAATCATAACGTTTTTTTCGAGAGCGGTTTCAATAGCCTTCAATTGGTTCCCCTCGTAATGGTAGCCCGTCTTTGCCTCCAATTCTTCTGCGGTTATCTTGGAGAACCTGGTCATTGGACAATACGTAGCAAGAGACTTCAGTTTGTCCGACACGTTCACCTCGGCATCGTATAGATATTTGAGATATATGCAGTCAAACCTGTCCTCAACAAGAGTACCTTCCTCAAGCATTGCACGTACGTTGTCCTCAACCACCTCGTCATCAATCTCCAACATAACGCCCGTGTGCCTCGTAACATCGTCAAGCCTGCAATAGGTGTCTCCGTCCTCGCACATTTCAGCCATCTTGTACATGATTCCGGCTTTCACACGCTTCGGATCGTCCATTTCTATACCGACGTTCAAGGCGATGTTATCTGCGGTTTTGAAGCCAATACCCTCAATTTGGGTGAGCCTGTACGGATTATCTTTTATAATGCCTATCGCCTCATCGCCAAACATCCGATATATCTTAATGATAAGCCTTGTGCCGATATTGTAATGTTTAAGGAATATCATAAGGTTTCGGATTGCCTGTTGCTTAACCCACGACTCAGCAATCTCAGTCGCCCGCTTGTCTCCGATACCGGGAACCTCTTTCAGCCTTTCGGGGGCTTCGTCGAGAATCTTGAAACTGTCTGTTCCGAACGTCTGAACTATCTTCTTAGCGTAAATCGGGCCAATGCCCTTTATCATACCGCTGGATAGATACCCCTCGATACCGATTAACGACTTAGGCAACTCCTCTTCCCATTCGCTTGCAACAAATTGTAGTCCGTATTTTGACTTCTCCCATTCACCTTCGGCTTTGATTGTCATACCGGGCGTAGGCTCAAGCATTTTAATACGGACTGTTATGATACCAAGTGATCCTTCGGGGATTGCCTTAATGATTGAAAATCCGCTTTCCGGGTCGTGGTATTGTACCAAATTTATTGTGCAAACGATAGATTCCATAGTGGCACAAATATACAAAAATTCTGATGGCCAATAAGTAAGAAAAACACGTTGCTGTAATGTGTATGGGGTATTTTAAATGCTGAAATTAGATGATAAAAGGTATTTATAAAGAAATAACATACAAAATATAATGGCATATCCTTGTTTTAAATTATCGTTGGGAACACCAGGACAAAATTTTATGTATCTCGGAGATGGTGTGGCGTTGTACCTTGTAGCGACAGGATCAACTGCCGCCATCGCATCAACTAATTTAAGCAACGCAACAACTAATAAATGGGTTATAAGAAGTAGGGCTTCGGCGACGACTTTCTGGGTATATTCCCCAATGAACAACCCGTACATTGCGGTTAGAACGCTTCAAGTAAATGGCGTGTCAACAGTGAGAACTTGCCAAATTTTAACGGGCTCTACGGCGACATCTGCAGCAACATTGAGTATAGGCGGTTCGTTTGGTACAAGATATCCAACCGAAGCCCAAATTTATGATTTATGGAACGACAGAAAAACGAATAGTACTTCAAACTGGATAAGTAACGATGTCGAGGCCTACACGTCTTATGAAGATTCAGAACTTTGTTCTGCGCAAAAGCTTTCAACATATTCCATGTTTTATGGGACAGGCACGACTCAATGGGGAACAACCGCAATGGGCAGCAGATATGCAGTCAATTATTGTTTAGGATTTTCTTCTGCATGGGAAAGCGGATTTCAAACTTATTACACTTCTCAACCTGCAACGGATTCAGGATATACAATAAATGTTGGTAGTTTTAGCGAAATGCGAGTTAACAATAATGTTCCGTTGGTATCGAGTGGATATTTGTATATTATGTATTGCGATGTACAAGGGCATAACAACTTCAATAATTCCACCCTTGACTTGGTTTCCTCATATAGCAACCAACAAGTATCGAACGGAGGAACTTCATATCTATCATTCCAAACCCATAATACTTCGTTGTCAAATCAAGAAAAATTCATCGTTGGGCTTGAATGGTATTTTACTGCAGACCCTTATCAGGTGTTCACCGTTACAGTAACACCTATGCCAGCTAGTGCAGGCCTTTCTGCAAAGCAAATGTCATTTAATGCGGATATGGGGAGTTTCACGTATGATTTCGAATGGACACTTACACAAAATGTAACCATTACGTCCATTAGAATACAATTTACTTAAAAAAACCAAAACACTCTTTCACAAAAAACCCGCCTTTTTCGGCGGGTTTCTTTTTTAATTGATTATTGTCCAGATTTCCATCATCTTCCTGAAATCTTCGTTTTTTATCTTCGTGTAACCTTTGTCTCCGAAAGAAGTTCCCCAACTGTTCCTGATAATGAAGCCTTCCTCATCATATCCGACAATGGAAATTGCGTGATAACCTTGCAGGCTATCTCCCGGGAGCGGTTTCCAAAACTCAGGGCTGCTGTTGTACACGGGCAGAGCACCAACGCAAGGGCCGTTCATAACCAATGCGTACCTCAACAGCATATTGGACCTCACCAACGAATATTCACCGATTTTCAGGTTGCCTTTCTTTGAGGATACGCCGTGGTGACGAAGGTATGCGAACGCTTCCTTGAACGTCATTCCCTCTTCCTGCGTTTCCTTGCAAGAATATATTTCCTCATAGTCTATTCCGTTGTTGCTCTTGCTGCCGGTTTCAAGGTTCTCTCTCCAATTGAGGAATGCGGATACACTGCAAGGAACACAAATTGGGCGTGATCCCTGATCCAAAATCCTTGGGAGGAACTGCTTGTATGAATATTTATTTGGGAGTGGCTTGCTTTCGTTTACTGAGAAGATATGCTCACTTCCGTCAAATTCAGACGCCCTATAACCAAGTACTACCATATATTATTCCTCCTCTGGCTTTACTATTCTCTTTGTTATTTTGTAAAGCGTATCAACAGGGGTGAGGATATAGATAAGTTCGTCGTCATCCTCAAGCGTCTTAATGAAAGCGTATCTGTTGATAGTGGCACCCGTCTCGTTATCAACGTAAACGGTAGAAAGCCAATCGTCCAGATCCCTTGACAGGGCGTCAACCAAACAGATTGAGTCGAGCTGGTGGTTGGTTATCGTCATCGTGTATCCGTACATTGCGGGTGTGCCGAGGTTTGCATCGGTTTGCTGTTGCTGTTTGTTGAAACACTTGAACAGCCCGCATGAGCATACGCACATACCGACGACGAGTGAAATAACAAATTTAATGAGTCCGTTTTTCATAAAATTCACGTTTATTATAAATACCGGGGGCGGCGTTCATGAAACACGTTCCCATTCCCATTCGCCGTTTATTTCAAACGCTTCGAGAGGAGACTTTACGTCAATGAATACCTTGCGTTCAGTTTTATCATCGTACACCAAATATCCGTGCGTGAAATGCACATTGTCTTTTGTTACCTTGACGGTGGAGTACACCTCAGGGTAAGAGTCCTTGAACTTAGTCATTACTCAATATTTTTACAAATATACATAGAAAACAGGGTAGCAAAAACTATTTATGGGTATGAAAAAATTGATAGAAATGTTGAAACAATGGTTTGCTTCCCTCTTTAAAAAGAACGACGAAAACGTTGAAACACCCGATACTGCAGGAAGTACGGATACTAACATCGCCATAATCGAAGAGCCTGTTAACGAAGGCAACGACACTCAGGTAGATGAGCCCATAAATGAGCCCAATGATGAGCCCATAAATGAGCCCAATAACGACCCCGTTCCTGAACACAAGAATTGGAAGTACGTCATACTCCTTGATAACGGGCACGCTTCAACCACGCCCGGCAAGAGGAGCCCTCTGGACAAAGAAATACCTCAGTTCTTCGAATACGAATTCAACAGGGATATCGTCAGAAGGCTTTGCGATAAGTTGGACGATTGGGGAATGAAGTTCGAAATTATAGTTCCTGAGAAAGACGTGGATGTATCCCTGTCCACAAGGGCGTCGAGGGCAAACAAACTGTGCAACCTATACGGGGTTGAGAACTGCATATTCCTGTCAATACACGCTAACGCCGCAGGCAACGGTAAAGAGTGGATGAATGGAAGGGGCTGGTGCTGCTACACTTCAAAGGGTGAAACGGAATCAGACGTATATGCGGAAATGTTTATGCGAGAGGCGAAGAAAGTCCTCGAGCCATACGGAATGACTATCAGAAAATATTCAAGCCACAAGTTCTCTTGGGAAGAAAACTTTACGGTTCTCGTGAAAACAAGGTGCCCTGCAATATTGACGGAAAACCTGTTCTACGATAACAAGGACGAAGTTAAGTTCCTGCAATCAGAAGAAGGGCGTGAGGCTATCGCACGAATTCACATGAACGCAATACTTAATATACAAAACGGAGCAGTCTAACTGCCCCGTTTTTTTTCGTTCAGAGGGTTCAAATCGCTCCGATACCACTCGATAAAACTCGCTATTCCATCGTGCAACTGCACCGATGGTTTGTATCCCACTTCGGTTTCTATTTTCGTCGTGTCGGCGTTTGTCTGATACACGTCGCCCGGTTGCATTGGAAGGAACTCTTTCTTAGCCTCGGTTCCGAGAGCCTGCTCCATCTCTGAGATAAAATCCATTAACTTAACCGGATGAGAGCATCCAATGTTATAGATACGGTATTTAATTCCGTCCTTGTTCGGGGTAGGCTCGTGATCAAGACAGGCTATCGTGCCGTTAACAATGTCGTCAATGTACGTGAAATCACGTATCATGTCTCCGTGATTAAACACCTTGATAGTATCGCCATTTGATATTGCTTTCGCAAACAGCATAGGTGCCATATCAGGGCGCCCCCACGGGCCATACACCGTGAAATACCTAAGCCCGGTCATTGCGATTCCGTAAAGTTTGCAATAACTGTGAGCCATAAGTTCGTTGGACTTTTTTGTGGCTGCGTACAGAGAGACAGGACTGTCAGCCTTGTCGTCTTCGTTGTATGGAACAGTATTGTTCATTCCATAAACACTCGAAGAAGACGCAAAGACAAGATGCTTCACTCCGTAGTTACGGCAGGCTTCAAGAATGTTCATGAATCCAACAAGGTTGCTATGCAGATACACGTAGGGGTTGGTGATGCTGTACCGAACCCCCGCTTGCGCAGCAAGATTTACAACCTTGTCAAACTTCTCGGAAGCGAACAGCGAATCCAAGACGTACTTGTTAGTAATGTCCATTTTACGGACATCCAACTTCATCGCACTCACACGGGCTTCTTTGAGGCGAACGTCATAATAGTCATTGAAATTGTCAATGCCGATAACTTCGTCCCCACGTTCCCGTAGAGAGTACATGAGTTTTGAGCCTATGAATCCTGCTGCCCCTGTTACAAGTATCTTCATGCGTTACACAATTTTAACGTATACCCCGTAGCCGTACCAGAGCGTGTCCTCCAAGTCACGTTCGTTTTTGCACATATATTTTTCGAGGTATCTGTTCACGTTTTCCTTGTGGATAATGGCGCTGCCGTTGTCAAAGTCAATGCTGTCCGATGTACCGGCGAGCCCGTCACGAAAATCCAAGTCAGTCTTGACGGCTTCCTTGAATGCGTCGAGTGTAAATGTTTTTGCCATATTACGTTATCCTTTGAGTTCCTTGTATTTGGTCATAATATCCGTCTTGTACGACATAGGATGGTTATGGTTCCAGATCTGCAACGCACGATCAAAATCATGGGACTTGTTGTGGTAGTCCTGAACTATCTTGAAGATTTCGATTGATTTCTCTCGGCTGTACCGATCATTGTAAGTATACAACTTTTCCTCCGGAGCGTTGTTCATGGCGAGGATACGGTTGGCTTCACGAACCATAATGGGGTGAATCTGAAGCACGCCGACGGCTTTACCGCTGTCGCCGATACAATCCTCGGCGCCCCTGCTCTCCTTCCAAATGACTGCCTCAATGAAAAGGTCCCATTCGTTGAGAACCGTCTCAATCTCAGGGGTAATCACTTCGGCTATTTCCTCAGCCTCCGGTATGGTTTCCGTTTCGAACTTGTACTCTCTGTTGGAATACGCAAACGACGCAATAGCGAACGCTGCCACAAAAGTCAAAAAAGTTTTCATATATTCAGCACATTAAAGTTTATGCAAAGATAAGGTGAATATATGAAAAAACAAAACGCCCCGTGAAGGGCGTTTGTAAATCAGCGTCTCGCTGTTCCTATCGGGCGACGCGAACGAGAATGTTCCTGCGGACCTTGCCCGGAATAGAAGTCTCGTCGTTGAGGATGTTGATTACCTGACGGTAAACGTCGCGGTAGGTTTCGGCGGAGGCGTTCTCGATAGCCACGTCGCTGCAGGCGAACTTGCCGGTCTTGCTGAGTGTGCCGTAGCCGTAGATGTTGAGATAGCCGCTCATGATGTCGAGCTTGACGGAGTGGATGCCTTCGAGGACGTCCTGGGTGTTCCCCTTCCAAGCATTGTAGTTGCTCAGGGAGATAGTGCGAAGGCCACGGACCTTCATAATCTGCTTCAGGGTGCCACGGAACTCCTCTTTTTGGAGGTTGAGGTTCTTGCGTGTCTTTTTCATGTCGATGTACGCTTTAAGTTTTTCTAACATTGCAAATATAGTGATTAAATTTTTGATTCCAAAATTTTACCCACATAGCCGTACTCGTCGGCTTGTTTCAACTTGTTCAACTCGTCTTCGAGCCTTGTTATGAAGTTGTCTTCTCCGTCATCTCCTGACAGGAGCCAGTCTACACGCTGGGCGTAGCATAGGGCGATGTCAAGGAAGGCGATAGCCTTTTTGAACTCCTCTATCGTCTTGTCATTGTACACTTGCCCGTTCCATTCGCCGTACCAATATTCCGGCTGTATGTTGTTGTTCAGGATAACCTCTTTGATACTGTCGCTTATGTATCCGAGCCTGTACTGATCGTAGTCGAAATGCCCACCACTCATACCTTTGCCTTCCGTATCTTTTCGTTTACGTATTCAAATGCCGCATTCCACCCTGCACGGTAGAAATCAATGTACTTTGGGTTCGCACCGCCGAAACGTGGCTTGAACTCGTTCTCGATTTCCTCGTTATAGAAGGGCTTTGCAACTACGCCATCGGTCCCTTCAAGGACAAATCGCTTCAACTCAGCCCATTGATCCTCAGTGAATGACAGTTCATCGTGATAATGGTTCTCGTCATTGAAAGTGCTTACCCTGTACATGTCGCTGTGAGGTATTCCGGCGTTATCGGAAAACCTGTCGATTATTAGGCGATAGCCGTGGTGAAGTTGTTCTATTTTTGCCATAGTGTTATTTGGAAACATATCAAATATACGAAATCAGCCGGTATTTATTGTAGAGTTTGGATATAATAGCATATAACCGCAGGGCCGGAAAGACAAGGAATTTCGCTACCATTGTTCGGGACTGCGCAGGGGGACGGGTGATGAACCGTCCCTCACTTTTTTTTGTTCTCGTGCATCGCCTTAGCAAGCATACCAAGTCCGATTGCGATATTTTTCCCACAATATGCGAGCCCCCAAGCAAGGAGCGCCGCACATACTACACAAGTTGCGTACCACATTGTTTTTGTTCAAGGAATTTCAAGAATGGTTCTTCATATAGTTCTGCGTGCTTAGCGTTAGCCTGAATATAACTGTTGCACGTTTTTGGAGTTTTCAAGTTTTTCAGGATATCGTCGGTAAACTCTCCGTTCGGACTGTCGCACAGTACCCGAAATTTAAGGACACAGCAATAATCACCGTCCCACCAACCAAAATGCTCACAGTTTATGCAAGACTCTTTTGGCGGTATGTAAAAATCCATACCGCCGGTGTTGTCTCTTTCGATTTGTATTTCGCCGGTTAGTGTGTCTATGTCTATTTTAACTCCCATTTTTATCGTATTCGGTTTTATTATCCCTGTTCTTACCAATATGATATCCGTCACAGTAGAGGCATTTGTAGATACTAAAATGGGTGTTGTGCTTCTTTCCCATCTTCTCAGCAGCCTTTTGTGCGGACTCAAAATGGTTGTAGGTTATCTTGGGCTGGCCGGTGTGTTGGTTGATATGCGAATTGATACTGAACCCGCCCCAAGCATTGCCCGTAATGAAGAAGTTTCTAAACCACGTCTTCCTCTTGAACTGATCCTTAATCCAGATCTTGAAATTTCTCCATTTAATTCTCGGTTTCATAGCACAAATATACAAAAATCCCCGCCGTTAAGCGGGGATTTCTGCATTGGTTTGGTGTTGGGTTACACCGTAGGGATTTCGGCGTCAGCCACCTTTTCAAGACCGGCGACGTTGCCGTCAATCTTGATGTTCTTGTCGGTCTTCGCGGTCTTGCCGTGGGCATCAACAAGGTTTTTGAGGTCGATGCCGGTGGCGCTCTTCACGGTGTCGAGAGCCTGCCCGAGCACCACGGGGACATTTCCGCTCACGCCCGCAGCCTCTTTGCCGTCGGTGCCGTAGATGGTGATACCACCAATCTTGGACATAGGCTCGGCGACGTTCTTCGCCATTTCAGGCAGGACATCCTTGTACATCTTAGCGATGATATCGATGACAGCCACCTGTCCGTACTTCTCGTACGCGTCAGCCTTCTTCTCCATAGCCTGAGCCTCGGCGAGACCCTTGGCCTGGATACCCGCGGCCTCCGCTTCGAGGACAGCCTGCTTCGCAGCAGCCTCGGCCTTACCCTTGGCCTCGATACCCGCAGCCTCCTGCAGGGCGGCGTACTTGGCCGCGTCAGCGGTAGCCTTGATAGCCTTCGCCTTCTGCTCGGCCTGATAAGCCTCCGCTTCGGCCTGACGCTTCTTCTGCTCGAGTTCAGCCTCAGCGTTCACCTGAACCTGATACTTGTTCGCGTCGGAACTCACCTGCTTCTGGTACTTGTCGGCGTCAGCCTGAGCGTTGATCTCGGCGGTGAGGCGGTTCTTCTCGATCTGAATCTGCTTCTCAGTGAGAATCTGCTCACGCTCGGTCTTCTCGATCTGGGCGTCCACGGTGCGGGTGTTGATGGTCTTCTGCTGTTCCTGTTTCTGAATCTCATAGGCAGCGTCGGCAGCGGCCTTCTTGGTGTCACTGGCGGCTTTCAGGTCAGCCTTCTTGATTTCGAGCTCGTTGTTGCGCTCGGCGATTTCGGTTTCGGCCTTGACACGGACGTCGTTGGCCGCCTTCTTCGCCTCGGACTCGGCGATAGCGATGTCTCGCTCGGCATTCGCCTTGGTGATAGCGGCGTTCTTCTTGATGGAGAAGGTGTTGTCCGCACCGAGGTCGCGGATGAGGTTGTTGTCGTCGGTGACGTTCTGGATGTTGCAGGACAGGATTTCGAGGCCGAGTTTCGCCATATCCGGCGTAGCCTTTGCCTGAATCTGATCGGAGAATGCGTCACGGTCGGTGTTGATAGCCTCGAGGGACAGGGAACCGATACACTCACGCATGTTACCTTCAAGGGAGTCCTGAATCTGCTGAGCAATCTGATCCTCGTTCATATTGAGGAAGTTCTTTGCGGCGAGACGGGTTCCTTCCGCTGAAGGATTGACGCGGACCTTCGTTACGGCGTCTACGTTGACATTGATGAAGTCTCTGGTAGGGACGGACTTGTTCGTTTTCACGTCCACAGTGACCTGTCCGAGGAACACCTTATCGAGACGTTCGAAGAACGGCACCTTGAAACCACCACGTCCAATGAGGACACGAGGTTCCTTGCGGACACCGGAGAGAATGTAAGCGACGCTAGGCGGGGCCTTGACGTACATCAGAACGAGAACCACTGTGAGTGCGAGAAGCACAGCCAGTCCAATGAGGACTTTAGAAAGGATTGGATCCATTGTTGTTAAAAATTAGTTATAAAAAGTGTTAAGGTTTTTCTGTTTGCAAATATAGCCAAAAATCTTGTAAATCCCAAATTGATCAGTTGGGATAGTATTTCATTTCTTTGATCACTACCTCAGCAGAGGTAAGGCTCTCGAAATATCCGCACCAAGGACAGCGGTAAAGCGCCAGGGTTCCGTCGTTCAACTTCAAATTCATTGAAGGGTCGATTGTCGGATAAACGTATTTGTCAGCCCCGTATGGTTTAACATACCACCATTTCTCTGTGTAGTCCCCGATTTCTTTTTTGCTTTTTGCCGTCCATTTGCTGTTTTCGCAAGCATAGGCTTCATAATGCTCAATGATAGCCTTTGCGTTTTCGGATGCAATTTCGTCATTGTCCCACTCGTAATCGAGAATTTCATACTCATTGGTGGTTCCGAAAGAATCGCCAGTGGTATAGTATACTTTAATCTGAAATTTCATCTTTTTTTTCGTTATAAAAATGCCAATCTCGTGTTGTTGGTTCAACGTCCTCAAACGTGAAAAACCTTTCAGTGTAAGAGAAGACTTTGAGAAAAGTTTTCTTACCGCCTTCCTCGTGGTACATGCGGATTGTATCGCCTTTGTTGGATGTTACGATATACAGATGTTCGTTGCCCCAGGCTGCCCTTCTGATAGGCTTTCCGTTAAGGAAATCGTTGTAAATTTCATTGAGCGTCATCGTCTTCGTAATAAAGGAGTGTAGGATTGTTTTTATGTACGTCAGGCACCACCTCGACAGACTCTTCCTCCCAAGTCTCCTTGAACTGTTTCAGGTTGAACGGCTTCGAAATGAGGTGATAGCCGTTCTTGGTCGGGATACAGTCGATTATCTTGTGCCCAACAGGGAGACACCTGTCGGCAAGGTTCACGGCATCCAGAAGAACGCCCTTGTCCTTGGTGTCGATGTCGATTATCCACGTCTTCTCGATACCGTCAGCGTTGTACTTACCGGCCAGCTCGTCAGTGAGTTTTCTGAGACTGCTGCACTGATTGCTCCTGAGGTACGTGGCAAGTTCTCCGAACGCCATAAGGACGCACTTCTTCCAAGATGAGGGATTGAGGCGGATATAGGCTCGTGCGTGGAACATACGGCACATATCTTTGATTTGCTCGATATGGTCGTCATAGTACTGAATACTGCGTATGTAGTATGAACGAACTGTCTTGCAGTTCTTCTTGATTGTAACACCGTCGTCCTTACGCCTGATTATGATTTGGAGATGGTAGAACCAATCCGAATCGTTGTCTGCGTCGAAACGGAGATGTTTTCGTATTCTGTCAAAATTGTCAACTATCATTTCTTGATGTATTTGGTGATTGACTCGCCTTCTTTTGCGTACTTCATACCAAGTTTGAAAGCGAACTTGACAAGTTCCAACGTAGTCTTTCTCTTGATGACGGAACCGGCTGAAAGAAGGTTCTTATCGATCAAGGACGCAATGGTATCGGCGAAACTGTCGCTTGCTTTTTTGTCAACGATATCTTTCAATTCCGTCTCATCGGCTCTGGACAGAATTTTCGGCTCGGTTGCCGTAGCCATGTCACGAATTTCCTTTTGCTGCCGTTCAAGCGAAGCCGCTACGTTGGCTGCGTCTATCCTCGAGGGGGCTTTGGGATGGTGGAGTTCCCATTCTTGTTCCTGCTTTTCTGCCAACATATCACGCTCCTGCTTTCTATTGAGCGTAGGTTTGGCTACTTGCTTTACCGTGGATTTTGTGTTTCTAAAAGTTGCCATGCTTGGTCTCGATAAAAATGAATGAATATAACCTGACTCGTCTTCGTCAGAATCAAATGCGTCGGCAGTTTTATACCGCCAATATTTTTTCTCGTCTACGTACATTTCACTTCTTTTTGCAAATATAACATTTTCTCGCAAATGAGCAAAAAAATAGGGGCGTTTCCGCTCCTATTTTCCTATTCCGAAGTATTTGAAACCGTGTTTTTCGACTTCCTTCCTGTCGTAGATGTTCCTTCCGTCGAATACTACCTTGCAACTCGGGAACTTTTCTTTCACGTAGTCCCAATCAATATCCCTGAACTCATTCCATTCCGTAAGCAAGATAATAGCGTCGCAATCGTCGCAATCGAACTTATCTGAAATGTAGTTTATGTTCTTGAGCGCATAATGCGCGTTGCCGAAACGCCTGGTGAAATACACGTTCGTATTCACTTTTGCTACCGGATCATAGGCATACACAGTAGCGGATTCAAGAGCCAGGCTTTCAAGTACCGTAAGCGACGGCGCCTCTCGTATGTCGTCTGTCTCAGGCTTGAACGCAAGCCCCCATACAAGGATTTTCTTTCCGGTGAACCCTTCGAGTTCTTCCCTTGTCTTAACAAGAGGCAAGGATTTCTGTTCACGGTTAACTTTTTCAACTGCGTTCAGAAGAAGCATGTCTTCCCCGTTCTCCATACCTGTTTTGATAAGGGCTTTAACGTCCTTAGGGAAACAGCTGCCACCGTATCCGCAACCTGCGTACAGGAACTTCTTTCCTATCCTCGTATCCGTGCCGATACCCATTCTAACGCTGTCGATGTTAGCACCAACCTTATCGCAGAGATTGGCAATCTCGTTCATGAAACTGATTCTCGTAGCAAGCATTGAGTTGGCTGCATACTTAATCATTTCCGCACTCGGTACATCGGTGAAGATTAGTTTGCCGGGATTGTCAACCACGAACGGCTTGTATAGGTATTCGAACTGCTCCTTATCGCTTTCGTACTCAACGCCAACCACAATCCTGTCGGGCTTCATAAAGTCGTTGACAGCACTTCCTTCCTTCAAGAACTCAGGGTTAGAAGCGACATGAATAGAAATCGGCTTGTGGTGTTTTTCTATCTCGGAATAAAGTACGTTTTTTACCTTTTCTGCGGTTCCGACAGGAACTGTGGACTTGGTTACGAATATAACATCCTTAACCGGGAACTCACCTGCCAACTCTCCAACCCTTTTCGCAACAGCGAGAACGTACTTCAAGTCAGCGGAGCCGTCTTCATTGGGAGGTGTGCCTACCGCCGAGAAGATGAAATTCACCTCGGATATGCACTCTGATAAGTCGGTAACAAACTTGAGCCTCCCGCACTGATAATTCGTTCTGACAATCTCTTCAAGACCAGGCTCGTATATCGGAATGATACCGCATTTCAAACCCTCAATCTTGTTTTTATCGATGTCAACACACCACACGTTGTGGCCCATTTTAGCGAAACAGGCTCCTGTTACGAGCCCAACATACCCTGTTCCAACTATTGCAATGTTCAAAGCATTTTAATTTTAAACTTAGTTATTTCGTTTTTCTTGCAAATATTTCAACTTTATCTCCTTCCTTGAACTTCGTATCCGAAGGCAGATTGAACTCAGTGTTATGTAGCGTTAGCCACGATTCATAGGTTCCGTCCTGTATGTCTCCGTCGTCGTCCCTGATAACAGCCGTGGTTCCAAGAATCTCCTCATTTGTATCTTCGCTTTCGCCTTTTAGCATCTTTACGAACTTTTCAAGACGCCTAATCTCTTCCTCATCGAAAGCTTTCTTCGAATCCCTGCAACTTTCACGCTTGTTATACAATGCGTCTATGAGACAAGAACTGTCAATACGATACAAACGGCTATCCAGTTCGTCAAGGATTTCGTAATCCTGGTATTCTTTAAGAAGTGTGCTTCCGAAACAGTCAATTACGTCGCCCTCGTCGACAAACTCTAACGGATTGATACCAAACTCCTTAATAATTTCTTCTTGGGACATTTCATTCAGGTTGTATCCCATTATGGCCCTTAAATCTTCCTGTTCCCACGGAAGAAGTTGGTTGTACAATTCAAGTACATCCTCTTTATTAACTATTTTCATATTAAGCAAGATAATAAATTATTCGTGCTTCGCTGTAGGCGTAAGAATCGGCGAACTCGTTAAGGATGAACTCAGCCCTGTCTATCTCCATGTGGATTAAGAACAAATCCCAGATTTCTTCCTCAAAAAGATATTCGACAGTCTCTTCCCAATCAGGAGCGTCCTCATCCGACTTTTTCTTCTTTTTGGGGGTATAGTTAGGATCCTTTATCGCCTTGAATATCTCGTCGAGTTTCGCCATCACCTCACGTTTGTCTTCCTTAGCGTATCTCTTGTACACTTCAGATTCAAACTCTTTCTTTCTCGCCTCTAATATCTCTTCCCATTCGCTGACAGTCACCCACGTCATGTCGTAGTGATAATCGGAGGCGATGTCATTTTTGACTTCTTCGCTTACGTCAGAAGGCAAACCCCTTCCGGCTACCTTGCTTTCCCTCCAACCACGGGTAGAGATATAATCGTCCCTGACGCATCCGCCGTTGTTTGCCCAAAGGAAGTTCTCTTGCAAGAGCATTCCGTCCTTCGTAACCACGTATTTCGGCTTCCAATTCGGGTCCTTGTTAAGAAGTACCTTGTTCTTGTTAAGAACCGAATACCATTTTACGGGAACCCATTTCTTCTCCACGTTAGTACGTGCCTCCCATACGTAAACGGACTCGTCGAACGTAAGGCCCGGCTTTTCTTTCGCTATGTAATAAGGCGCAACGTCGGCAGGGCGATTATATCCGTTAATCTTGAAAATCTCCCCTTCGTGCTCTTTAGCCGGCGGAAGATCGCTTACTTTCCATACGCTTCCGTCTATCTGCTCGGCCAATATCTCTATGTACCTGTACGTGTAGGTGCTCATACTATAACAGTGTTTATAATGCCTATTTTCTTGAACAAATTGTCAATCGCTTTCCAATCTGCATAATGATTCCCTTCTTCGTCCTCAGTTTTAGGGCAACCGAGAGCGGAGTCATCGATATAAATGTGGGCGAACGTTTTTGTGGAGTCTGTCCAAGTATGTTGAAACGGAGTTTCGTTTACTCCGTACAGTTCTATTCCGTTCTTCCCAAACCAATCAATCGCTTCTTGAAGTAAATCCCTTCCTTCATGCGTCTTGTGGCCTCTCATGGTGTTAAGGACAATTTGGTGCCCGTTCTTCACCAGATTCCTGAGCACGGGCTCCGCGCCTATGGATTCACCTATTTCAGGGTACTTATGCTTTACGACTGTTCCGTCAAAATCTATTGCAAATATCATAGGGCAAATATACTAAATTTCCTTCGATTTTTTGTAGGAATCGAGATAGCTTATGATGTTATCATGCCCGCTTGGATTGCTGCTGTGGCAGGAATAATGCTCAGGAAGGTTCTCTCCGTAATCCTCACAATATTGGACGAGAAGTTTTGCGCAGTCGAACCCGCTCTCACCGTCCCCGAGGTCGTGATCGAAATGGATTTCATCGGGAACTCCCATGTGATACAGATACCACGCAAACGTCTTGTAATCTTTAATCCAGATTACATCGTCTTTAAGCATCTCGTCATCGCTGAACTTCCACGAAGGGTTTCGGGTGTCGTCAATCCAAAATATCGTCCTTCTCATACCTCAGAATTCGTTTGGCCTTCTGAATAGTTCCCTGAGTAATACCTACCCACCTGTCAATTTGTATGAAATTATCTGCCTGCTCGAGAAGCATATCGGAGTCGTCATCAAGTATCACGTATTCGTAATCTTCGTTGCCCCATTTGCCCCTGAACCTGCTGTTAGAATTTCCAAACTCTTCGAAAAGCCACGCTTCTATTTCGTTACCGCGACAAATCCAATCATGTTGGTAGTGCCATTTTTTTGTTACTCCGACAACGGGAAGTTCAAGCCCCTTTTCATGAAGTTTCCGTTCCGTTTCTCCGTCGTAGTTTCCCCAAGATGAGGATATAACAATCTCAGCACCGCTGAGCTGGTTCAACAGTGCCACTGAATCAGGGTCTAAATCGCCTTCTTTACCTTTTGTCTTGTTGTACCAAGCCTCGTGGTTGAGAACGCCATCTATATCAAGAAATACTATCCGTCTCATTTTCTTTCAGGTCGAAATGTTTGCAGGCGGCGCAGTCAGTAAACGTGATATGCCCATCCACGAAACAGCCTCCCATTACGTTAGGCTCCTTCCTGGATTCCTCCGTCACGTTCGTCAGGTTCTGACACTTGCTGCACGTTTGCGTTTTCCAATTCACGCTTTCTGATTTTTTCTGTCTCATGTAATAGCCTCAGTTTGGAATTATAGTAATCTCTTATTGATCTTCCCACCGCTTGCTCGTTCCTGAAGAATTTACCGTTAATCCATATCTGTTCGGAAAGTTCGTATTTCTTCTCAGTGATTCGGCGAACAAGGCCAAGTATCCCACTAAGAACGCCCTCAGCCCATTTTTTTGTGGCATTCAGCTGTTCTTCCGTTTCACAACTGTCCATAACACGCTCGAAATAGATCAGTTTGTCCGGCAATGCAAACTCTTCATAAAAAAGTTTGCAGGCGATTTTTTCACAAGCACTCCTAAGCATAACAATAAAACTTACATTTCCAAATATAGGCGTTTTTGTTTCAAAAAACAAATTATTGTTTTCTCCTTATTGAGGTGGCGTCCCCGTCGCATGTTATTTCGTATTTGTTTGGATCCATGGGCGGGTATTGTTGATATTGATATGGGCACGGAACATGACACGGTACGTAGTCAAGCCCAAGCCTGTCCCTTTCTGCAAGCATTTTCGCAAGTTCGAGTTTGCTACATTTCATATACATAGCCACTTTCTCTTCGAACGTCATTGGTACGACGTGAAGGAATCCCGCTGTTTGTTGCTCGTTCATTATTGCCGTTGTTTTAGTATCCTCGTACATAGTTTACACTCATTTACCCAAATATACAAAAAGTGCCGAGAGTTTCCCCCCGGCACATTCTGTGATCGCGTGATACTAGTTGAAGATGTACCTCAGCCCGAGTTGCAGCTGCCAGCACTGGCTGCTGTTCATAAGGTAGTCATAAGACTGATTGAGGTATGCGCCGTTGTTCTTCACGAAATCGAAGGTAGGCTCACCATTGGCATTGACGCCCTTATAGTTCAGGATACGATTGTTGTTGGAAATCGCATTGTTACGGTATACGCCCCACTTGGAGTTGAACATATTACCGATGTTGAGGGCGTCGAGAGAGAGCTGGAAATTATGCTCCTGACGGCCTGTCTTGAACTTGAAGTTGTGGGCCCAACGGAAGTCGAAACGGTTCACCCAAGGTGCACGTGCGGCGTAAGCCTCGGCATATTCTCCCTTGTGGCTCCTGAGGTATCTATCCTGAGCGACAAATGCGTCGTATGCGGCTGCGCTTTCCTCAGGGTTGCTTGCCCAGTTGATATCGCTTCCCTTCGCATAGATGAACATCATGTCGTTGTTGATGCCGTCACCGTTAATGTCGTTTGCGTAGCAGTATGAATTCCCGTAAGGAGTGAACCCTGTGTAGAAGATACTGAACTGCATAAGGTCGGTAAGTCCTCCGTGCACGAACGGAATATCGTAGTTGAGGGAGGCGATAACCTTGTGTGGCATTACGTATTGAGAACGCTGAAGGGTTGCGAAGTTAGGACCGTTCACGGTATAGAGGCCCTGCCATGTGGACAGAGGGTCGGAACCGGGAAGACCTGAAATCTCCTTGGACTCGGTGAAGGTGTAAGCAGCCATGAGGCGAAGGTCGCGAACAGGCTCCATATTCACCGTAACGTTGGCGATATAGCCGTAGCCCTTATTGGTATTGGTAAGGTAAGGGGCGTTCTTTCCTGCATTGATAAGTCCCTTGTCAGCCGGATAGATAAGTCGGTTATCAACACCGTTGAAGCGGCTCCAACCGTCAGAATCGGCGACGTTGATATTGTCCACGACTACACCGTAAACTGTCTTGTTGAAAATACCCTCGGCAGTGACGGTGAACGGGAAATTGGTAGGTACCTGATAATCGACGGCAAGAGAAGTCTTCCAAATCTGAGGCATGTGGAAATTAGGATCCACGCCTGACATGGTGCTACCTGCTGCGTGATTGCTCTCGTTGAGTTCCTTCTGCAGTCCGAGTTTGTCAACCATTTCGTTGACGTCGGTAATCATACCGCCATTGAACGCAGTGAGCATATCATTCTTGCTTACGAGTTGCCCGTCCTTCCAATTAGACTTGTACTGAACAGAGTTCTGAACCATACCTGCGTTAGTAGGCATGTTGGTGAAGTACACGAGCGGAATGCGGCCCTGGAACAACCCCGTGCCACCACGAACCTTGAGGCTCTTGTCGCCGTTCACGTCCCATACGAAGCCGACGCGAGGAGAAACCTGAACGTGGTTGTTCGGCCAACGTCCGGTGTCAATCTTCAAGCCATCACGGAAATCGTAGGCGAGGATAGCCTTGTTGGTTGCGATGTCGCTCTCGTCGAAAATAAGATCGTCAAGTCGCAAACCATACGTGAGTTTGAATTTTGGAGATACCGCCCATTCGTCCTGTGCATAAAGGCCAATCTGGTTGAAGGTAACCTGTGCGTTAGGGTTGAGGTTGCCGTTCCAACCATAGGTAATGGCGAATGACTCAGGCGTACCGTTAAGAACGTCGATAATGTTTGCCTCGTCAGTCCAAGCATAGCGGTAATAACCCGCACCGTTACGCATGTAAGCGTTGTTGGCAAACTGATGCTCGTAGTTCACACCTGCGACAATCTTGTGGGCACCGGCGAGAATGGTAACGTCGTCCTTGACAGTGTAAATTTTGTTATGAACGCCGTTGTTCCAAGTGAAAAGCTCGTAGCCAAGGGACATGTAAGGTTGCCAGACACCGCTCTCATTCTGCTTGATGATATCGACATGAGGGAATGGAGTGGACTTTGAGCCACGGATATCCTCGATATTGGAATATGTGGCAAGAAGCTGGTTGGAAACCTTGTCGCTGAACTTAGCATTGTAATCGAATGACCATGTGCGGACATTGTTCTGCATAGAGTACATATTGTTCGCAAAAGCCATTGACTGATTGCCTACACGATATGTGCCGTTAAGACGGTAGCCGGTATCGCTCGAGTTGCCGTTAGGCGCGTTCCAAGCGGTGTTGTTTGTCTGATTATAGCGGAGTGCTACACGATGTCCGGGGGCAATGTTCCAATCGAGGCGGGCAAGAATCTTCCTGTTGGATTCGTCACCGGGGAAGTCGGTATAAGAGCCCGTGTCATAGCCATACTTGTCAGCCATATACTTCTGAACGGCTGCAAGGTCTGAGACAAGCGTACGGGAAATACCGCCCGTATTGGGCTCTCCGCCGAGATTGCCACGATACTTGATAACCTGGCCGGGCTCCTTTGTCTGCTCGTAGTTGACGAAGAAAAATAGGCGGTTCTTGATAATTGGGCCGCCGAGAGTGAAACCGTAAACAGTCTTTGACTCCTGAGGGCGGACACCAAGGTCCTCACCGTTGATCCTGTTGCCACGGGTATCCTGATTCTGGAAATAGGTGTATGCAGTTCCCTTGAACGTATTCGTACCCGACTTGGTAATGGCGTTGATACCACCGCCGATAAAGTTCGACTGACGTACATCGTAAGGAGCGATAACCACCTGTACCTCCTCAATCGCATCAAGGGAGATAGGGCTACCACCGCCGGGAAGTGCGTCAGAAAGTCCGAAGTTATTGTTGAAGTTGGCGCCGTCAACTGTGAAATTCGTTGATCGTCCGTCGCCACCTGCGAAACTCATACCATTGGCATACGGGGAAATCTTCGCGATGTCGGTGATGCTTCTGTTGATCATTGGAACGGCAGTAATCTCACGAGAAGTAATATTCGTGGATGCACCTGTCTTTTCCGTAGTGAATTTGGAATTGGAAGCAACGACGACGGATTCAGAAAGTTCCTCGCCGGAAACGAGTGTCACGTCCTGTTTGTACGTCTCACCGAGGGAAAGGACGACGCCCTCATACCTGACAGTCTGACACCCGAGGAAGGACACCTCGATTACGTAGTCCTGACCGGGGCGGACACCCTCGACGGTATACTGTCCGTTGCTGTTGGCGACGGCGTAATACACGGAGCCGGACGGCTTGTGGAGCACGGACACGACGGCGCCGGTAAGCGCCTCTCCGTTGTTGTCCACAACACGACCGTTGACACTCGAAGTGGTGACTTGCGCGAACGTAGCCACCGAAATCATTGCTGCGGCAATAAAACAAGCCGCCTTCATCAATAGATTTTTCGTCATTTTGTGTTGTTTTAGAAAAATGTTAACAGTGCAAATATACGCATAAAAAATGGGTGTTCCAAATTACTTGGTCCACCCATACCAATCAAAATCTTTGTAAGCCTCCATTGGCTGTATCTGTTGAACGTCGGATTTCTTTATGCAGTCCTCGCAATAAGGCTCTTCCCACGACTGCGTGATGTACTTAGCCCTTCGCCCGCACTCAATGCAAGTCCTACGAGAAATGTAGTCGTATTTAGCAAGTATATCATGAACCTCCGAAGGCGCACCATTGTCGTAGATAGTCAATGCACCGTATTTTTCCTTGATGGTTGTAATCTCATACGTTCTTAGACAGCCATGCCTTTTCAACGCGTCCTTCAACTCTTTACACAGTTGAATGCCGAACGCCTTTCTCCACCCGTAGTCAATCTGCCAATACCAACAGGTGTGCTGAAAAAAGCCGCTGCTAAACTTAAGGAACGGAAACCTCACACAAAGGTAAGTGTTTATAACCACGTTCGGAACAAAGGTAAAGACTTTCTTTATTTTCCAATACACTCTCATGTACTTGGCATACTTTTCAAAGTCTGCCAACATATATTTGTCGCTAATTCGTTTCGCTATCCTGTCCATATCCAAGTTTTTTTTCACACTCTTCCCATCCTTTTACAAATCCTGAGATGAAAACAGCACATTCGCTGTCATTTCTCGGGCACATTTCTTTCGCTATCTTGATTATCTCTTCTTTCGATTTCATATTTTAGCCTTTTTATTTCGTCTTTTAAATCACTTATTTCCCACTCTTTGTTTCCGATTAGTTCCTCATAATCGTTGAATGTTTTGTTAACGCCTTTTAACTGACGTTTCAATTCCTTAATCTCATTGGCTGAGTCAATCACTTCTTCGTACTTACGCTGCCAGCTCAGCATATTGTAGTAGAACTTGTCTGCAAGGTACAGCCTCACCGGATCAAACTTCTCGTCAGTTAGTTTCTTGGCCTGTTTTACGAACGTGATACCCCAAGGCTGAACATAGAGAAGCCCCGCATAGTCGGGAACTTCGTCAACTCCTATAAGCCCGTCAGGAACGGCATAGTAAAAGTAATTCGGCATCGATGAGCCCTTCGGGAACTTTCCTATCATGTTCCCATCCTCAAACAGAAGGTGCTTGTCCTGTTTGTTTTTGAAGTCATTCTTGAAATCAGCCTTGCTTACCTTAATCTCGACTTCATACGCAACCATCGATTTGGTTATGGCAAGATAATCCGACTCCCACCCGTAGATAAACAGGTTGGTGATTTCGTATTTCTTGGTGCTCGGAGACATGAAATACCTTCTCAACTTGTCCTGTATCTTCTTCTCCGTCCACTCCGTTTTGCGTAAAGTTCCCATAATGTCATAAATATACAAAAAAGCCCGCCAAAAGCGGGCTTTCCTGTTGTGGGCAAAGCGGTTTACTTAAACTTCGCAATGGCACTTCTTGATGTGAGAACGTTTTCAGTAGCGTCAAGAGTGTAGTCCGTCTCAATACGGTCCTCTGCTACGCCAAAACCGACAAGTGCGTTCTTCACTACATTGGCACGGTTCTTAGCGAGTGCGAAATTACGTGTCTCGGTACCCGTCTTGCTGTCAGCAGAACCTGTTACGCTAACGAGAGTTTCACCGTCAAGTGACTTCGCAAATGCCTCTACCTTTGCCTTCTCCGTAGGAGTGAGTTCGCAAGAACCGATGTTGAAGGTGATAATGGTGCTACCGACAAGAACCTTAGTCTCAACGGGAACTTCCTTCGTCTCGGTGACAGTCTTAACAACCTCACGAACCTCCGGCTCACGGTTGGCGAGTTCGTCATACTGACTCTTGAGTGCGTCGTAATCCTTCTGATAGGCGTCGTAAGTGTTCGTCACGAAATTGTGGGACTTTACCTTGCGGTTGCCGAACTTGTAGGTTACGCCGAGCTCGAGATAAGGACGGCCGTCACGCTTTGAAGTCAAGACAGGGGTGCTGACATAGTTGCCTGCAACCTTGTGGAACCAAAGGTAACCGGGCTTGACATTGATCTGCCATGCACGTGCGTCACCAAGATTGACATTAAGTTCTGCACCGGCACGATAGACTGTGTAGTTCTTGTCAGTTGCGACACCGTTCCAACCAATCACCTCATTGCTAACACCGTCAACAATGACAGGCTCGTCGCTTGTGCGATACTGACCGTGTGAACCGGCAACGTAGTCGTGTCCCCAACCATAACCGAGAACGCCAACAACTTCAACTCTGCGGGGCTGTCCCTTGTAACCCGCAAGCAGGTTTGAGAAATTAACCTTACCGTTAGCAAGAACGGCGCTCTCGTCGAACAACGTCCAAGACGTTGTAGTGTTGAAGAAGCCGAGGGCCTCAACAGACACGCCCCATACGGGAGTAAAATAGGTTCCGAGTTCAAGTCCGGCGACTGGACGTACGCCCTTGACAAACCCGTCAAAATTCTCAACGTTGAGAGTAGAAACGGCACCACCGTTAACGCCGACATACGGCATTCCGAATGGACCAGTCCACTCGAGATTCTGTGCGGAAGCCATGACTGTCATGGCAAGAGCCGCGATTAAAACAAAAATTTTCTTCATTCTAAAATGCTTTAAGAATTTTTCGGGTACAAATATACTAATTTTTTTTTAAAACCTAAAATCAGTGATAGTATACCCATTTCAGATAGGTGCCGTATTCGTTTTTTTCAAGTTCAACGGCAAGACGCCAAAATGTCTCTCGATCAATCCAACCCTTCCTGAAAGCAATCTCCTCCGGACAGCATACCATTACGCCACTGCGTTTCTCGATTGTCTCAACGAAAGAAGACGCTTCATACAGGCTATCAAACGTTCCCGTATCGAGCCATACTGCACCTCTTGGAAGCTGCGTGAGGCGTAGTCTGTCCTCTTTCAAGTAGAGTTGGTTAAGAGTGGTTATTTCTAACTCTCCCCTTGCGGATGGAGTAACTTGTTTAGCCTTCTCCAAAACGTCGCCAGGATAGAAATAAAGCCCCGTTACACAAATGTTGGACTTCGGCTCCTTAGGCTTCTCCTCAATGCCGATAACAGTGCCGTCATCATCAACCTCAGCGATACCATATCTTTGAGGATCCTTTACGCCGATACCGAAAATTGTTGCCATCCTTGGTAGTTCTGCGGGCCCAAAAGGACCGTTGTATGAAGCCCAACCTGCGGCTGTCTCAAGTAGTTCGGTAAAACCTGCACTGTGGAAGATATTGTCACCAAGGATCAACGCACAAGGCTCTCCTTCGTGAAGGAAACCACACTCTTCGGCGATAAGGAACGCTTGGGCAAGTCCTTCGGGCTTTGGCTGTACGGCATAGGTAAGATTCAAGCCGAACTTCTTTCCATCTTCCATGAGCCTCTTGAAATTTGGCTGATCCTCGGGTGTTGTAATCAACAGGATATCCCTGATATCCGCAAGCATAAGCGTTGAAAGCGGATAGAAAAGCATTGGCTTATTGTAAATAGGCAATAGTTGTTTACTTACCGCCCTCGTAACGTTCCAAAGGCGGCTACCTGAGCCGCCGGCTAAAATTATTCCTTTCATTTTGGGAAATATTTTTCTTTCAATTCTTCGATAATTTTGTCCGCCTCCTCCTGTGAAATGTCGTTAGCCTCGGTTATCTCAACGCTTTCCACCTCGGATGCGAACTTTACTCCGACATAGGCACTCAGGATTGCAAGGTCGTTTTCATCGTATTCCCTCCTGTGTACATGCTCTATTGCCTTCGAAAGGTCTTCCTCACTTGGAATCGAGCCCTCAGTGCAAGATAACACCGCCGGCGGGTTTTCCTTTGTCACGACAATCTGATAGTTTACGGGCTCGAGAAGCGTTCCCTCGTGCCACTTTCCGCAGTGATAGTACCTCACATGGCTACCCCTGTGGTTCTCTTTTTCTTTTCCTCTGTAAATCATTGTTCTTGTGTTTCTAACTCGTATATTACATTATTAAGTGCGAACCTCCAATAATGGATGTCGTAATCGAAAGTCTTTTCCGTAAGTGACACGTCAAGCACTGAATAGTTCGGACGTTTCACCGGTGAAGGATATTCTTCTGAACGGCACGGATTTACAATCGCGCTGTTATCTCCGTAAACTCCCATAGTCAGGTCGTACCAAGAAGCCACGCCGTTGTTTGCGAAGTTATATACTCCCTGCTTGGACAGGTATCTCGTCTCGGATGTGTTGCTCTCGATAATCCATACAAGGAAATCGGCGAGGTTTTCGGCAGAAGTTGGAGAACCAACCTGGTCGTAAACCACCTTCGGACTCGCCCCTTTCTTCTTCAGGTTGTACATCGTTTTCACGAAATTCTTGTGATGGGAAGAATATAGCCACGAAGTCCTGAAAATAAGATATTTGCATCCAGATTGCTGTATGAGGTCTTCACCCACCATTTTCGAATATCCGTAGAAATTCTTATCCTTGTCTGCGGGTACGAATGCCGGATCCGTTTGTTCGATAGGCGGCAGCGGAGTGTTATAGGTTCCGCCGAACACATAGTCAGTGGATATATGGATAAGGACGGCTCCCACCGCCTTTGCAGCGAGTGCGAGGTTAAGCGGCCCAAGAGCATTGAGACTGTACGCCAAATCCCTGTCTTCCTGTGCCTTGTCTACGTTGGTGTATGCGGCACAGTTGACAATAACATTGACGAAATTCTCCTTTACGAATTTATCTACGGCTTTCTCGTCGGTGATATCCAACTCGTCCCTGTCAGTAAAAATGTAGTAGTTGGCTTCGCTCGAATCGTGGTCCGGGTGCCCGTTGCCAATCTCATTAACCTTACGCTTGATTTCTTCACCAAGCTGCCCGTTTGCTCCTGTTACTAATATATTCATTGCATTTCGTTTTTAATATCCCCATTCAACTGACCAATACTCGAAAGGATCCCACACTTTATCAATGTCGAATCCGTCTCTCCTCAATTTCTGTATTGTTTCAGGTGTTGCAGTCCAACTAAAATCTGCGGTCATTCCGTTTTTTCCCGGCAACAGTACATAAGGTTCACCGCGTCTCATTGCGGATTGTATCCTTAATTGAGCTTCTTTATAGTTGTACACTTCTTTTTTAGTGTAAAACTTATTCATCATCTGCTCTTTCGTCATACTTTTTATATCTCCTCCGGTGTCGTCATATATGCGTCGAGGATTTCAACACTAAGGTCTCGATATTCCTCGCCGGCGAGTTCGTATTTCTTGACATGTTCGAGAACGGCCTTTTTCAGGTCTTTCTTCCTGCAGTCAAACCTGCGTTGATCGCGGTCAAGGTAGTACGCCCATCCGCCCGTCTCAGGATCAGGATACTCGTATCCCCATTCGTACGTTACGTACCACGAATAATCTCTTCCTGCTTTCATACCTAAGTCAAATATTTAATAAACTCTTCTATAATATAATTTGACATATCATCAGGGTGTTCAAATCCTTTCTTCTTCAACTCATTTTTCAATTCCGAGTCTGTCCATAATCCCCATTCGTTCCTAATCCATCTGCCCATCGAGTCATGCATAGAAATTGCGCCGTTTTCGAGAAGGTAATCCCTGTCTTCTTTTGAAACTATTTTGGCCAAGGTTTTTACTGCTTCATCAACGGTTTTTGGAATTGGAATCTCACTCTCTTTTTCGGACTCTTCCTCAGACGCTTCCAATGCAAGACCTTTTTCAATCAGCCCACGGTAGTCAAAGTGATGGGCGTTGAGCCAATCAATTTGCGGAACACAATCAATGGAGTAGGCATACCCTTCAATATCTTCAAGGAATTGTTTATATTCTTCCGTTTCTTCCTTAGTCATACTTGACATTGGACGGAGATAAGGCTTAAATTCTTCTCCTTCCGAATACTCAAGAAAATGAGAAAACTCATCCAATTCATTTTTTCCGAAAGTGATATCGCGGTTGTCACTATATCTGTGTACAGTGAACCCATAAGGCAACCTTGCACAAAGGTCTTTAAGGAGTAGTTGTTTTTCTTCGTTTGTCATAGCGAATTGAGCTGTTTTATGTAGCACCATTTTACAGAATCTGGATGTGGTGTTGTACCAAGATGTGCATATCCGTCTTCTTCTATGCTTAACACTTGGTTATATCCCTTTCCTTCCGGAACTTGTTCGGGAACCTGTTCTCTTGTTTTATACCATGTAATCATATTAGTTTTCCTCCAAATATTTTATTGCGAACTCAACGGCCTCCTGTTCTCTCTTATTGTCGTACATTTTAACATACTTCCAATAATCAAGAATGGCTTTAAGTTCAAGTAATGCTTCTTGTTTTGTCATAATAAATTAAATTTTTCCGGGCAGCTTTCCAAAAGAATTGCGCCGCCACTTGGCATACGAACATATTTTGAGACAGACGTCAGCCGCCCAGTAAAACGGCTCCTTACGGGATGGTCTTCTACGGTTCCAATACTACCGTTGGTAAAAACAACCTTCGTACCTTCTGGGATGTACTTTGCTTCTTCTTGTGTCATATCTTATTCGGTTGGTTCTATTTTGAATACGTCTGTATCTCGGCACGTATATCCCGTGAAATCATTATCGTATTTAGTTCCAGGGGCATAAATATACGTGGCATAGTGGTATGTGGTTAAACAGAAGGTTTCTATCGTGTGCGGTCCCCCCTTGATGTAAATGTTTTCTTCCGGTTTTCCATCACGGCCACAATACCTGAACTTGTCGCCTTCGTTTAAATCATATAACTTACATTTCCTCATATCATTTATTATTTATACATATCCTCCGGCGCTTCCAAAGCCAATCCCATAGGAATCAGCCCACGGTAGTCAAAGTGGTTGGCGTTTAGCCAGTCAATATGACAGTATTGTACAGTAAATTGATTTTCCGGGTCAAATTTCCCCGTATCAAACTGCTCTTTTAACCGTTTCGCCGTTCTATCTAAATCTATATCAACTTGCTTATGATATTCTTTCTTCTCTTCCTCCGTCATACTTGACATAGGACGGAGGTAGGGCTTGATGTTTTCGATTTCTACATGGTACCCATCTATGTAAATTGGGTTCCCCAAGGAGATGTCAACGCTCTTGATAACTCCATCGCCCTCTTGAATAAGGCGCTCTGAGCCACCAACGAAGTCATAGTACTGGTAGTGGGCTTTCACACCGGACAGTTGTCTTGGAAGGATGTCTTTTAAAAGCAATTGCTTTTCTTCTTGTGTCATTGATTTTCCTCTTTTTTCAAACAGTGAACAGTCAGCAATAGCAGCGACAATTTGTTCGTCCTTATTAGGGTGCTCACAGCATCCAAAATGCGTCTTGTCTGGGTCTTTCTCAAAATCTATCGAAGGACTGTAAGACATAAAGTATCTACATCGTCCACAAAATTTCCATTCTGGGTGAAGCATATTATTACTCATGCCTATTCCTCCTTTCTTGCGTTTTTGCGATATTGTTGTAACTCTTGTAGCCATTCTGCAAGTTGTTTATGTTCAAGAGCGCATTGTGTGCTATCACAAGCCTTTTCTTTGCAGTGTATTATTGCTTCTTCCAGTGTCATATTTTAATAAGAGTCCGCTTTTAATTTTACAGCAAAAATTCTTTCACCGTTTTTCAATTCAATTATGAATTCATGGAACGGTGAAGTTATTATCCTCTTCACGTCGGTATCTTTAACTCCAAACCACGCAAAGTTAAACTCTGGCCGCCAATATTTCATAATCTACCCAATTTTATACATATCCTCCGGCGCTTCCAATGCCAAACCCATAGGAATCAGACCACGATAGTCGAAGTGATGTTCATTGAGCCAATCAATAGACTTAAATGTGTCATAATAGTAGTAGCTTTCTTCGGCTGAATCCCATACAGTTTCACAATAAAAATGATAGTCCGCCTTCTCCTCCTCAGTCATACTTGACAGAGGACGGAGATATGGTTTCACTTCTTCCAACGTGTACATTTCGGAATCAATAAACCTTCCGTCAATTTTCTGTAAAGTATGTAGTTTACCGTTTGCCTGATATTTCAAGCCGTGAGGCTTCCTCGCACAGAGATCTATCAGTAATAGTTCTTTATCTTCCTGTGCCATAACTAAGTAATTTCTATTTGTGTCTGGAGAGAACTAATGATTGCTTTTACTTTATCCAGCGCATATTCAAATCCTTCTACAATCCTTTCATCAGAACTATCCGGGAATAACTTTTCTATCTGGGCAGATAATTTTTCTGCATCAATATTTTTCATACTCATTGCACGTCACTTTGCTCTTCGTTTTCTATGTCCCTATATTCTCCTTTCGGGTGCTTGTCATAGTCACGCATCTTCGCGTCCAACTTTTTCATAAACTCTTCTCTCTTTTCCTTGTTCTTTTTTAGGAAAGGATACAGGTATTTTTTTACGTTGTCCCAATTAAACTCAGCCCCGTCAAGTTCGAGTTCGTTGATATGCCCTTCCATCTGTGTGAAATAGCCGAACTTCGTCTTTCCGATTTCAAGAGACATAAATGAATTATCGGAATCGTATGGAAGCGTGATATCGAAAACAATCGTACCGTACGGAGTAGTGTATATCATATCAAAATCAGGGCGATAACAACCCCAATTGACAAAGTGCCCGTACAGTTTTGCGGCGTTCTCTATCGTTTCCAATTCCGGAACGCATTTCTCCTTCATCATCGCCGGGTCGTCGTGGTACTTATCGTACATGTCGAAAATCTCGTCAATGACTTCGGTTGCTTCAATACCCCACGCAACACGCCAATCATGAAGACTGTCCCAATACTTCTCCACATCTCTGCTGTTGCTAAGGAAATCTTGCAATTCTTTCTCAACTTCCTCTACATATCCTTCATCGTACAGTTCGGAAAGCGTTTCAAGCAAATCGAATATATGCCTCTGTCCGCCATAATGCAGCCTGTAAATTGCACCATCGAATTTCATGAACTCAGCCATGTCAGCCGTGCACATGGCAGCGATTCCGTACCTGTGCAGGACGTCACTTTGCCACGGGGAGAAACTTCCCGTTCCACTATTGGACGTTTCTATCTCGTGGTTTCCTATTTTCTTCTTATACATTTGTTGTACAATATTTTGATTACTTTTTTGGTTTTACTGTTTCGGGTATGATTGTCCCGTCCATTTCGCATACGTTTCCTTCCTTGTCAATCAAGAACCCACGTCTGGCGTCAAGGCAGTAATAGGTGTTGTGGAAGTTAACCGCCGCATCTTTCAACTGAGTATGCCCAAATATTTGAACATCACCATAGTCGCTCTTCCTCGGCTGTTCGCTGTTCCATTCTCGCATATCAGCCCATACCATTGATCCGTATGATTCCCATCCTCCACGGTACGCCGAGTATTGATCAAGTGCCCTCGGCAAATCCGGCGAATCGACGAGATATGCGTTATTGAGATAGTCAACGACGTTTCTTTTCGTCACAACCTTACCGAACCAATCGCTTATCCACCGTTTATGGATACCGGCGTGGCTAAACACGAACTGTTTTCCGTTAACCGTTTTCTTGTATGCGAGTTGAAACAGGTTTTTGTTTTCGGCAAATTTATCCCCTATCATTCTCGCATGGAACGAATCATACCGTTTTCCGTTTCCGAAACGATATAGGTAATGCATGTCATGGTTACCAAGCAACAATATTACGTTTTTTGGGTGTTTTTTCTTGAATTCGATAATTTCATTGAAGTTGTCCCAAGTCTGTTCCCAAATGTTGCTACCAAGCGGCCACTCGTCCGTATACGGGTCAAGATAGTCGCCCAAAAACACTATCGTATCCTTTGTATGCCCCTTTACTGCTTCTTTCCAGAATGCCCTTCCGTGTATGTCCGGTATTATAATCATAGTTTTTCTCCAAATATACATTTTTGGGCGGACTTGAAAGGCTCTTTTTGCTAATCTATCGGCTGGTGGAAGTATTTATATTAAAATATTATGTCTCGATGGAGAGAGGAAAATACGTACAGTTACCAAAATATAAAATAAACGACTCGCTTTCTATCGCCATAAGTAGGGTTGAGGCATATATCAACCAAGATATTTCCAAATACAAAGATGGTGAAGTGATAGTCATTGATTACCTGAGCAGCATTGATGATGTGGTGTCTGTTCAGGCAGTCGTTCGTATAGAGAATAACGAGGCTAAAGTTTTTCTTCCGAAAGGTGAAGTCGGCCCACAGGGTGATATCGGTAATGTCGGCCCTCAGGGAAGCGTAGGCCAAGGAGCGCAAGGCGTAGTTGGTGCACGTGGCCCTCAGGGAGACGTCGGCGTTCAAGGCGTACGTGGTGAAGTTGGTGGAATTGGTTCACAGGGTGCAAGAGGAGAAGTTGGCCCACAAGGTGATGTTGGCGGGCATACGATAATCATATACGGTGATGTTGGTCCGCAAGGAGAACAGGGCCCACAGGGTCCTCGTGGAGTTGTTGGCTCACAAGGAAACCGTGGCGCTGCCGGTGAAATTGGTGCTGCCGGTGCACAAGGAGATACTGGCGTAGCAGGTGTTCAGGGTGCACGTGGCGTTCCTAGTGGCGTTCAAGGTGCAGTTGGACAGCAGGGAGATTTTGGTGCAAGAGGCGTACAAGGAACTATTGGTATTAGCGGTGCACAAGGTGACAGAGGCGTATCAGGTGCTCAGGGTGCAGTTGGACAGCAGGGTAACATAGGTGCAACAGGCGTTCAGGGAACGCTTGGTTTTAGCGGCGTACAGGGCGGTAGAGGTGCAATCGGTGTTCAGGGTGCCGCAGGACAACAGGGCCCGATAGGCGCCGCAGGTACACAGGGCCCTCGCGGTGCAGTGAACGGCGTTCAAGGAAACGCAGGTGTAACCGGCTCAATAGG
>JAGCWQ010000220.1 GCA_017961765.1 Paludibacteraceae bacterium | reverse complement strand
TAAACTTTTCGAGAGGAACGTGCCGTCGATGGTGAACGAGGAAGGCGAAGCTGCCGGAGCGACGTCGGCGATGTCGTCTGGGGCGTTTGAGCAGCCATTGTTCCAAGTAATAGACAGGAAGCCGAGACGTAAGTCTGGTGTAGAAGATGAATACTGTATGAAATAATGTGTGGAAGCAATATTTATGAACGTGGATGGCCGGATGTAGGTAATATCATAGACAATGTCATAGACATATCCAACATGGTCGAAGAAGAGCGTTCCAAACCCGATGATGAGAGGAATCCCGAAAGGGAGTTTGAGCTGGTTTATGCGCAGTTCGTGCAGGGGTTGAAGCTGTCTACCGGTTACACCACATTGAGGGGAATGAACATAGGAAATTATATATTCTAAAAATGGTTGAGAATAGGAGATATACGCTAGGCGAATTGAATGCGATTTTGGAGAGCGCCAACGAGTTCAAGCCGAGGAAAGGCGATGGCGTTGACGGCGAGAATCGCAAGAACAACGGTAAGGCTGTGGCTGATATCATGGACAACGCCAAGAAGTACGATGGCGGCCTGACGGGAAAGACGAAGAATGACACGAAGGAGGACGTGGTTGACTACAACAAGACAACGCTTGACGTGAATTTCGCCGCGGAGCCGTCGGATTCTTATGTCGATAGAGTGAAGGCGCAGGTACATGGCTACCCGTCGGTTGATAACGAGAAGAATAGCGACGTTAAGGATAATGATTCGCTTGAGTACGATGGGAACAAGAGGTTTTACGACGCAGACGCGGAAAAAATGAAGGACGTTTCGAAAAGGCGGACAGACATAGAGCATGCCGGTCTCAAGTCGCATAACTTGCCAAGGGATAATTTCAAACAAAAAACAATATTTGGGGAAGGGTCAATGAAGAGACTACATTACAAGAACAGGTTGTTCCTTAGCGAACAGCAATTGCTGAACACCATACCCGAGGAATTTAAGGAGAAGAGCGGTAAGTTCCTCGTCAAGGACAAAAGTGGTACCGAGTACCTTGTAGAGTGCCAAAGGAGCGAGAAGCTTGGTTATTCAGATGTTAGGGTACTGAACAAATTCAACAAGCAGCACGTGAATGAGGAGATAGCAAGGATAAACGAACTAGCATGCTATTCCAGCGGCGATTTCACCGGTGGCACTACGGCGACTTCGAGACTAAATTCCGACACAGTGCTGTCGGAGGACTTGAGAAGGGTCAAGGAAATAAACGATAATAACAACGTATAGGACGCGGCTATATGGGCATTATGGACAGTGAGAAACTTGGGGTACTTGATAGCATAGTCAATATGGTCGATAAGTACGGGATGCTCAAACTATGCAAGGCACTATTTGTGATGGGCTGTTTTGTGTACATCATTTATAACGTCTCTGACATAGGTGGTGTCGTCGAGCATGTATGGCAACATCAGGTACGCATAAATAACGAGCATCATGACGCTGCTATAGAGGTACGCAGGAGCATAAAGCCACAAGTCGATAGTTACCTCGTTAATACGTTATCTTCCATGGATGCGGACAGGTCATTCATAATGGAACTCCATAACGGAACGAACAACACGGCCGGTTTGCCGTTTATATACGCTGAGATGACATATGAGGAGGTACGTGACGGAATTGAGCATATAGACGAGGATTACGTATCGTTCAACCTGTCCAGATTCTCGTTCCCAATGTACCTTGAGGCAAACCACATATGGTACGGGACGATAGACGAACTCTACAAGATGGACTCCAAGTTGGCGGTGAGGCTTAAGTCCAACGGGGTCAGTTACATGGCGATAATCATGATAAACGGCGTGGATAACGAGTTGGGGTACTTTGGGTTCACGTATTGCAACGGTCGTGTACCGTCGGGAATGGTGGATATTGTCGGCAAACTATCAATCATATCGCAGAAGTTGGCCGTGCTGCTTGACTCAAACAACGTCGACGCGCACATTGGGGAAGACGATTAATAACGTCATAACAAGATGAGACTGACAGATAAACAGGGCAAGGTGCTTGATGCGTTACAGTGGGCTATGATAGCCGTGTTGGCCGTCTTGTGCGTGTCAATCCATATCGGGCAGAAATACGGCGGTGAAGGCAGGGAAGTCGCGAAGGAGACTACTTACATGAAGATTTATGAGTCGCAGAAGATTTCCGAGCTGAAGAAGAAGAACAAGGCACTTTACGACTCCGTGACGAAACTGTCCTCGATGAAGCCGGAGAGTGCCGTCGAGATAAGGTATAGGTACAAGCACACCACAGACACAATCAAGGTGACGGAATTCGTCGAGTCGCCCGATTCCGTGTATCATTATACCGGAGGGAACGACACGGTAAAGACGGAGGTAGACGTGAAGGCCGTCGATTTGGAATGGTGCAAGGTTTCGACCACAATCGACGACAAGTTCACAATTGTCAACAGGTCAGATGGGAAGTTGAACGAGACGGAGATAGGGCATTCCGCTAACGTAGAGATTACCGGCGTTGACACGTGGCATAGGAAGAAAAAACTCAAAGAAC
>JAGCWQ010000219.1 GCA_017961765.1 Paludibacteraceae bacterium | reverse complement strand
GTCGAACTTATAGCTGAGGTGGCGTCTAGGTATCGTTCCCTTTCATCTGGTGAGGACGAGTCACGTAGGTACGTCATAACGTGGACGACAAAGATGGGCCCCGATGATGGTGATGGGTGGATATCGTTTTTGTCTGGTGAGGACGCCAAGTTGTTTGGCGGTGGAGACGTTAGTTACCTGACGACGTATTACACTGACATAAACTATGACGACATACGCAAGAGGAACATAGTCGAGGGGCTTGGCATAGAGAGCGTGAAGATATCTTATGAGAGCTACTATGTGCCTACTGTGGTCATCAAGTTCGTAGACGTCAGGGGTTCGTCGTTGTTCGGGCGAGAGGAGGTTTTGCATAAGGATGGGCAGTTGACGTCTGACAGTGTTTTCGGGGCATTCTTCACGGTGCCGTACCCAAAGTTCAAACTGCAAGTGAAGGGTTTTTACGGGCATGGGGTTACGTACCAGCTTGTCTGTTCTGATTTCCGCGGAATGTTCAACTCACAGACTGGTAATTTCGAGGCTACGGCCACATTCATTGGGTATTCATACTCATTGCTGACCGATATACCTTTCAAGTTCATCATGGCCGCGCCCGAATGCGACTATGTGGGGCGTGATTATTTCTCTAACAAGTTAAACTCTCCCGAATGGGCGTTAACCGGCGGAAGCACCATACCGAAGTTGCATAACCTTTTGAAGATGATACGTTCCGCCATGAGCGGTAATTTCGCCGGTGGTGTCGGTGTCAGTGACGATGACAAAAACAGACTCGACACGTTAAACCGAAAAAAAGGCGCGTTGGTTAAGCTGAAGAATGCCCTTGACGAATACTTCAACCTTTGCCGCAGCGCGTTTAGCGATGCATGCTATTATGTCGAGAATACACAGAAAGGGGATGGTGAGACGGAGAGTGACACTGAAAACCAGTTGGTTGTCTTCAGCAAGGACTTGACATATGAGCCAACAGACGCTTTGATAAAGGCTGAATCAGTACTTTTCAAGGCATATAACGATTTCAATGACGCTTATCCGGAAAGTGAGTTCACTAACATGTTACCACTGCAAGTCGACAGTGAGTCAATTGATACAAAACTAACAGTCCACACATGGTACTTCAATAAGTTGTTTGAACACGTTGAGTATGACGCGAATGGTTTCCCGACGAATGTGAGGATGCTTGAGAACGGTAATACGGTTGGAGAATTGAGCAATATCAAGCTTAATGTGCCGGCGTCCACACCCGTTAGAAGGAGGGAACAAAACAATTCGTTTGACGGTTCACCAAACGTCGGTTTAAACACTGGCGCTAATACCATCGGCGTTGAGCTGAAGGTGAGCGATTTCGACATACCGAGTTACGATTTCGATTTTAACCTAGATGGTCTTACGTTCAAATCGGTTGGGAGCAAACTATCCAAGACAGCGGCAAAGGCCGTGTATGACGGGGCTACGTCAAAACCGCCGGCTAAATGGATTAGGGAGAATGCCGCGTTGCTTGATTTTCACGGCTTTGGCAATGTCCTTAAGTCCCGAATAGAGACGCTTGAGGCTGATATAGACGCGCTTGACAAGCGTGTGAAGGAATCCGTAATGAAGAACGCCATGGATCAGATAGGTTTCAAGCCCTACATAGGCGATGTCTTCAAAATTATAATGGCGCATCTTGAGACATTCGTCCACATGATGTTTACGTGTTATAAGACCATTACGTCTCAGACGGAGAGGAAGGCGTCCGATTACGGCATATCATTAACGTCCGATACGGATATTGTGTCCGGTGGCGACAACCTGACTCCGTGGCCTATGGTGTATGGGACAAGGAGTGGTGGGGAGACGTCGATTGATGACATAGGTTGGGCCGGCGACTTTTCCGACGACTTGGAGGAGGTCAAGCTCACGAAGTCGCTGTACCGCGCCATGGAGAGGATGAAGAGGCAGATTGATTCGCCTGCGCCGACCGTGGCCATGCTTTATGGCGTACCAATAATGCCCTGTGATGTGAATAATTCTTCCGCAATTTTCCCGGCAGAGATAACCAACGGTGTCGATGCAATGTCCGGATACTTGTCGATAAGGGCTGCGCAGATATTCGGTCTTATGCTACCAGATACTACGACAACGGAGACTGCGCGGACGATAGGCTTCATGGATGCCTACAACTATTACTATTCTCATGAGGCCGGCTTCAAAAATAGCGGTTTCGGTGATGCGAATAGCATGGATGATAATTTCTACGCCATCGCATTGTGTTTACCGTCCGCCAACTCGTTCGGAAACGTTAACGACAACACAAGGGTTTCAAGGTATAGTTTCGAGACTGTCACTTTCGTTAGGCAAGGTTTCAGCAACCGTAAGGAGAACGGCATGGATAGACACCCGTTTTATGTAGAGGATGGTAACAAACTTAAGTATGTTCATTATTATGCTAAAGACGGTGCTTCTTTAGTGCCGGATAGATTGAGGAATTTCGCAAGATATGGGCGTGGCATGTTTAACTACAATAAGACGTCAGATGACGCGTGGTTTGTGCCGGACATAAATGCGGATGACGTCGATAATGGTTATCTCTACGCCTCGTCGACCAAGTCGATGTTGGGGAACATAGGTTCTGTTGATGTGTCTGGTTACACGAATTCCGATATCTTCAATGTTATATCTAACGAGTCGTTGGTCGCTGACGTCGAGAAGAAATATAAGGAGGTAGAGAGTGGAAAATTCGTGGTGAATGGCGTCGATTATTCTGAAAATTTTAGGGAAACCGTTGACAAATGGTGGCACGTCGGTGTAGGTGATTACGGTAGGTTCTTTAAGAATCAATCCGGTGTCATGAGCAAGAAAATCGCCGATTTGGGAATTGATGCAGGTAACCTATTCCCAGACGAGAAGAGTAACGTCTACCCGAATGAGATTGCCGATGTCTCATGGTCGTGGATACAAAGAAATCATAACCACAATGCCATGACGTTTAACGCTTCGACAGGTCCTTGGGTCGATGCGGACGGGAAATCGTTCTCGACAGACAGTCTGTGCATACAGTCCATACCGTCTACGGTGGTTAATGACGCCGGCAAAAAAAGTGCTGAATTCTCCGTGTTTGGGGATCCATTCTATTACTTGCAGAATGTGATAGCCGATAGTGATGTTAGGAATAAGGTAAAGGCGTTAATATTCCTTCATTGCTTGAGATATGATTATTCTTATGTCCCCAAGTGGTTGTCACATAACAAGGATTCCGGTGGTATATACATGTTGCCGTGGGGTTATTTGCTCTTTATAGGCGGATTATTATGGAGGAACAGGTTTCAAGACGACCCGATAGTGTACGGTGATAGGTATAAGTCACCTGGCAGGAATAACACGCTCTTTAGTGTTGTCGATGGCGAATATTGTTTCTCCCCAATACGGAATGGACAGATAAGAAACTATGGTGTATCGGTCGCGTCTTTATTTGGTGGAGGAAATGGATGGAGACCGGATATTGCCGTTGAAAACATGCTGGTGTCGTTATTCGAGAACTTCTCCGTGAAAGAGTGGGTGGATATACGTTCATGTTGTGAATTGAGGATGAAGCTGTCATCGTCGCAGTATGACCTCGATTCGTTCATGAGTGACATGACAAATTATAATAAGATGGTATATGACGCCGTCATGATTGACGATGACTCGTTGAGGAAGGAACGTATTAAGCTCGTCGTGGATTCGGTCGTGAAACCGAACAGCGACATTTATGCTTCGTATTTTGACAGGTTCTACGGCAATTACCGCCATGTTTACGTTGACATCACTAATGAGGTCACTTATCTATTGTTTAACGAGGATAAGGACGCGACTCAAAAACTTTTGAAATCCGTGTATGCCGGCAAGGTTATAGTCACCGATTCCGTCAAGTACAGGCATTCATATAATGCCACAACAGCCTCAACGGTATCAATAAGGCAGGACGTATTCAAGTCGTACCTCAAGGGTTTTAGCGATAAGCTTGACGAGTTGAGCGCGAAGAAACCGTCACCTAAGTTCGAGGAGACGGACGAGGACGGTAACAAGATGGAACGTAACATGCTCATACCCATATACATGGGGCTTAAGAACGTGTGGGACAGGTGGCTTGTGAACACGTACGGGAAGACGAGTAATGGTTACAACGTCCCTTATGACGAGTACTATGATGTCAAGAATTTCTTCAAGGGCTTTGTCTTTATTGACTCGTTCTACCGTAATATATACGGGAAGCTGTTAGTCAACCTTGAGACGCTTGTCAAGTCCTATGAGGGGAGGGGCATGGATTCGTCCCTTTTCAATTTTATTGGCGATGTCACCGACGATAACAGGTGCATGTTCCTGGCATTGCCTGACTATGTTGACATAGGGAGCGATGACGACCAAAAGGCAGTCACCGAAATGGAGAACATGTTTAGACCGATCCCGTACAACGCCAAGAACGACATGTCAGACGAAAACAGGTTCGTAATAATGTACAAGCCTAGGCTGTCAGAGACCCCAACGGAGATGAACGGGTACAGGGAGGACTGGTTCAACATAGTCGACCCGTCAAAGGGTTTTGAGGCTGACGCGACGTGTCCTGAGCCGTTTAAGTCGTCGCCGAGCGATGACTCTGGGACTGGATGGGTGCTTAGTGATGGGACAGAGAGATATGGATATAACGTACCGTCCTTTGGCATCGCCTTTACCAGACAAAACAACGCCGTCTTCAAGAGCGTGAATGTCAGCATGAACACGCCAATAGTCACCGGTGCTTACATAAACGCCATGAGCCGCATATTCGACCGTGCGGAGGGAAATGGGCATAGGGTGGCGTTCGTCGGTCAAGACCTGTATCCTGTATATTCAAATTACTCTTACATATGCGAGGTCGAGATGATGGGTGACGCGCAAATTCAGCCGTTGATGTACTTCCAACTCATGAACATACCGATGTGGAGGGGTACGTACATGGTGTTCTCGGTGTCCCACACGATTACCCCAGGCAATATGGTGACAACGTTCAAGGGTATGAAATTATCCAAGTTCGCCGTGCCATACAGTGACGAGTGGTATATACTCAAGTTCGCCGACGGCACAGACACGTTAGGGCTGGGCAGTGGTTTGTCATCACGCGTGACACCGTTGGATAGCTCGTTGTACACGTCAATACTGAACCCGAAAGACCACTTTAATGATAGGCATAACTACCAAACGCAAGATATCTATAATAGGAGGAGAGCATACAACGGAATCACGACTAACCCAAAGTTGATATCACTATACAACAGCCTTTTCGAGGAGGTCGAGGAATACCAACGTAAGTCCGGTAATGGAAAGGTGACGTGGAAGGTCGGCATATCGTCGGTTAATCGTAGTGGAACGTCAGTGTCACAATCACAACACAATAAAGGGGAGGCCATGGACTTGCAGATATTCGATATCAAGACAAACGGGACGTTGAAGGACAACAAGAGGCTGATGGTGGTCATGGACATATTGTACTGCCTTCACAGGAACGATATACATCAAGTCATCTATGAGGGATGCGGTAGGAATAACCTGTACCGTCCGAACTGTCTGCATGTCGGTATAAAGACACAAAGCGCAATAAGCACAAATTTCTTCTTGTCATATAATTCTGACGGGAAGGCGTTGGACTACACGAAAGACAGGGTGAATTTGCCGGAATTTGTCTCAATAGCGAGGAAGGGATGGGGAAAGGGCGATTTCTACAATGTCTTCATCAACTTCAAGGACAGGAATAGCGCGAACGCGCTCTTTTCCTCTTCAAACGGCAATACAGGTGAAGTTTCCGCGAAATGGAGGGATGACGCGAAGATTTCGGATGTGAACGTGATTTATTCCAAGCTCAAGGACAGCGGTTTCGGTTGGAATGACATACAAATAGCCGGAGTGATAGGGAACTTGATGCAGGAAAGCGCATGCTCTCCGTCGGCAATCGAAAAAGGGTCGTCCGCTAACCGTGGTGTCGGTCTGGCGCAGTGGACACATCAGTCTAGGGTTGACCTCGCCGTTAAGACGATGGGCCTTACGTCAAAGTGGGACATACCTAATGTGACGACAGAAACGCAGATGGATTTTCTGATATACGAAATCAGGAAAAACTATGGTTCGTTGATAACGGAAATGAAGAACGCGACAAACGTCATGCAATCCGCAGAGATATTCAAGGACAAATACGAGGGGAAGAATGTTGGTGGACTTGGCAATAGGCAGAGTTATGCGAAAGGCGTGTTGGATAGGATAAAGTCTGGTGTAATACACTCCTAAAGTTAAAAAAATTTAAAGTCTTTACATTCTCGGAAATAGGACGTACATTTGCCGCACGATGAAGAAAATTGGGAATATAATTGGGTGTAATAGTCTCGGCGGACTTGACGCTCTTTTCAACTTCGCCCATGACCGTAGCGGAATGATAGACGGGTTGCCTACCATGTATGTTGGATTATCAAACGCGGAAAAGAACATCGCCGGCTTTGACATTTTGACAAAATCATATCCGAGCCAGAACAAATGGTGGACTTTCTCCAAGACGGAAAGACGTGACGACAACATAAGGGATATAGAGGATTTCAAATATGACGTCTTGCGCATGTGTCTTTCGGATATCACGTATACATATGTTGATTTCCCTCGTTATAGTCATTCGAGACTTAAATCAATGATACACTACTTCTTCGTCTCCAACGACAGGAAAATATGTTTCATTACGATGGGAAGTGGTTTTGTCTTTGTTTACAGTGCCGAGTATAGTACGGTATTCGGGATCTCACTTTCCCTTTGCGAATATCTTGGTATTGGCAAGAAAAAAGTAATCGACAGTCTAAAGGCGAACAAGTATAACGAATTCCTACATGACTTGTCATTCATGGACGGAACATTGAGGGCGTTTGTCGGTAATGATACGCATTACATACCGGTGTTGTGGGAACTATGTAGGGGTTGACCCCGTACATATATTCCTTTTTCCGCTATTTATAGTGTGATGGCTACTTTAGCCTAAATTGGGAGATTTTAATTATGAGATTTATTGGAAAGTCACCTAGAAGGAAGAACGTTAGACCTGTTGTTAGGAGGCAATTTAACGTGGTAATCAAGAATGACAGTGACATTGCTGTCGACGAAGCCAGTACTGAACAACCAAGCGACACGGTCAAGGAGGATGCTGTCACCGAGACATTAGTGACGGATCCTGCTGTTGTGGAAACTGTTGAGAATAAGGACAATCAGGGAGGGGAAGAAATGAATGACATTGAAACACTAAAGAATATCGTCGACGGTAAGGCAAAGCTGCCTAAACGTAAGGTTAG
>JAGCWQ010000027.1 GCA_017961765.1 Paludibacteraceae bacterium | reverse complement strand
CCGTCCGCCTTCAAATATTCTGGGGAGGTGCCCTTCAGGTCGGCAGGCGTAGGATAGAACTTGACCTCCATGCTTGCCTCCTCGCTGTCGCAGTAGCCCTCGGCTGAGGCCACGGCCGTATAGGTGCCCGCCGTCAACGCGACGTTGTCCACCTCCAATTTGTCGGCCTTCGCGCCCGTTGACCAGGTCACCGTCGCACCAGACGGCGTCGGCGTGGCCGTCACCGTGGAGAGGTCGCAGTCGTATTCCACCGCCAACGTCACCTTCGCCGCTGGCTTCACCGTGAATTCGTACTCGGCCGGCTCGCTCTCACATCCATCACTATTTGTCACCGTATATGTATAATTATAAGGTGTCAGTTTTCCTTCCAAAGAAGAAAGATTCGTCTCGTTCGGAGTCCATTTCACCGTATATTTTTCCGAAGTAGGAAGTTGAACATTCTTGTCACCCTCACAGAATGGCAACATCTCAGGCAACTCTTCCGAAGGAATCTCTTTCACACTTATCTCCTGTTCAAAGACCTCACTATCACAATAATTAGGGACTCCTGTTATCTTTCCAGACAAAAGACCTTTTTCACCCGGAAGGAATTCGATAGAAGCCGTTTCGTCACGAGCCACCCCAGCCAAGGTCCATTGAATAGAAGCAGAGGAAGGATTCACATCAGAGACTGTCACCAAAGTCTTTCCACATTGTTCATCAACATCGACCTTAAATGTAGCCGTCGGATTTGGTGTGATGACATACTTCCTTTTTCCCTTACAACCATCAGCCGTATATCCAATAAAATAGTAAACCTCTTCCTTGTCGCTCTTCTTTATGGTATAGTTGCGCTTAGCAGCATCAGACGTCTGCTCTACCAAAATAGTACCAGACTCGTCCGCCCATTCCCAAGCAACAATCTCCTCCAATGTCACGCCTTTCAGTTCGAGCTCCTCGCCGATACAAGCAGAGCCTTGGAAGGCAGCTCCCATATCGAGATTGGAAGCACGCGTAACCACATAAGGATCGGTCAAAGCATAGCTTCGGCAATAGTCGTCCATATCCACCTTATTCGGATCCTTCAGCAACTCATCCAACTGAGCCTCCGTAGCAACTACCACACGGAACTGCATCTCCTTCACATCAGGATAATCCGAAGTATTTATCACCAAACTATTGGTAGAACGGATGGAACCAATATTCTTCCAAGATTTTCCCATATCGACACTAACCTGATAAAGATATTGCTGATTTCCTCCGTAGAAATTAGTCAGCAACTGACTGACAGGTGCTTGCAGATTGATCTCCGCATCCGCACAAATCGTCGTATCCTGCGTAAACAAACTCAAATCCGAATAAACGGAGATGCTTGGAGGGGAGCAGACACGGAATATGATATCGTCGATAGCCAAGTCATTTCCCTTATCCCAGAAAGAATAATCATTACATTTAGTACCACAATCGGCGATGACTCTCATCGTAATCGTCTTTGTTCCAGTTCCATCCAACATCACAGAACCACGGATAGGAATCCAACCCGCACCGCCTGTCGCCTCAATGTTGTTGTCCTGCGGATTCAAGACCGTTCCATTCTCATCCACCAACTCCAACGTCACCAACGGAGAATTATCCAAGCCCGACATATTGGCGATGTAGGTCTCGTAATAAACCTCCTTACCCGTACAAATATTCGGGAAGGTCGCCTCGAAGACCTTTCCATGGTAGTTATAGTTGACATTGATGAAGAGAACCGCACCGTCCGACACACCTGTCATCGCATTCGTATGGTCTTTTGCGACACCCGCCATCCAAGTCATCGGCTGACCATTCGCGTCGTAGTAACCATTCTCACTAGGAACCACTACACCATAATAACCATCGTTAATATAGCCAGTCGGGTCGAACTCATTTTCTGGAATATCGAACTTCACATCCGTACGCATATTCGCATTCTTGGTTGGAATTGTAGAGACATTGCCATCTCTATCGACATAAGTCCTCGGCGTAGTAAAATGGCCGAAATCCTCCCAAAGAATCGTCTTTCGGGAAGCAGGCTTACCATTCACCTCGCAACACATGATTGCCTTCACCTCCAACTCGTTGGAGATTTGACCATCCACGACGCAACGATAGGTCTCATCATTCTGCATTTCAACCATATAGCTTTCGTTCGTACCGACTGTCGTCCACGAACCGCCACTCTTCTTCTGCCACTCGTATTTTTTAGCCGGATATTTTTTATCCAACAGCAAGACCGTCTGTTCCCCCTTGCAGACCTCCTGCCCCATAGAGGAGGTGATATGAGGATTGAAGCATCCCTGTACCTCAACATCCGTAATGACGAGTACTTGGCAATCCTCATTACCGTTGTAACCCGTTATCAACGTCGGCACAATCTTTCCAGAAGCAGGAACCTTTCCCACCAACGTAAGCGTCTGGAACTTCTGAGCCAACTGAGCCCCGGAGAAAACATAGTTTTCACTTGTCTCGGAAGCACTTTGTCCATACGAATTCGGGCTTTCCACAAACATGAACGTAGATTGTCCCCACTCTCCTATGCACTTGTTCCACGCCTTCGTATCCAAAAGGGAAGCCATTTTCAACGTCACCTTATATTCAGATCCCGGCACCAAACCAGGAATATTATAAGCCAACAATTGAGTGGCAGCCTCCACTCCATAATACTTGACCACCATGCAACCAGCCGTGATACCTAAATCCTTCGCAGAGGGGAAATGGGTGCTGTCAATGTCCAACTTCAAAGGATCATCCGTCAAGCAATAGACAAACTCATCCGCTTTTTTCCCTGTGTACTGATTTCCGTCACCACTATACGTCGCAGCCGTACTAAACGAGTTGCCCGACATACCCACCTGTTTTGTTCCTGTAAAATCGTGCGACCAATAGTCGTCACCCACCGTGATAGGCGAAAAATCAGATCCCGCCACGACTGTCTTACACGTCTGAGCATCAACGGAAGCAGCCCCTAATATAAAAAGAGAGGTGGCCAATGACCATTTAGCCTTTCGCCAAGATACAGCCATGAAATCACTCATTTTCATTCTAGCCTTCCTAGTTTTCATGATATAACATTTTAATATTCTTTCCAAATTCAAAGAAACACATGAGAATAGTCTTTGTTAGTTCACAAAGACACCCCTTCGATTAGCATTATTCCGTTGGACATCAACCACTTGATCATTCTTTTATACTTTTAAGAGAGAGTGCCTCCCATAGAAGTTTAACACCAATCAAGTTCCAATCCGCCACTTTCAAATCTACCTAATGAAACCAACTAAATCAGTCCGCTAACGATAAAACAACCTTCCCTCTATAATCAAGTTCGGATTCTTTACCCTACACCATAAATATACTGCCTAAATATACATATTTTTCAACACATGCAACAAAAAACAAACGAAATTATTGTTGTATATTATCAAAAAAAGATATACCTTTGACCAAATTAATTCTAAACAAAAAAATCTCTTATTGCTATGAAGCCTTATATTTTAACGACAGAAGACAAACGCTTATTTGGTGGACTTGCAGGCCTTAATAGAACAGGACTTGCAATTCTCATCGTAGCATTTTTGCTAATTGTAGCATTTTTCAGTGCCATTCACTTATTCTTTAAGATTATGCTATGTATGTGCATCACCACCTTTTTCATCGCTATGTATTTAAAGCGTAAGAAGTTAAGCAATGACTCAATCAACCTACAAATTGACGAGACAGGCATAACTCTTCGTGAGAAACAACCCAAGATTACCCCAATAGAGGAACAACACACTTTTCAGCTGACCCATCTTTCTTGGGAAGAGATAAAAAACGTGGACGTAAAGGTTTCAGAAACTTTTGCGGAAATGTGGATAATAGAGAAGGCCAACAGCAAACTCCACTTTTTCGATTTGTTAGAACACGGAGCAGTCAACTACTACACATTCAGGCACAAACTCTATAAATTTGCAGACAGCAAACAAAAGATAAAATGTCCCTTAATGGCTTTTTAAAACGAATAATGGAGGAATTAAAGGTCGCCAACCTCCAATAATCATATTGGCGACCACCGAATAAGCAAATGGGTCATCACATTTCTATCGAAATAACATTTCTCATTCCACCAAGACAGGAGCCGACGGCGCACTCTCTTTTCGGAATCGATTGACGGACGTAACCACCACCGTATGGGTACCGCTACCCATGCGAGAGAACGAGAAGAGATCCACATGGGTATCCGTTGTTACCGTCAAGATATTTTTGGGGTCAGAGAGATCGCCCACACCTTTTCCATCAAATACATATACCACATAGTAGGAAACGGCATTTCCGCCCTCCCCTTTCACAGCATTCCAAGTCACCACCTCCGCATCGGCATGCTTCTCCAACTCCACGTTTAGAGGTGCTTCCGAAGCCTCAGCAGTCTGAGAGGAGGCAGGCACCAAAGCAGGATATTGATAGAAATCGCGTCGCAAGCTATCCTTCAACCCTTGGGCATTCTTCATGAAATATCGGGCACTATAGAAAATAGCACCGTTCACCTCATCACACTCCCGATTGTATCGAAGTTGCCGAGCCAGCTCGTTCGGACGTTTCCAAGCATTTCCCTTGTTGATTTCCAAGCCTGAGGCATATAAGCCGACGTAAAGGTTCCGTCCATAAGAGTATTGGCTCCACCAAGAAGCCAGCGTCTCATAATCCACCCCATTCTTGCCAATCTCCCAATAGAGCTGAGGTGCCACATAATCAATCCAACCCATCTCCAACCAACGAAGCACGTCGGCCGACAATTCGTCATAGTTGGTACAGCCAGCCTTTGTCTCCGAGCCTCTGAAATCATCGTAAGCATTACGCCAAACGCCAAACGGACTGATACCGAAATCCACCCACGGCTTTATCGACTTAATCTCCTTATGGAGACGTTCGACAATCAAATCCACATTATTTCTCCGCCATGCTTTTCTATCATAGACGCCCCTATTCTCGGCCTGAAAAGTCTCCGTATCAGGAAAATCAGCCCCAACCACCTTATAAGGGTAGAAATAGTCATCGAAATGGATGGCATCCATATCGTAACGGGTCACCATATCACGAATGACCGAAACCAAATAGTCCATCGTCTCCTGCTTACCTGGGTCAAAGAGGCACTTTCCTCCATACATTTTGAAAAGGTCAGGACGTTTGCGATAGATATGGTTCTTGGCTAGATTCTTCGTACTCTCGCCGTTCGTCACCCGGTAGGGATTGATCCAGACATGGACTTCAATGCAACGTTTGTGCGCCTCCTCTATAACAAAAGCAAGCGGATCATAGAAAGGCGTAGGTGCCTTGCCCTGCTCGCCCGTCAGGTAGGCCGACCATGGCTCGATATCCGACTGGTAAAACGCATCAGACGAAGGCCTTGCCTGAAAAATGATGGCATTGATATGGTTCGCACGCAAAGAATCCAACATTGTCAACATCTCTTGTTTCTGTTGAGCGGGGTTCTCCCGTTTCGACGGCCAGTCTATATTAGCCACCGTAGCGATCCATACGCCACGCAACTCCTCCTTCGGTGCCGGAAAAGAAGAGAAAAACGAAGATTGGAAAATGAACAAACAGACCCCTGCGAGCCAAACTCTAACTCTACCCATATTACGAATCAAAATAAAAATCAATACAACCAATACTTTTTGGATTTCTCCCTAAAACTCTCCGCATCCTTCCGCCAAAAGGCCTCCACATCAGCAAAACGAAACCGCTTGGTAAAGAGTTTCCGCACCTGATCCGACCCACACACGGAATCAAACGAGCGATAGGACTTCAGGCCTCCCAATAGGAACGGATTCTTATCGGGATATAACGCATATAATTCCTGTAAGACATAGAATTGCACCTCCGTCAGATTCACTTTTTCGTAATCGACGATATGGACCTGCACACCACGATGCAACTTACCGCTTCCCTTCTTGTAAAACGGCTTATAAGTGATTGGGCGGAACTTCACGCCAGGCAAATTCAAGGCATTCAAGGCACATGACAAAGAATCCGCATTCACCCATTCCGCCGCAAAGAGTTCGAAGGGCAACGTATAGCCCACGCCTATGGAGAGCGCCTCCAACTCACCCACGATACCCGACATAGGATAAGCTATCGCCGACGAGACTTGGGGAATATGCGGAGAAGTCAACACCCACGGCAACCCCGTCTCATCAAATTTCATCGTCCGTTTCCACCCCTGCATCTTCACCACGGTCAACTGGCAACGATTCCCATTCAAATTCTCCTCGTTGATCAAAGTGGCCAATTCGCCCGTAGTCAAGCCATAAACATACGGGATGGCATATTGACTGACGAAAGAGAAGAATCCCTTTTCCACGATAGGACCTTCCACCTTCAATCCTCCCAACGGATTGGGACGATCCAAAACCACCACCTCTTTCCCATATTCGGCGGCAGCCTGCATCAACAATCCCAACGAACTGATAAACGTATAGGAACGGCAACCGATGTCCTGTATGTCATAAACCACCACATCTACGCCATTCAGCATAGCCTCCGTCGGTTTCTTCACCTTTCCGTGAAGCGAATAGACTGGCAGTCCCGTTTTACTATCCTTCGTGTCTGCGATGCTTGCACCTGCATACGCATCGCCACGCACCCCATGTTCCGGAGCATAGAGGGCAACAAGATTGACATTGGGTGCCTGAAAAAGCAAATCCACCGTCAGATTGAGATCACGATCCACCCCCGTAGGGTTTGTCAGCAATCCTACCCTTTTCCCTTCCAACAACTTGTAATTCGAACGTTTCAGCACCTCGATTCCCGTAAGAACCTCGGCACGAAGCCCCCATTGTCCCAAAAGGAACGAGAAGAGAAACACTATTTTATAAAAACAAGACATAGGGTCTAATTTAAAATTATGAGTTATAAATTATGAATGAGCGGGTTAGATAGAGAGATGCCCCGAAAGGCTTCTCAGTTTATGATAAATATATTTGCCCGAATCGGTCAAGATGCGTTCATCCATCGGATCCAAATTGCCACAATTCCATTTTAATGCGGCACAGACGCCACCCTCCGCACTGAAACTCCAATTGCACCAACTCACCATCTGAGTCCCCCGATTCTTTCCCGACAGGATTTCCATCCAGCCATCAGCCAAATCAGGGCGGAAATTGGTCCATCCGCTAGCATCCGTCGTCCCCCACTCCGTGACGAAAACCGGCAATTCCGACAAGAGGCAAGGCATTGCCGAATCGGGGTCTCCCTCGGAAAAATATTTCATGAAATTGACATCCCAAAATTTGACAGCCGTCTCATCATGGCGACCATCATTGTGAGAAGCAGCATAGAAATGGAACGTAAACAAAAGATTGTCGTAAACACGTCCAGCCGCATCCGTCGGTTCGTTACCGATCACATCCTGCGTACGTTGGCTCCAATGCGGCGTTCCGCAGACCACCACCACATCCGGATCATTGGCACGAATGATTCGCAACATATCCTCACAATAGGGCTTGATATGCTCCTTCCACGTCACACGGGGACTCTGATAATCCGGCCAACGAACACCGCCATACCGCTCATTCTCATAATCCACTCCATTCGGTTCATTGCAGACCTCATAGAGGATATGTTTCATATTTTTGAAACGACGAGAGCAATAAGCGAAAAAGTCGGCCGCCAAATCAAGTCCCGAGTCCGGACGATTGCGATATTTAGGATGCTGAGGATTTCCTGGAGTCAACGTATGCCAATCCAGCAAGCAATAGATGCCATTCTCCCCACACCACTTCACCATATCCTCCACATAGCGGGAACGATGCGTCGGATTGTAGGCATAACCGCCCTCCTCATCCACATAGACCGCCAAGCGAAAAACAGATATCTTCCAATCTTCAGCCAAAACACGAAGGTTGGCCTGTGTAAGGTTGGCCACCCCGGCCCACTGCATTCCATGCGAACTCATGCCCCGAAGTTGGACGGGGACTCCCAGCTGACTACACAGTACCCTGACTCCCAAATCATTGCGGGCAACGCACAATTTGCCCCAACGATCCACTGGCGAGCCCTTAGGATAAACCATTTCTGGCAAGGCTTCCACCGACAAAGACTCCTCCGCAATCTTACCGAACTCCATCATATCAATCCTCCGTAGGGAAAACGACCCTTTCGTGATAAGACATATTCTTCAAGATCTTTTTCTCCATCCGGTACAAGAACGAGGAAGGATGAGCTGGATCATACTTCTTCGGATTAGGAAGCGTGGCTGCCAACAAAGCCGCCTGCGAAGGAGAAAGCCTGCGTGCAGGTTTCCCGAAATAGTGTATAGAAGCCTCCTCGACCCCATAGATACCATCGCCGAACTCCACCACGTTGAGATAAACCTCCATGATGCGTTCCTTATTCCACAAAGTCTCTATCAAGAGTGTAAAATAGACTTCGAAAGCCTTCCTTATCCAAGTACGATCGGGCCACAAAAAGACATTCTTGGCCGTCTGCTGGGAAATTGTGCTTCCTCCATATAATTTTCCGTCTCGTTTACTCTTCTCCGAAGCCTTTTGGATGGCAGCAAAATCGAAACCATAATGGGACATATAATTCCAATCCTCCGCAACGACAGCCGCATTCACCATTTCAGGACTAATTTCGGACAAAGGCACCCACGTGCTCTTCATTCGCACCTCACGCCCCTCCATTTTCTGCTGGTAGCAACGGATGAACATCAAGGGTGTATAATAAACGGGGACGAAACGATAGAGAAGCGCCACCAAAAAAGTCGAGATGAAGAAGAAGAGAAGAGCCTTCTTCAGCCATCCTGCCACTTTTCCTAAAATCGAATGGAATGATAATCCCTGATTGTTTTTTTTCCCTTTATCTTTTTTTCCTTTCATATTACACTATCGCAAAACGACGAACGAAGAAAAAATATACTGCAAATATACCCCATTTTCATTTAGATTCAAAAGATTAGAGAGAGTATAAATCACGATGGTTTTGTTTTCAGAAGACGACATTTTCAAATTTTCACAATTCAACTTATGCTCCACAAAAGACACCCCTATTCTTCGCACACTATCAACAAGAAGGAAAACCCTAAACCTCACCTATTGTTTTTTCATCATTGGCTATAAAGGAACAGAACGAACGTTCATTCTAAAAAAACACTTTCAGAGAAATGAATCAGAGGTTTGAAAATTCAGTTCTTTTTCATATTTTTGAAAAACGATAATTTTAATTAGAGATATCATGCCCGACAATCTAATACATTCCCTTACGATCAATCTTTCATTTGAAAAAAATGAAGGGAATAGTAATGACCGGGCAGAAAAACTATACAAACGACATATCTATCCATCCATAGAAGAGGTCTTTAACCAATATGAAAGCGAAGAAATCGTCATCGACAACATTACGATTGACTTAGGAGAGATAGAGGAAGATGACATACCCTCCAAATTATTAGAAGAACTAAAATCGAAGATACAAAAAATCAGGAGCGACAAACAAGAAAACAGTTTTTCAAAAACGACTGCCGACGGAAACGACATCATTCTATCCTACGAACAATCCTCCCTACCCTCCCACATTATCCAATTGGCGAACGAGATAAAAATGGCGGGCAAGGATAGCCAAACGCAATACGAATGTGTCCAACTAATGCAATATCTATGCAATGAGGAATTTCCTTGGCAATATACAGAATACGAGAATTTTGCAACGTCTGATTATCCGCATGACATTCTACAGGAAATAATTTCGGACGACTCTCTTTTTGATATTTTTTTTCATGCGATATATGGCAACGCCATGATTGTATGGAGGCTACTCCAAATAGAGGAGATAACGATTCTGATTGAGATATCAAAGAAAATAATATTGAGAGAGTTATCTTCCCTCCCTCCAGAATTTCATGAATACGAGAAGCCCCTCCTGCACTATATCCTGGCAGAGGAAAGAACGCCCAAAGAAAGGAGGAGTAATCGCCAATCCGACGTCTCCATAAATAAGAATGATTTCACTGAAGTCCATTCCAGACCAAGAGAGCACAATCATTTTATAGTCAACGACATAAAAGTCATACTTTCTTTGCTATTGGGGGTCAAATACGACATTCCAATCGGGAAAGAGACAAAAACATTTCAAGAGGAGAAAGAAATGCAGGAATGGGAAAGCATTCAGACAAACAAAAATAGGATCAAGGATCGAAAAGAAATCCTTGACAATGGAGTATCCAATGATTCCCATGCCCTCAATGAGCAAAAAAACAGACAGATCTCTGACGATTATTTAGGGGGGACAAAAAAAGAAGGGGAAACTCCAATAGACAACAACAAGAGTGCTCATCAAGAGAATAGCAATGACAATAGAGTTTCAATCAACCCCAACGAGCAAAAAGAGAGACAAACTTCCGACCAACCGATAGAAAATCAAAAAGATAATGATTCTTTGATAGAGGAAAAGCAAATGGCTCCTAACAAGCAACAAGAGAGTCAAGCCATTATGGGTGTGGCATCCACATCCGACCTCTTATTAGAGGACCTATTGAGGCAATCAGAAAAGGCCTTCTTTTCAGAACAAAAAGTTCATGGATTTTCACAAAATCATAGAGTCCACATTTCGGACGCGGGATTGGTCCTAATACACCCCTTTTTAACCTCCTTCTTTTCAAGATTGGGGTTGCTGACAGAAGAGAAACAATTCATATCCGCTGATGCGCAAAAAAGAGCCGTACACCTTCTGAAGCACTTGACTGGTCTTACAGACAAACATCAAAGTCCATTCCTCGCATTAGAAAAAGTGTTGTGTGGCTTACCTCTTTCTTTTCCAATCGACAGCAAATTTGAAATCACAGAAGAAGAAAAAGAAGAGGCTGAAGAGTTGCTCAATACGGTATGCGAGTATTGGAAACCATTAAACAAATCCTCCTATCAGGGACTACAAGACACCTTCTTTAAGAGAGAAGGGACCATTGAGTTCTCAGATGAGGCATGGATCATACGAGTCGAAGGAAATGCTTTCGATATTTTGTTAGAAGATTTGACATGGGAAATCTCAACCATAATCCTGCCTTGGTTGGAGCCCATGATTTACGTTGAATGGCAGGCAGAATAAGATAGAACAATGAATTTTATCACAAAAGAATTAGACTGGTTGTCAAGACTGATTGTCAATCGAATCAACCAATATTTTAAGCATACACCCGATCAAAACGAGCAGACGGCTAATGCCCCTGCCCTAACACAAGGAGAATGTCCGTATTCCGACTTTTTGTTAAGCCACAACATGAGGTATGAGGAGAGAGTCTATCTGATCACCTCATTCGTTCCCCTTCTAAAGCCACAATTGTTTGATTGCTTCAATGTGAAAAATTCGGACACGGGACTGCGTTTCGCTGAATTCGGATGCGAAGAGAGGGGGGCAACCCTTATTCCCACGTTAGAAACAATGCTCTTTATCTTAGCTGGGGATGATGTAGAATTGAAGATCAAACTGATGAACGACTTCCTCAGTCATCCGATTCTCACCAATCCATCTTATTTTCAACCAACAGAGAACATCACGACAGCTTCCGCCCCCATCATTCCATCGGAAGAACTGACTGACATGCTGATTTTCGGGAAACCATTCACACCCCGCTTCTCCTCCTCTTTCCCTGCAAGGAAAATAACAACAGATAGAGAATGGAGCGAACTCATCCTCGACAAGCAAACCATGGAAATGGTAGAAGAGATAAAACTATGGGTAGAATATAGCGACAAGATACGGAACGAATGGGGCTTGTCCTCCAAAATAAAGCCAGGTTTCCGAGCTTTGTTCTACGGAGTTCCAGGAAGTGGAAAGACATTCACGGCCACGTTGTTGGGAAAGGTGACTGGCAATGAGGTCTATTGCATCGACCTCTCCATGATCGTATCGAAATACATCGGTGAGACGGAGAAAAACCTAGCCAAAGTATTTGAAATTGCAGAGAACAAAAACTGGATTCTCTTTTTCGACGAAGCCGACGCCCTATTTGGAAAACGCACGGGGCTAAAAGACGCACACGACCGCTATGCCAACCAAGAGGTGGCCTATCTGCTTCAGAGAATAGAAGGCTATCGAGGCCTCGTGGTACTATCCACCAATCTAAAAACAAACATAGACGAAGCATTCTCTCGTCGATTCCAATGCATCATCCGCTTTCCTATGCCCAATGCCACCGAAAGGGAACGACTTTGGAGAAGCACCTTCTCAAACAAATGCGAATTGGCTCCGGACGTAGATTTGAAACTCATCTCCGAAAAGTACGAATTAGCAGGAGGATCCATTCTGAACGTGGTTCAATATGCATCCATCATGGCCATGAGCAAAGGAGAGAACATCATCCGCGATGCCGACATCAAGGAAGGCATCCGAAGAGAGTTCATGAAGGATGGAAAGATAATGGGATAACTATAGTTGCAAATAACGAAACACCTCATCAGGAATTCTATAGGAAGGAGATTCCCGAAGAATGGCATTAATCAAAGATTCGCATAAATGCCCATTAAAATCGCCATCCGTCCTTGCTAGACTTTTTGCACCCCATATATGGGTGAAATCCATCGTCTCCCCATTGTATGGCTTATCAAGAAAAGTATGGACTGCTATTCCCATCTTCTCCGCACACATAGAAAAGATTCGTTGCTCGGCAAAAACCATTTGTGAGACCAATTCTTGAGGCCTTTCATTATTGTCCAGCATAAAATCGATTGCCGATTGGGTATAATAGTTCTTGAAATCCCTATGGTTGAAATAGGCAAGAGCCGTATTGCAAGGCTCCACTGACCAACTCCAATCTTTGTCAATCCGATATCCGCTTCTTTTCTTGAGACATTCGTAGGGAATATAACAATCCGTTAGCAAAGACTCCCGATGAAAGGCCGCCAAATGGCAATCCGCCAATTCATCCAAAGACTTCCAAACCATCAAATCCGTGTCCATCATCACAAGAGGCGCATCTTCTTTCCTTATCGCAAATATCTTAGCCGCCGCCCAATAAATTTCAGGATCGATGGACGAAGGTATTGACTCCAATGTCTCCGTGTCCACTCCACCATCCCAGACATCCAAGATATTGAGTGACTCATAAAAAGCATATCCCATCCTATCCGTATATAACTTGATAGAACCATTCAACTTCTTCCACATTATAGCGGAAAGAATCGTGGTCAGGACTTCAAAAGCATCGACACGATAGTCCACCAAACCATTTTTAGCCACATAGGGCTTTGTCCAATTCACGTGGATTGCACGAATATTCATTACGCTTTTTATTTTAGGTGAGTTTTCTTTTTATTCTTCAGTTCCGCCCTGTTGATGGAACGTAATAACTTCACGATGGAAAGGCCCAACCAAGTCATACTAGTCGGCATTGGAGGAATAGGGCGAGGATGCCAAGGAAGTTTGAATTCCTTATTACGTCTTTGAATACCCCAAACCACATTATTTTTGTCTTCATCGCCATTCTCATCTGTGCATTCCGTCAAAATAAGATTAATTCGACCAGCCAATTGATTCAACCTATCTTCCCATAAGGCTGTATGTACGTTAGGGTCGTTCAACAAATTCTCGAACTCCCTCATCATATCCTCATGATCATTCAAGATATGCCATACCAAATCCAGCATATCGCCATCATTCAACGTTTTATCCAACATTTTCTTTATGAGATTAATCAATTTTTCCTCTACTCTTTTTTGCTCCAAAACTTCCATTATATCCCTTCGTACAATGGACCTCAGCATATCATTCAAATAAATACCTTTCCAAGATGAGCGGGAGCTATAGAAGGTCATCTTCTTCTCCAACCGATGTTTATTAGTACGTCGAATGCCAAAAGAGACTCGGTTCCGATCTCCATTCACATCCTCCAATCCCATCAGTATCTCCCTGATTCGAAGGATATGCATCCGCTGCGATATCAACCATTCTTCCGTCCGTTCCGGGTGTGCCAAATGATCCAAATATTTTTCGTAAGCCCTTTCAAACTCCTTCATTTTGCCGTTCGAAATGCCCAAAATAATCGCATCAATATGAGCGGGGAGTTCATCACGAATCACCTTTCTGACATAATTACGGAAATCCTCATGATGAAGTTCGTTTTTAAAAATCATCAAATCACCTGGATATAACACCGTGACATAGAAAGAATATGGATCGGGAATGGCTTCTTTGTCTTCAATAGAGGTCAACTCTAAGAAAGAATGGCGATCCAAACCTTTCTTAGGCAGAAGCAGGAGATGTTCCAAAACATGGATACCAAATTTTTGTTCAAACTCTTTCGACAAATTAGGATTTCCGTCCTTTTCAAGCTCCACCTCCTCGTCGAGATATGGACTGATTTTCGCTTTCGGAGAATCGACTCCTAATTTCTTCAAGATTCTCAATTCCACTCCCGAAAGTTCCAATTTTCCAGTCCGGCCAATCGCCACGGTTCTATTTTGATTCAATGAAACATAATCATTCAACAACCGCACCTTGTCATTTACGCTTGCCTCCAAATATTCCCGGCCATCAAACCTATCATGATCGTTCATATTTACGAGTGGCACCAGTTCATCGAAATCATCATTAAACATCGCCAACAGGTTATCCATCAACCTGTTTTTTTGTTCTAAGACATATTCCTTACTCTGCCAAAAAACCTTTTCGTCCCGAGGCTTTAGAACCTTTTCGACATCAGCAATTTTTCCTTTGTTATCTTCCGACAAGAGATCATTGTGTTGCAACATTGGCACCAATTCATCCGCATTCTTAATCGCAAAATAATCCTTCAAGTTTCTCAACTGCATAAGATAGTTTGCCAAGAATTGATCGAAAAAGGTCAAATAACCCTTCAACTGCAACCGATTGACATCATAACGTCCATCTCCATTTCTTGAGACGCCCTCAAATCCCATCTTATAGAGTTTTGGCAGAAGGTTTTGGAATGAGAAATACTCTTTCGTATTGCGGTATCGCCCTTGTGGCAACGGATAAGAGATCTCCGTCTTTCCCAAATTCTCCTCGTCAAATGTTTCCTCCATGACGAGAGGAGCTTCAAACTCGCGAGACTTATGCCAAAAACGAATCTTATTCTTATTACCATCCTGCTTCGATATTTCCAAAGGAACCATATTTATCTCGCCTTTATCCAAAGAACGGATGGTTCTTTCCACAATAGGATTCTGGGTTTTAATAAGATATTTCATTACCTTATCGTTCGGTTTGGATTGCACATCCAATGCCTCATCAGCAGAAGATTTTTCTCTACTGAATTTAAAAGGTTCTAGTCTAAAACAACTTTCAGGATCAGAAATCTCAACATGACCCCAAGGATCTGCAGACAAATCTCCAAAGAAAACAATCTCCTTAACGTCTTTTACATCAATGCATTCCATCAAAAGGCGATAGATATCAGAGGAACGAAGCAACATTCTTCTTTTGGAAGAACGCAACTCTTCCATATCCACCAGTCCATATCTGACGTAGCCATCCTCCTCTCCGAAATAGCCCTGATAAATCTCCTCTTGTGTTAGTCCCCGATCTATCAAATCTTGAAGGGAAAGGAGATGAACTTTAGGCGAGATGTAGGCATTCAGCTTTTCATACATCTCGGAAACAATCGTTTCATATTCATCGGAGGCAGTCTCTAGTATAAGTTGAAGTTTTATAGTTTTCGGTTCAAGGATCTTGACATCCAAGAAGTTTTCGTTCAAATTACGATGTCTATCCAATAAGCGGGAGACATAGCCACACAACCACTCATCGAATGAATCTGAGTTGAAACGAGCCTTCCGAGCCTCTGTAGTCTCCTCCTCTTCACTCAGACCTATTTTCCGACAGAGTTCATCATTCGCCAATACTTTCTTTTCGATATAGGCATACGACTCACGCTCTATGCGGATTTTATAAAAGCCATTCACCTCTATCGACAAATCCGAGAAGACCTCTTCATACTCTTGAGGTATTTTATACGGCTGGAGAGCAGACTCAATCCAGACATTCCGCACACCGGGGACATATTCCAAGATGAGTTTCCGATATTCATCCACATTGACAGGATTGCTGGAAAGAATCTGTTCGGAAGCATACAATGCGCCACTCAATTCCGGATGGTGATGGTCTTCAGGCGTAAGCAAATCTGCCACGCTGAATTCTGTTCGATAGGCCAAATCACTGAGGGAGAAACAGATTGCCTCCAAGAAAGTCACACCTGGATCATGGAGATTGAAATCCGTCCAATGCTTATGTCCGATTTTCTGAATATACCGCAACGCAGTATCCTTCAGTTTCTCGTAATCAAGAGCCTCTTTATATCTATTATCATTGTTTGTCATTGTTCTCTTCCTTTTTTTTCGTAAATAAAGAAACCTTTATCTCATGCTTAGCGGCAGATGTAAGAATATGCGTAACCTTACTAGGCCGAATGATACCCGTATTACTTTCCACTGTTGGGACACCTTCTTGGTTGTCGGGACATCCCAAACCCAAGGATTCCACGAGTTCCACACAATCAAGATTTTCAATAAAATAAAGAATATCCTTCATCTCTATCTCTACCGAAAAATCCACAATCTTAGAGTTATCCGACCATGGAGCAAGGAACCGTACCAACTCTTGGTTTATCAGCGTCTCATAATAATCTGCGTCTAACAGTCCCTCTTTGAGTCGAATTTCACATTTAACCAAAATCTCCTCGTACTGCAAGGCCTTCACATGGAACTCTTGTTGTGCGAAGGTAGTGGCGTGGGCTTTCACGCACTGATAAATATCGTAGAGCAAATCACTGCCAATATTAGGTTTCAACGGATTTTTCTGCTCAATCATTTGTGGATTAGGAGCCAGCAAGACATAGACATGACCTGCCTTGTAATTGCCATCCAGATTTCGGCACGGCAAATATTTTGCAGCCGCAATTTGCGGGAAATTCTCCAATATCAGTCGTTCATAATCCCAGCCCGACCAAGCCTTACCTTTATGGCGAAGTTTTTCACTGACACGAGAACGGAACTGAACCTCATCCTCATCCGATCTTCCCATAGCGCCGTCATAGGGTTGATCAATCTTTTTGATGCCATTGATATTAACCACCAACTTCTTGATGCTACCCGCCTTCAAGACGGTTCCGCAAGGCAATATTCCTCTCGACTCTTCTGCATATTCCACCTCCAAGCCCTGCGCCCGCACCTCTTCGATAGCAGAGAAATCGAAGCGTTCTGCTGTCTTTTTCTCATTATTTTGTTCATTCATTTTACTCTGCCGATCCTCTTCATCCAAGTCCTCTATATCCTCCACCTCTACATCTCCAAGAGACTTAAGCCCTTTCTTATCCTCCCTTTTGAAATTGAGTTTCAACCAAATTTTTCCTTGAGGGAAAGAGGTCTGATTCATCTCCGAAGCGATAATATCCTCATCCAAAGACAAAGTGACGCAGCCGCTTTGACGGAAACTATTGGTCGAATCATTGAGGACGTTTCCACTCATCTTTGTCCATATAGACTTCTTCTTCTCTTTATCTTCCGAGATATAATACCAACGAGGGATATAGTGTCCGTCCAAAACGTAAGAATTAATTCTAAAATAGAGGCTCACCACACAAGGCTTCGTAACTCCCTCCAAGCCAATTTGAAGGTAATTCTCGCCCATGTCTTCTACAGAAGAGAAACTGAAAAAATTTTCACCTTCCAGAATCGGAGGATTTGGAATTGTTGGATTCTCGACATTGGTAACAGACTCCTCTGTCACTGGCTCATTCGTTTCCGATCCACCCTCTGCAGCAAGAGCCGTCGCCTCCTTCGTCGCATTGTTGCCAGTATCGCCACTCTTTTTCGCCCCCAAAGGATATCTTTTTGAGACAGAAAAACCTGTTCTTCGTGAGGAAGAGGCAAATATTTTTCTACCTGAGGTTTCCTTTTTCCCGGTTTGAGCAATCGACCCATTCTCAACACCCTCATTCTCTTTTGGCTTATCGCCCTCTTCGTCCAATGTAGGTTGCTCGGTTCCTTTCTCATCACCATTTCCTTCTGGATTCTGATTAGTAACGACTTGGCCTTCCCCCTCTTCACGCTTTTCCAAAACCACCATTTTTTCCACGCCAAATGGAGTGGTTGGATAGAGTTGAAAATCATCAACGGACAAATTAAACTCATAAGTTATTTCGATGGGACTCCCTAACACAGGAATATTCAACAAATAATCAGTAAGACCAACGGTACCTGATTTTTGATAGTCTATCGCAGATTTAGCTAACCGCAACGCATTTGCTTGCTGATTAAACTCATCGTGTGATAATGAATATCTAAATATCTTTTCTTCAGCGACGAACTCGATATTAGAAGGGAAATCATCTGTACAAGTACATTCTGTCCCATTTATAATCACTTTTTTTACATCGTTTTCAATAAGCAACGATGCATTTTTCAAAACATACGTATTTAAGTTCTCTGATGGATTCCATTTATAATCACGCCAAGCACCATCTATAGCACTATTTTTATGTGTTCCGAAATAGTAATCCAATACGAATTCAGTCTTTTTAGATGTAATGGTAGCACCATCAATAGGAGTTTTTAGTAAAAAATAATCATCCTCCGCACATTGAGCTCCAAAGACTACAGCCCCTACCCGATTGTCAACCAATCCGTATTTGTTCTCAATAATGACATTATGGCTACCACTAACCTTCACTTCTATACTATAGAAAGCCTCTTTCTTCAATTCACGAATAGTCTTAGCCTTCTTCGCATTAAGACGAATGATGGGTGATTCCGTATCATAACCCTCGCCATGAATTTTCTTGTCGTAAGGCACAATAGGATTTTTTGTTTGATCTATACAAATGTCACTATTGTCTGATTTCACCCAACCTTTTTCTCCCGTATATTCCACCTCAAAATCGCTCAGATTTAGGCCTTCCTTGAACGAGACGTGGAGTGTTCCATCTTGAGAGAGGAACTTATCCGAACAAATAGCGACACCATACTTGTCCGAAAGGACGGAAGAGCTACTCTTCACCTGCTCGGAGTCTTCGCCACAAATCGGCTGGAAATAAGGTTTTTGCTGAGGCTGGGCATCTTCCGAATCAGTACTTTTAACCTCTTCCTCATCATCCAAATTGTTATAAGCCACACAATCAGAGACTTTCACCTGATTCACGCTAAAATCTTCGCTAGTGGCATAATAAAGCGGCTTGCCATTGCTGTCTCTTCCCGCATCGAAAAGCGTTCCTTTGGGAATAAGCACATTTTCAACCTGTTTTTCAATGGCTGGAAAGACAACAGTCTTCCCCACATAGCCCTTTTGGGGTGTGAATCCTAATATATCCTTGTAGTAGAAATCATGGTATCTTGTCAAAAGTCCATTGAAATTGTCTTGCTCAATCTGATACAACTTCAGAAAGGCCAACATCAACGCCAGCTGCGGATTCACTTCGCTGGCATTCATATTCCGTTCCATCTCCGCCATGGAGAGCGGACCATTTTCCCCTTCAAAGAAGGTTTCCCATGTCTCTTGATTTTCCTCTTTTGTCTTCGGAGTGGTCTCGTCATAGAAAACGACGTTTTTAGCGTATGACTTCAGTTGTTGGAACAAATCCTCAAACGAACGTTCGTCAAGCCCGACATAGTCCTGAGAAAGGGCAGTTCCCAATCGATCTTCTTGGGTCACGCTCTTCCGACCGTACTCATACGTGTATTTCTTTTCAGGTATTATCAAATTATCTTTCATGCCACTCTCCTTTACTCAAAATAATACGGATAAACCATGTTGTACTGCGTGTTAGTTTTGCGGATGGTGTAGCCTAGATTGATAAGCAACTTTCCATCCATAATCTCATCTATGTTGATGTCCACATTGTTCAGGATGATGCGGGGCTCATACTGGCGCACGGTGGTCTCCACCAACTGCTGAATATGGAGCAACGTGACCCGATTGTTGGGTGCAAATTGGAACTTTCGCAAATCACAGCCAAAATCGGGATGGAACAACCGTTCCCGAACATTCGTCGAGAACAAGATCTTCAGGCTCTGCTCAATCTCCTCCTGACCAGAAACCATATCCACACTTTTGTCATACTTATTGAAATGAGGCGGGAAACTCCAGCCCTTTCCTATGAAATCCTCTGCCATATCTTACCCTCCTATTATCACCGTTGGACATCCTACTGCCCCCATGGCACCACATCCACACGTGTCGGTCGTCCGAAGTGCCGGCTTGCCACCAATCAATACGGTCGCACTACCGGAAACAAATGGCGTGGATGGTACATGGGATGGCGGAGGTAGCGGACACGCATGAACGTCTCCCATCACCGCTGCCGGCATTCCGCCAATCATCACCGTCGGCACACCAGGACCTACCACCACACCTCCGTGGTTGGTCACATCCCCTACTCGTACTGCTGCTGCCATAGTCTATCTTATTTTATTCTATTTTACAATTTAATTGATCTGCACCAATCCTCCTTTGATGACCGTATTGCCACCCGAAGAGACTTCTGCAGAGGCGGATCCTTTGGCCACCATCTGCGCATTGGCTTTAATGTTCACATTGTTACCCTCTATGCTGACATCCTGTGCCGCCTTAAGCGTTAAGGCTTTCTTGCTTTCGACCGTGATGCCTTGATCATTCATCACGATGGTATTCCCGTTTTGGTCTTCCAACGAAATCCCCTTCTCGTCATCGCTGATCAACAACTTGTTGCCACCTGGCGTTTCGACCGACAAAGCCTTCTTCTCATCATCAAAGAGCAGTTGAATGTTCTCTCTACTGAAGAAGCCCTTCACATGGTTGTCGTCGGTGATTTCCAAAGGCACAGGGGCTTTGCTGCTGTGAAGCATTCCGAGAATGACCGCACTGTTCGGGTTGCCATCGACAAACCCCACAATCACCTCGTCGTCCTTTTCAGGCATAAAAAAACTGCCTCGCTTATTTCCCGCATCGAGAGTCGCCACCCGACACCACAATTTCATATCGTTGGAATTCAAGAGTCTGACATAGATTCGATCTTCCCCTTTGGGGTCTCCAGCCAAAGCTTCCACCTTCGCAAGTTGAAGACCATTCACCGAAGGAAGCATGCCCATGGCTGGCTTCGGAGCTATATCGTTGTAACGGTTCACATAGGGGGTGTTATCGTAACCAACCTCCAAATGGGTCTCCCAACGACCTGGGCCAATCGTTTGCAAGACAGATGAGACCAAAACCTTACCATTGAAGCCTTTGCCCACTTTATGCAAGCGGACCATATCACCAGGAAACAAAGGAGCATACCCTAGCAGCCCCAACTTTCCCACCAAGAAAGCGAGGTCGTTGCGTGCAGACATCGTGTTCTGCTTAGCATCCATCTCCTGCTCACTCTCCGCACTACCGGTTGAAGCGACAGTCACGCTCTCCCCCTCTTTGTTCTCCTCACTTTGGCTTTGGTTAGAGACGGACGACGAGGACTCAAGAGCTTCCTGCTTCGAGGAATCAAAAGCCTTTCCCTTGTACTCCTTGTGCGAACATCTGGAATCAATTTCCAACTCGACAGTGTTGATATTATATCCTCTGACGACATCCAAAACATGTTCCTGTTTCGTCAGGTCTTCAATGATGGACTTCACAACAATACCTTCGGAAGTGGTATAGACCACCATACCTTCGGACTCTGCAATGAGATTGATAAAGTCCCAATCAGTATAATTGCTTTGCAGGCGTTTCTCCGACTTATTGCCAGGCTTCTCCACCTTCACATCGATTCCATAGTCACCACAGACTTCCTCAATCGTATCCTGAATGGTTTTGTCCTCAAAACTTCTGCATTTATTTTCCACCGTCATCTTATCAGCCGCATGTTTAGCCTCTATGGTCAAAAGCGAACAATAGGAAGAGACTGATTTTTTTATGATGGAACCCTTAAAGACTGACTCCTTGGCTTCATTGTAGCCAACCAGCACCTCAATTTCCGAGCCAAGCTTGTAAATATCCGTATCGGAGATATAGAGTTCCTTCTCCTCGTCAATGATATTGTCAAGCACTATTTTAAGATTGGAGATCGTGTTGAGTCCACTCCTCGCTTCGACAGAGACAATATACTGGTTATAGAGGACAGGATTTCCATCCACCTTGACTATGCAACAGACATTCCCGTTCAAGTCCACATATTTAATGTCACTCTTGTTTTCTGCCATAAACCTTTCAAACAGACAATTTGAACAACGAATCTAGTGCCTTATCATAGGCTTCAGAAACCGCATCTGCGAACTTATCGATTGCAGAAATCTCATCTTCTTTAGACGACTCATCTGACTTTCCATCCCCTTCTGACTTCTCAAACTTCACTTCCTCTTTCGGCTTCATACATATAGATTTGAAACTGCACGTCACCTTAGCACGCAATGGGGAACCATCCTGCTTGAACAAGCTATAGTCTATCTTAAACGAGGTGTTGACGACATAAAAGACCTCCGAGCAATAGGTGATAGCGACAAAATTGGGTTCATACCCTATATTTCCTTCCACCTCCTTGAAGAAGATTTTCGTCAGTTTTGTCAGCTGTTCCTGCACGCTCTTCGTACCCTTTTGAGTAGGAATGACACCTGTTCCATCAATCATCAACGTGAAATTATAATCGATAGGTTGCATGTTGGCGAACCTTCCCGCCGAGATACTATTCGTCATGGCCTTTTCTTGGTTGAAAGTGGCCGTCATACTCTTCGAGAATTCTTCTGGATTAATCATGACCTGAAACTCCTCTTTCTCCCTTATACTCGGCACTCCATCTTTGAAATCAAAGACGTGGAAAGTCATGAATTCCTTTTTATTGCTACCAAAACCTAAAATACTCATCTCTCCCTCCTTTTCCTTAAGTCATTGTCAAAGAAATCACGCATCAAGGGACTAATGTATTTCCGCTCCTCCACACGATTGTTCGGAGCCGTGTTCTCATTCCTCTTGACACTTCTCTCCACGATGTTCGCCTTAATGGTCAATTCACGTATTTTGATGGTCATAATATCCGCCTTGAATAGTTATACGCTAATTCGAGTGTTTCAATCACCAACTCGCTTTTGTTGGCACTTAAATTGCTCACCTCCAACTTCACTGGATAGGCATTGTTGAACGCCCACACCTTCACCGGGATATGCTCCTCGTTCAAGAGAGCGACCACCGCAGTGCAGGGATAGAAATTGAAATTGTGGATGGCTTCGTTCGCCCACATGATCAACACCGACGGGGTTGTGGACAATGCCCGCTTCAGCACCAAGTTGTTGTACTTGGGTGGCTTCGGCAAACGGTACTTGAACGAGTTGTTGCCTCCCTCGCCTACCTCCTCCGTCTGAAGTTCAGCAGAGATGCCGGAGACCTCCGAAAAGGCCATCCCGATATTGCCATCCTCGTTGATCGCATTTTCCAACAATCCACCCAACCCCAAGGCCACACTAAGGAAAGTCACCTCAAAATGGAAGGCGGGAACATAACTATCCGCTTTGTGCTTCATTATCAAAAAACTGTTGATTCAACATATAAGGGAAGCCACCGTCCGAAGACGATGACTCACCCTTGTAAGAAACATTAGCCTCTCGTCACGGTAAAGCTTTCGTAAGCCAATTCCACAGACTCCAAGACCACCTTTCCGTCGGAAGCGTTCAAGCTACCCGCATCGTATTTGATTGGGAAAGCGTTCTTCAAACTCCATGTCACGGCAGGCTCATGCGCCTCGTTCAAGGGGGAGATGGTGATGTCCCTGCGCTCCACCGTATTGTTGGCGATGGAGTTGAACCAGTCGAAGAAGCCATTGTCGGTCGCAACCGTACCACGTTTCAACGTCACATTGTTGAACTTCTTCAAGCCTGGCATCTTGAAGGTAGTGTACTCCTTATTGGCCCCCTCACGATACTCGATAGGAGTAGTGGAGACACTCAACCCCGTAACTTCGGAGAAACTTACATTTTCGTCGTCGTCGCTCCATTTCACTGTGAAATGGAAGCCTGTCAATGGATAATTATTTGTTGCCATTTGATTATTCTGTTATTGTATTAAGAATTGATGAACACCTCATTAAGCCTCTTGCAACTTGTGAGAGAACTTCAAGATGATAAACTCAGCAGGACGAACGGCAGCCAAACCGATCTCGACAATCATCTTGCCCTCCAAGATGTCTTGAGCCGTCATGGTCTCGTCCAAGCCCACGCGCACGTAGAAGGCCTTGTCTGGAGTAGAACCAGCCAACGCACCGTCACGCCACAAGTTGGAGAGGAAGTTTTCGATTTGGCAACGCACCTTCACCCACGTATTCGCATCGTTCGGTTGGAAGACCGCCCAATTGGTTGATTTCTGTACGCTCTCCTCGATGTAATTGAAGAGACGACGAACAGGCACATAACGCCACTCGTTGCTGTTACCATCGAGCGTGCGGGCGCCCCAGACGATGATACCTTTTCCTGAAAAACTACGGATAGCATTGACAGACTTTCCCGCGTTGACATCCACATTCATGTCATCTTGGTCTCTATCCGAAAGATACTCCATCACATCAGAAACCGCAGAAACACTCACATTGGCAGGAGCTTGCCATACACCCTTGTTTGCATCCACCATGGCATAAATACCAGCAATAGCAGCACTTGGAGTGATGATTTGAGCCCGATCTTGATAATCAGCTAAGATGTCTGAATAGCTGTCCAATCCTTTGCTTACAGCGTATTGATCAATCTGACGAATCAAAGCCTTGGATATGATTTCCTTCTCTTTCTCTTTGTTTTTTATAGAGTCAGTAGTATTGGCTATTTCTGTCAATAACATTTTCTCAAGATCGGTAGTTCCATCACCTTGCGTAACAACCATATCATCACACTTCAAAACTCCTTCCGCAACAACATATGAATCTATATCCTCCAACATCGATTTAAGACTTGTTATCTTAGTGCTATAATCACTATTGACAAAATCGACAGCAGCCTTCAACGTCAATCCTGACTTTTTCTTATCAGAGATTTCTTGATAGGCTTTCGATGCATAACCCAACTCCTTTCCGTCTTCGACCGATTCGTTATTGTAGCGAAGAGCTTCTTTTCCATCCGCATCTACGACTACCGTGAAATTGGATATTTCTGCAATTTTTCCTAATTCTTCTGTAATCGCAGTTTTTACATTTCCAATTACATTACTATAATCAACCGTATTCTCATATTGCTTTATACTTTCAGTAAAAGGCTTCTTAAGCGCATTTGATTCATTATTTTTAATCTCAGCAATATAAGTTTTAATCCTACTATTTTGCTCTTTCAGTTGCTGGAATGAGATTTCCTTCGGATAAGTAGTCTTCAAATACGGATAGTAAGCAGCTCCATAACAAAGATAATTAGTACCGACTCCGCCTCGGAATTTCTCCAACGTTTTTCCTAATTTATCATTATCGTCTTCCAAATCCTTCACATCAAGGATAGCAAAACGGTCACCCATCTCTCCACAATGCTTCAAGGCTTCTTGGTGCAATGCTGCCAAGTCTTTTTCATCCAAAATCAACGCTGCATCAGGGAAAAGTAGCAACGTCACCTCGTCCACCTTTTCTAAGGGTTTGACAGCATTTTTATAGGTGCTTATATTCTTGGAAAGATCCTCAGTGCAAAATTCCTTTCCCTCTTTATATTGGCCTATGGAACTCACATAACAAACACCTCCGCCATTGTCATAGAAAAGCCTCATGCTATCATACATGACGAACTCATTGTTTTTCAAAACGTCGTTCTCTATTTGCAACGTAGGTGCACCACCAAACTTATTTTCATAATCGACCATGCTGGTCACTTTGATAGGTTGTTTGATAGGATTTCCATCTCGATCTTTCGGACATTTAGCTGTAAATCCGATAAACGCAGGAATAGCAGTGGCAACGCCGGCCACTGAGGGTGGGAACTTGGAGATTTCCTCCACATAGACTCCCGGGGTTTTGTAATCTGCCATAAAATTTTGTTTAATTTTCTATTAGTTAATAAGTTAATTTATATTTTTTGTATATCTTCTTTGATTTCCGCATCTTTCAAGGCTCGGTTGAGGGCTTGCGTCTCCGTCGGGGTACGCTCCTCCGGCGATTTTTTATAGATATCCTTCAAAGCCGCTATCAAGCTATTCAATTGTTGGTGTTTCACGTCACGGATTCGTGTAGGGAAGACAAATTCTCCAGAGAGATCCTTCCGATCTATTTCGCTTAGGTGCCAAGTCTCCTCGCGCATCCACTGGCGCAACATATCTTTCCTTTGCTTCAACTCCTCTGAATCGTCCTTTTCATCGACGATTTCCATGTCCATTTCCATCCTCGGGTAGGCATAACGTACGACCATCTCCCGACGAAGGTCGTCCTCTTCCTCTTCCGACAACTTCTCCCCAGCGTGGAGTTTGACGAGGAGTCTCGACCAAGGACCAGAATTTTCCGTAAGAGAGAGACTTGACACAGGATAGACGGGTTGCGTGCTCGTCTCAGAAGAGATGGTCACCATCCGTACCTTATAGACAACCGAAGGCACCACCTTGCCACCCAAGGTCTGCCACATGCTATTGTGTTGCTCGGCGGTGAGCGACTGGAGTTCCACCCGCAGATGGTTGCCACTGATTTCATCGCTGCCCATCTCATAATCGATGCTGTTCATCCAATAGACCACATCGGAGATTTGCGCTATAGCCGTCTCGTAGATCTGCGCATGGGAAGAGATCAGTATATAGAGGTTGAGGCAGATGTCGGGGTTTCGTCTTTTAGACATCGCCTTCCGCTTCCCATCTTGTGCGTCAATGCCATACTGAAAAACGTTCTGCGGCTTGCGTGAGGTCTCCTCTTCGACACGGAGGAGGGTAATGACGATGTCCTCCCCTTCCTTCTGGCCATCTTTTTCGATGGGGGCAAGGGCGACGTTGACATAGCCTAAATTATTTCTCTCCATTTTCTTATACTGAAAACAGTTTTTGAGATATTCTTTTATGAGGTATAATGTAGTGTACATAAGAAATTATTTATTTTGAACAGATTCGTTTTGGGCATTAACTTTTTGGAATAGCGAGTTCCTCTCTGTATACAAAATATCCCTAACTACATCATTTTTATAATAATACATTTTCAGACTTATCAAGTTAGCGCATAGTCCTTCAATCAATCTATACAGAGGAATCTTGTTAGTTTCTAACATTTTTATGTTATTTGACCATTCTTCTTTCAACAATTCATAGTGTTCTATCATATCCCAATCATTCTCATCCAAATTCTTCAAACTCATTAGGTGTTGAATGTCAGATTCCATTCTTGTAGTCGTCATGCGGTGCAACTCATCAATAGACTCTTTATCAATAAACCCTCTTTTCACATCATACATTATATCTAACATATCTTTCATCTTCAAAAGAGAAGAAAAAGTATTAGCAGTTTCTCGAATAATAAAAATAGAGGTTATAGGATCCGTATTATTTTCTCTTTTATAGATATTAGTTCCCTCATGTTCAATAAAATGACCATTATCAAATGTATAATAAGACGACTTATTTTCTTTGGTATCCACCACTCCATTTTCACCTTCAAATTCACTATTATAAACCAATTCCAACGTTCCATCTGAATGCAATTTTATTCTGCTTTTACCAGCAAACATTGGCGCATTACCCGAATAAATAGTTGCATATACCTTTTTCTCACGTAGCTTAAAATCTAATACATCTCTGAAATTGCTTTTCTTATCCTCATCTTTCATCTTTTCATCATAAACATGTGAATTTGTGGAACACGAATCCAATATAATAGATTGAGGTATCATGCAATTCAAATTTTCATTCTTCATCACGTAAGCGACCGCCTTAAAAAACTCATCACTCTCTTTCACTCTAATATCAACAGCTGAGAATCCTTTGTTTTTATCACATTCCAATTCTGAATTCAAATAAGCATCATCTAATGCCCAAAGGCAAGGACCTGCGTTACTTTCCAACTCTTTAGTGCCAGGCAACGTACTCAAGGCTATGCCAAACCACTCTCCATGTCCAGATATTATAAGATTTTGTACATACTCATTTGGACCAAGACTATCTTTAAATCCTTTCAATTCATTAGATATATCTTGAATAGTCATCCCTTCTTCAAGAAAAATATACTTAATACCATTAATACTATTTCCGTTTTCATCCATATAGCCTCTAAATACAGGAGAAGTTTTATCTTTATTAGGAAAGAATTCGGAACCTCCAGCTTTTGGACTTGCAACTAAAGCTACGGTAATCAATTTGCAAGATGATTCTTTTCCATCACTATAACATTGTGGACACACTAGATTCCAAGCTACCAGAGAGCAAGTATCTAAAATAGAACCACCATCAATATCTCTTCCCACCTTTCCTCCACCTTGTGCCACATGCGCCAACTCATGCGCCACCAATCTTTGTCCTTCCGACGTTTCAGGAGAGAATTGTCCACGATTGAAATAAATATCATTGCCAAGGGTGAAAGCCTTGGCATTTATGCTACTGCTTAGGCCTGCCGCCTCACTGTCCGTATGCAGACGCACTTGCGAAAAATCACGATCGAAACCACGCTCCATCATGCCCCGCAAGCCAGCGGGCATCGACTGTCCACCACCTTGTAAATGATTCAGTTGGCTCTCCATCTGCGAGGAGACTGCCATACCGCCACTAGCACTGCCACCCGAGATTATTCGACACACCTTGCCACTCATCACCTCGTTGGCTGCAACATCGGCTTCCTGCTCGTCAGAGTCACCCGGCTCGGTTAATTCCAACTTGGGGTGGACGAGGGTATGGGATGGGAAAGATTTTGCAGAACCAAACTGTTTTTGGGGATGGTTTTGGTTATTAGGATTAAAATCCTGCTGTGTTTTAGGAATGTATGAAAACATGTTTTGAATTCTTATTTACTTATCACTTTACTTTTTGACAAAAAAGAGTCAGATTGCTTTGTTTAAATATCATTATTATTTTTCATATGAAATACAATCACTTATCCGATTTCTCCCATGTCGTCTGACCTGCGTCATCTACAGTTCCCTTTTTATTAATCTTATCATCTTGCATACCTTTTACATCACCTATACCATCAAGGCTCCAATCTGTACGTACAAGTTTTCGTTTTTCATCATCATAACGAAGAATAGAAAAATGCAAATGTGTTCCTGATGAATTTCCAGTATTTCCCATTGTTCCAATCCTCTGACCTAAATTTACAAGGTCACCCTCATTAGGCAAAAAACGATCATTCTTAAGATGGGCATAAACCGATATATAATTATTTTCATGTAAAATATAGACACAATTTCCTTCTGCAAACTGACTTTCTATATTTTTTTTACCATCGATTCCTTTTACGACTTTGACCACCCTACCTTCAGCCACAGCCACGATAGGGATTCCGTTATTTTCAGTTGTCGATATATCAACGGCATGTACATTTTGCTCATACTTAGAATTATGCGTCGCTTCTTTATCTTCATTATCAAAGCCTTGTGTTATCACAAATGAATTATTACCTTCAATAGGCATTCTTATTTCTGAAAGGTTTAATTTCTGACCATTCTGTCCTTGAAAACTTTGACTAAACTTTTTATGAGACCATGGTCTAAGATAGCAATGATTATTTCTTAAATCAAGATTCTCAATAGGGTCTGAGGGACCTTGTATCTTTACTATTCCATTTTTTAGAGACTCTGAAGTAATGTAAACTTCAGAACCAAATCCTTCATAATCACAAAAGAACCAGAATCCCCCCCCTTTTTCTAATTTGCCTCCATCTGTTTGTTCCAAAAAAAAGGTATACTTTTTATCTTTATCAGGAACACCATAAAACATGTATTTTCGATCTAGAAATATAATATTTACAATTTTCGGAGTATAGCACCAATACTGTATCGAAGTACTACCAAATGGACTTAGAGTAATAGGAGTGTCTGTTTTTATCTCTATTTTTCCTTTAGTATTTGGACTAATATAAACTTCACCTTTACTTTTACCACAGGAAGCAGTAATCCAAAATCCATCTGATTTTTTTATTTGTTCTTTATTTTTTTTTCCCCAAAAGATGGCATACTTCCCTTTATCTTCATCTAGAACCAGATAAATTTTAAAATTAACTCCATTAAAAGAATCACCTTTTTCATACAAAACCTTTTCGTTCGAACGTTTTCTTCCCACCTTCCCCCCTCCTTGTGCCACATGCGCCAACTCATGCGCCACCAATCTTTGTCCTTCCGACGTTTCAGGAGAGAATTGTCCACGATTGAAATAAATATCATTGCCATGGGTGAAAGCCTTGGCATTTATGCTACTGCTCAAGCCCGCCGCTTCGCTGTCCGTATGCAGACGCACTTGCGAGAAATCACGGTCGAATCCACGCTCCATCATGCCCCGCAAGCCAGCGGGCATCGACTGTCCACCACCCTGTAAATGATTCAGTTGGCTCTCCATCTGAGAGGAGACCGCCATACCTCCACCGGCACCACCACCCGAGATTTTTCGGCACACCTTGCCACTCATCACCTCGTTGGCTGCAGCATCGGCTTCCATCTCGTCAGAGTCACCCGGCTCTGTCATCTCTAATTAAGGATGGATAATCGTCCGTGATGGAGAGGATACAACCCCCGACTTAGTTTTTTGCGGAGAAGAGGCTCCACGATCACCTTGTTTAGCAGACTCATTTACAAACATGTCGCTTACTGATTTTTTATGGTTTATGTTTAGGTTCTAAAAATCATTTTCCAGCAACCAGAAGAACCTATAAACTGATTACAGAAAAGTCGCTCACCGATACCAACAGAAAAGGCAACAGAAAAACTTGCAACGAAACAAAATCACTAAGATTGAATTTCACTCTTTTATTTCTTAATTATCGGCTATCCAAATAAACGAACTTACCTCAAACAGAATATTAAATCTTTTCAATTCATCAAAAAAAGTTCGTTTATCAGAATCGACTTCTCAAAGTTAAAGAAACATTTTCAAAAAAATCAAACAAATACAACGAAAATTTATCAACAATATCTTAATAGCAAGCAAAAGCAAAAAGACTTTTTCAACAAAAATAAGAATTTAACACACAATCGAAAATTCTATTCATACGAATGGAATTTTTCATGGAGATAAATATTTATATAAAATTTTCATTTCATTATATATAAATTTCATTCCCCACGCTGAAAGCGCGGGGCTAGTAGTTGTGACGTCTCTTCGAGACGGGGAGAAGGACAACATGGATTATGAATTCTTAATTTTTTCGGAAAGGGAACAACAAAATTATCAATTTCAAAAATCTCGTCTGCCACCTGCCGTGTCGAAGACACGACACCCTTATTAGCCCCGCGCTTCCAGCGTAGGGAAAGAAAAAGGACAACAAAATCATGACTTCACAAAATCTCGTCCGCACCTGCCGTGTCGAAGACACGATACTTCATATTAGCCCCGCGCTTCCAGCGTGGGGAAAGAAAAAGGACAACAAAATCATGACTTCCCAAAATCTCGTCCGCACCTGCCGTGTCGAAGACACGACACCCTTATTAGCCCCGCGCTTCCAGCGTGGGGAAAGAATATCCATGTAACATCAATCCCCCATTCATGTAACATTTCTCACAGCTTCGCTTAAAAAATCCCCATTTTCGTTTGTTTTTTTTTGATTATCAAGAAAAAAGGCTATATTTGCGACCGTCATGGGGAAGTCTGACAACAAGGATTTCCAACTGAACATTAAACATAAATAAGGATCATTAAACATAAAAGATGAGACTTAAGTGTCATCTAACATGAAAAACAAAAAAATGGATTGTGTCTTTTTTCTTTTAGAGATTGACACACTTTATGGAGTAAGACGATTGTAAATAGTTTTTCTGGAAGAAGACCAAAACAAAATACAAGGAGGATGTAAGCAAGGTGTGAAAAACGCTTTGCTCGTGGAGTTGAGACAGGTGCGTCCTATCTATAAGGACACTTTTATGCCGACTGCAATTTAAGGAAGGATTGTCTTGAAACGAAAGGATCAAGCAATCGAGCCATTCAAGCAGGAGGAGAGGCCATAATAAACAAATAAACATAAATGATTTAACTTAATTACATCAATATCAATCATTAAACAAAAAAAGATGAAAAACACAAAACTCTTTTTCCTCGCGGCTTTAGCCATGCTGCTAGGGTCGTTTGTGAATAGTTATGCGGACCCGGATCCGAACTTTCACATTTATCTCTGCTTCGGCCAATCCAACATGGAGGGGCAAGGCAACATTGAGAACCAAGACAAGACAGTGGACAGCCGTTTCCAAGTCCTCTGCTCCTATGACAATTGCGGCAGCCGAAAGAAAGGAAGCTGGTATGACGCCACGCCTCCCCTATCCTGCTGTAGCGGTCAGCACCTCGGTCCGGTTGACTATTTCGGACGTACATTGGTAAAGAAATTGCCAGAAAAAATCAAAGTCGGTGTCGTTGTCGTAGCTATCGCCGGATGCGACATCCAACTTTTCGAGAAAGAGAATTACAAAAGTTACCGTGCCGAGTCCTATATGCAAAGCACCATCCAATCTTACGGAGGCAACCCTTACGGACGATTGGTCGAGATGGGAAAGGAAGCTCAAAAGGTGGGTGTCATCAAGGGAATCCTCTTGCACCAAGGCGAGACCAACACAGGTCAAAACAACTGGCCAAACCGCGTGAAGGCTGTTTACAACGACTTGCTTAACGACTTGGGGTTGAAATCGGCTGACGTGCCTTTGTTGGTCGGTGAGGTGGTTCGTTCTGACCAAGGCGGCCAATGCGGAGGTATGAACAGCATCATCGCCAACGTACCCAACACCATTCCTAACTCCTACGTCATCTCGGCACAAGGACTTGGTCACAAGGGAGATAACCTACACTTCTCTTCTGCAAGCTACCGCACATTGGGTGAGCGTTATGCAGACCAAATGTTGAAAGTCTTGAAATATGATGAAGGCGGCCAAGGTAACGAAGGCGGTCAAGGTAACGAAGGTGGCCAAGGTAACGAAGGCGGAAACGAGACAAGTTCCATCGATCCTTGTCAGATGAACACATCCATGACAAGCGGACAGAAGGCGCAGAATGGAGGAACACACGACATAGGTAATTCAGGTTTCAACTATGAGATGTGGACAAATTCAGGTAACAACGCCTCCATGGAATACAAGGCGGAGAAAGGCAAATTCCAATTCAAGGCGAACTGGAACAATCCAGACGACTTGCTTTGCCGTATCGGTTTGTACTGGGGTACAGGACCGAAGCCAAGCCAATTGGACGGAGACCTCCACTGCGACTTCAACTATGAGATTGGCAGCGGAAGTTCCGGCGGAGGCTACAACTACATCGGTATCTATGGTTGGACTAAGGTTCCTAACGAGGTGGAGTACTATATTGTAGAGAACACCTTCTTCGGAAGCACTGCCAAGCAACAGGGATTGTACTACAACACATCATCCAAAGGCACATACACATTGGATGGCGACACTTACGAGATGTGGGTGGGAACCCGCACGGGGCCTTCCATCTCAGGTAACTCCACATTTACTCAGGTGTTTGCCGTAAGGAAAAGCATCCGTAAGTGTGGACACATCTCAGTCTCCGCACACATGAGGGAATGGGAGAAGAGAGGCGTGACATTGGGACAACTTTACGATTGCAAGTTCCTTTGCGAAGTGGGTTCCGGCTCAGGTAGCTTCGATTTGAAGTATGGAAATATTTGGATCGGCGATGCAACATCCACAGTTGAACCCGTTAAGCCGGAAGTTCCGCAAGGCCCTTACAAGGAGGCCATCGCAATTCCTGGAACAGTAGAAGCAGAACATTATGACGTGGGCGGCAACGGCAATGCCTACGAGGACTCAGACGAGGAGAACAAGGGTGACGCCAAGTTCCGTACCGACGAAGGCGTGGACATCGTGAAAGGCGGAACCAGCATGGCTGTCGGCTACACCTCTTCCAGCGAATGGTTGGAGTACACCATCGATGTGAAGGAAACAAGCAAATATGATGTCGTGGCAAGTGCCTCCAATGGTAGTGGAGCCATCTCTATGGATTTGTATGTCGATAACAAAAAGGTGGCAAATCTTTCTGGATCGAAAACAGGCGACAACGAGTGGGATAATTATGAGAACTTGACTGCCACAACTGACGAAATCAAGGCAGGAAAGCACATCTTGAAAGTAAAATTCGAGAGCAACAACAACAATTTGGATTATCTCAAATTTGCTATGCCAGACACTTCATCACACAACCATGGCGGAGAACATGGTGGCGAACATGGTGGTAGTAGCACGGTCCTCGCAGCTGGCGAATATCCATTGAGCTACTCTGTAGAAAACACGGGTGCCGCTTGCGAAGATCCTGTATCCTTGAACAAGAACAACTTGAAGTCTTGCAAGACATTGCCAGACCCATTCGAGTGGGCCGACGGCAGTGGCAAGGTGACCGACTTCTGCGATTGGTCTTGCCGTCGTAACGAAATCAAGCGTGAAATCGAGTTCTGGGAAATCGGTGAAAAGCCTAAGTTCGATGACTTGGAGGCAACCTACTCTAACGGAACTTTGACTGTCAAGGTTCGCAATGGAAACAACACACTCACTTTGACGAGCAAACTCTCCATTCCTTCTGGCAATGGTCCTCACCCTATCGTCATCGGTATGGATAACAACACGGGTAGCTTGAATTCTTCTTACTTCTCAAAATGTATCCAAGTGCCTTTCACCCATAAACAGATTGCAGGATATAGCGCAGACGGCGGAAGGAAAGAGAGCGACCCATTCTACAAGCTATACCCAGGCACATTCAACACGAAGGCGGACTATTGCGCATGGTCTTGGGGTATCAGCCGTCTGATTGACGGTTTGGAAATCGTGAAGGATCAAATCAAAGCCGACCTTGGCCACATCGCCGTGACAGGTTGCTCCTACGCTGGTAAGATGGCCTTGTTCGCAGGCGCATTCGATGAGCGTGTAGCTCTGACAATCGCCCAAGAGTCTGGTGGTGGCGGTATCAACGCTTGGCGTGTCAGCTCGGAGATAGGTTCGGATGTGGAAGGTATCTCTAACACAGAATACAACTGGTTCTTGAACAGCTTCAAGAGCAACTTCCAGTCTGACATCTCCAAATTGCCATACGACCACCATGAACTAATCGCCATGTGTGCGCCTCGTGCATTCCTAGCTTTCGGTAACCCTGATTACGTATGGTTGGGCGATGCAGCCGGCAATGCTTCCGTCAAGGCAGCTGCCGAGGTGTGGAAAGCTATGGGACTTGAAGACCGCTTCGGTTACGTCATTGAAGGAGGCCACTCCCACTGTCAAGCCTCCAGTAATCAAAACAAGGCTGCCCAAGCATTCATCAACAAATTCCTCTATGGCGACAATTCACAAAACACCAACATCCGTACCAGCACTGTGAACAAAACATACAACAGTGGCAAATACGATTGGGGTGGACATACGTTAATCCACAACGGTTGCGGAGACTCTGGCGACGTAAAAGCGAGTGACATCATGATTGAGGAGAACAACGATCATTTGTCTCAAAACAGGCCGAACCCAGCCAATGGAGAGACGACGATTGACTTCAGCCTCGCTCAAAACTCATTCGTAACAATTGACCTCTACAACGGTATGGGTGTTAAGGTCATGAATATCGCATCCGACAACTACTCAGCAGGAAGCCATTCCTTGACATTCACTGTAGACAAACTGCCTCAGGGCATCTATTTCTATGTCATGAATGCGAATGGTTTCGTGGAGAGCAAGAGCATGATTGTGAAATAAGAGAATCAAAAAAACGATTAGGTAACCAACGCCATTGCAGAAGGCCTCTGCAATGGCGTTTTTTATCTTTGCAACCTACTTGCAACAACGTTATTATACCTTTGTAGCAGAAAAGAAAACAGAAAATCACAGCGAGAAAACTTAGTTTCAAAAAAAAATAAATTACCTTTGCAGGGTTTTCTGTAGTGACAACTATTCCAGAATCGAGTAAAGGGTTCTCCCGTTTCTGGAGGATAAACAATAGGGCCCATCACATATCCTTTTTAATATGCGCACCACACGCAACAAAAGAAACAATTCGCCTATAACCAGAATGCTGACGATGCTTTGTTTCTTCATCGCAATTTCATTCACCCCTCTAACTGCCCAAACCCAAAGTACATCCACCCTATCTGGTAGCGTCAAAGATGCAGAGAGCCACGAAAGCCTCATTGGTGTCTCCATCTATGTGGAAGAGACAAAGGGCGGTTGCGTCACCGATGCCAACGGAAAATACTCACTAAAACTTCCTGTCGGAGAATACCATATCTCCATCTCCTATGTTGGCTACAAAAGCGTTCAAAAGAAAGTTTCCTTAAATAAAGAAAAAGAGACACTCAACGTCTTGCTCGCAAACGAGGAGACGGAAATGGAAGAGGTGGTCGTCACAGGCAGGAAAAAGGACGCCAACATCAGCGAAGCCCTGATGAGTAGCCAAAGGATACAAATGGTCACCGTCAAGAAGATTCCTGCCCTCATGGGCGAAGTGGACGTGGTCAAAGCCATTCAACTGATGCCCGGCGTACAAGCCGCATCCGAAGGATCCTCCAACTTTAGCGTTCGAGGAGGCAACACGGACCACAACCTCATCCTCCTTGACAACGCCACCATCTACAACGCCTCCCACATGATGGGATTCTTCTCGGTCTTCAACAACGATGCCGTAAGCGAAGCAACGCTGATGAAAGGTGACATACCTGCCTCTTACGGTGGGCGTCTGTCATCCGTCCTCGATGTACAAACCCTCAACGAGATGCCGACACGATTCTCCGGAACAGGTGGTATCGGACTCATCTCAAGCCGTCTCATGCTCGAAGTTCCTCTCTTCGACAACCGCACCTCGGTCATGATTGCCGGACGAAGGACCTACGCCGACCTCTTCTTGCCACTCGCAGGAAGTGAATATAAGGACACCTACCTCTACTTCTTCGACTTGAACGCCAAGATTACCCATAAGATAAACGACAAGAACCACCTGTATCTTTCAGGCTATTGGGGAAGGGACAATTTCGGTATGGAGAAAATAGCTGGCCTCGGCTTCGGAAACAAGAGTTGCACCTTCCGTTGGAACCACATCTACAACAAGTCACTAACCTCCGATTTTAACATCACAGGTTCAAGCTACAACTACGACATGGAGATTGGCGTCAATCCTGCCAACTTCGACATGGGGGCCGGCATGAGAGACTGGAACGCCAGCTTCAACCTATTCAAGATCTGGAATCCTCAGAATAAGACAAGAGCAGGATTGTCGGGCACCATCCACCGTTTCAACCAAGGTGAAATCTCAGCAGGAGACAACGACGATAACACCATACAATTCATGGAGGATCAAGACTTCGGCGTAAGAAGATCTTGTGAATACGGTCTCTTCCTGTCACACGAACAAAAAGCGACCAAAAGACTTACCTTGAAGTATGGACTTCGCATGTCCATCTTCCACAACCTCGGAGAAGAAACCGTTTTCAAATTCGATGAGAACCACGAAAAGATAGACTCCACCTATTACGGCAGCGGCAAGATCTTCAACACGCAGATCAACCCAGAGCCAAGATTGGGTGCGCTATACAAAATCGACAAAGTATCCTCCGTCAAGGCCTCCTACTCCAGGACTGTGCAGTATGCCCAAATGGCCTCCAACGCAACAGGTGGACTTCCGTTCGACATTTGGTTGCCTAGCAACCCGAACATCAAGCCACAGAAATGCGACCAATATGCGATTGGCTACTTCCGCAACCTGTTAGACGACAAAATAGAGACCTCCGTCGAAGTCTATTACAAACAGCTGCGAAACGTCCTTGATTTCAAAGACAACGCACATACAACGGGCAACAAATACATAGACGGAGGGACGCGTATCGGTAAAGGCCGTAGCTACGGTATAGAACTCTTGGCCAAAAAGAACACAGGAAAACTGACCGGATGGGTCTCCTACACCTACTCACGCTCTCTCCGCACCGTCGAAGAGATCAATTTCGGGAAGGAGTACCGTTCTCCATTCGATCGTCCACACAATTTTGTGGCCGTCCTCAGCTTCGACTTCACCAAGCAGTTCAATCTTTCCGCCAACTGGGTCTTCAATACGGGACAACCCGTCACCTACCCTTACGGCAAATACACGGTGGACAACATACCATATGCCATCTATAGCGGGTCGCGCAACCAAAGCCGCTACCCCAACTACCATCGTTTAGACCTCTCAGCCACCCTCAAATCGAAGGAAAAGAAAGAGAGAAGATGGCATGGAGAATGGAACTTCTCCATCTACAACGCCTACGGACAACACAACACTTGGGCGGTTATGTTCACACCAGACGAAGACAACCAAATCAAAACGGAGAAGATGTATCTCTTCACGTTCGTCCCTTCCGTCTCCTATAACTTCAAATTCTAAAAAAAGACTCTTATGAACAAGAAAACGATATTATCACTTCCTTTGTTCCTCCTCGCCCTGCTCAATGGATGTAGGGAAGATATCACCATCGACGTAGAGGAGGGAGAGCAACTCATCGGCATCTACGGATGCATCACCAACGAATGGAAACCGCAACAACTCACCATCAGCAGAAGCGGTGATTTCTACGGCACAGGAGCCCCTGAGATGGTTTCAGGTGCAGAGGTAACCGTGACAGACAACGACACGGCCATCATCAACTACCACGAGGTAGCCCCAGGCATTTACGAAACAATAAACCCCATGAAGGGTGAGAGCAGCCACATCTACAACCTCCACGTCATCGTCCGTGAGAATGGAAAGACGGAAGAGTACTTTGCCACAGACACCATGCAGGCAACCGTCGAAGCCATCGACTCCATGAAAGTACTCATCTACACGCTCAACAACAAGAAAGCCACGGATTACTACAAGGTTTGTCCTTACTTCCAATCCATCAACAACAAAAGGACATCCTACTTGGCAAAAATCGAGATCAACGGACATCTTGTAACCGACACGCTCTCAGAATATTACGCTATCCAATTTCAAGAAATGACAGGCGTTTACATCAATGGAGAGGAGATGGAAAAGATGTACAACGGGGTTGACTTTCCAGGCAGCATCTACAACCTCGACCCCAAGAGGAGCAAAGACGAAGATGTCAAGCCAGGTGACGAAATCACCCTCAACCTACACGTCATATCCCAAGGCTATTTGGAATACATCTACGACGTGCAAGGCAATACGGGAAGTAATCCATTCTACGGCAGTCCGGCTAATGTCTGCAGCAACATAAAGCCAGAAAAGAGAGCCCTCGGTTACTTCTTCACAAGCGCCATCACCAAAGGCACTTGCATCGTCAGAGCCGAAGATTTGAAATGATTTAAATAGCAAGCCAAAACGCACATGGATCAGACGATTCATGTGCGTTTTGTTATATAAATTAGCGGTTTACGGCCGGACTTATCTTTCCAAGAGATAATATTTTCAATTTCAGAACGATACATACCACACAATCACATTTTCCGTACCGTCAAACATGAAATCTTACACATTTTCCGTACCGTCAATACTTCAAACTATCACATTTTCCAGACCATCAACTCCAGAAACTTGTGTAGCCAGAACTTAACTTCTTCTTCATCTCATCCAATTTTTTGAGGGATACAGACAGGACGGCAGAATGTTCGCCATCTAGAATGAAACAAAATCATATACTTAGCACTCCTTTCTCTTTCATGTAATCAGATAAGATAGCGTGAGCTGAATGTGTGTAGTACATCGTAGGATGGAACTATGTAGCCATATAGAATGCCAGACGATTTCAATCGTCTGTACACCTCTTTCTGTGGCAAGTTAAGCTGTGCAGAAAGTTTAGCAATGCAATATGTTACAAATTCCAATGTTTTTTTGTCCATATCAACTACATACATACGGTATTCGCAAAAATAGAGAAAAGGGATGGAATTTGAGGAATGGAGAGCATTAAAAGTGAAACTATAAAGAGACATTTCTTGACACCCAGCCATTCTGTGCCACAAGATAACAAGCATAACGAACAAGCATGATATCGTCCATTTCTCGTTCAGAAGATGAACCCAACGAGACCATTTTGCTGACATCAGAACTGAGTAAGTTTCCCGCAAGGGGTAAGGCTTTATCGATACTGCCCATATAGAAGAGCTACTCATAAGTGGCTCTTTTCTATTTCGTATAAATTCCGTGCAAAATAAATCAACCACCCTGCCTTCTTCACGATTTTTTCTTTAAATTTGTTTATCTATCAACTTGATTTGAATCATCATGAAACATTACATCAATCTATTCATCCTACTTCTTCTGACAGGAACGCTATTTATGGGTTGCTCACCCAATTTCATAGACAATTACGAGAAAGCATGGAAAGAGGTGGATGAAATAATGGACGAGAAACCTCGAACCGCCATCTCAATGGTAAAAGATATCTACGCCACTGCCCTAAGGGACAAAGACGAGGAGAACGAACTTCGTGCCTACTGCTATTTTAACGAAATAGACGGAGACCAAGAATACATAGAAAAACTTTCCGAATTCTGCGAAAGGACACAAGACACAGCACTCCGCTCCATTGCGCAATTTATCCTGGCAAACGAATTGTCAAGTCGGACGAGATACAACTCCTCTTCCACTACAATAAATGGCGAATATCCTAAAGATATAGAAGAATGGAGTTATGAAATGTTCTTAGACAGTATCGACCATCTACAAAGGAAGGCTTTGGAACCCATGGAGGTCCTCAGCAAAACAGATGCCATGAAATACAGCTACCTGACTAAAAGCGGAACAGACAGCCGAAAGTACAGGCCTACCCTATTCGACCTTCTCGCCTACTCCATCATCGAAAAGAACAAATACCGAAGCGATGGATTGGGCAACTACATCAAAGCCGATTCCATAATCGAGCAATTGATTAAAATCCATGCCAACGATACAGAATCCGACGCATATATCTATGCACTCATGCAGAAAGAGCAACCGCTTTCTGAACTCTATCGACTATACGACCAATATAAGAACCAAGAGGCTTCCAACCTCATATTGGATCAAATCTGCAGCAAAGATTACAACGAGTATGCTGATGACGACAAGACCAGCCAGAAACTCAACAAAATGATTGAAGAATCGTTCGAGAAATTTCCGGACTATGCTCATCCAGAATTAGTGAAATGGTACAACGAAATCCACGAGAGTAAAATCAATTATACGACTCGTAGAGTTGCACGCCCTGATGAGAAAATCCGAATCCATATCAAGCACAAAAACCAAACAGGACCAATCACTTTTTCCATATTCGATTCATCCAATAAATTAGTTGACAAGGTGGAAGTGAAACTAAAACCCGTACTATTGGGCATTCAACTTGAGACAATTGCCGAATTGCCTGCTCTAAAGAAATTCGGTTCTTATAAAATTTGTCCAAGCAAAACAGACACAAAAGACAGTTTAAAAATCACCATATCCAATCTGCATTCCGTAGTTCGCAAAGGGATTAAAAACAAGGACGACTATAAGACATGCCGCATCTATGTCTTTCATTCAGGAAACGGCAAAGCCTTGAAGGACGTCAAAGTGAAACTCAAGAAAAATAACAAAACGACATCCATTCTGCACACAAACGAACAAGGATTTGCGGAATTCACCCTCCCCAAAGGCGAGTCTGTGCACTCCTACCAACTAATAGACAAGGAGGACCATCTTTTTGTCGATAAATACATTTTTAGTTATGATGAACCTAAGTATTATAAATATGAAGGAAAAGGCGGAATCGCGGCTACCATCATCACCGACAGAGACATCTACCGTCCCGGGCAGAAGATCCACTACAAATGCATCCTATCCGAGACAAGCAGGGTCCTTGCCAACAAGAAGGCGAAAATCCAACTAGTCTCCTTAGAAGCCAAGACATATGAAAGTCAGGAAAAGACAACCAATGAATTCGGATCAT
>JAGCWQ010000218.1 GCA_017961765.1 Paludibacteraceae bacterium | reverse complement strand
GTGGCTAAATTGATAATTATGCAGATGTGAATTGAGAATTTTGTTCTGTTGATTTGAGCAGTTTGTAGTGGTAAATTGAGAATTTTGTATGACGGAATTGAGTGTTTTGATGTTAAGAATTGAGAATTTTACGTGGATAAATTGAGAATTTTGCAGATGTGAATTGAGAATTTTGTTCAGTTGATTTGAGCATTTTGTGGTGGTAAATTGAGAATTTTGTTCAGTTAAATTGAGCAATTTGTAGTGGTAAATTGAGAATTATGCAGATGTGAATTGAGAATTTTGTTCTGTTAAATTGAGAATTTTGTGGTTGAATTTTGAGAATTTCGTCTGCCGAGAAATACGCAAGTTAGTGGAATCTTTAACTCCTCCTTAACCAATAAATCGATAAGGAAATCCATGGGCAGGTATAAACATTTCCTCCCAATCTCAGAAAATGAGCATTTTGTAAGTACGAAATGCGAATTCTGTTTGGGGTATTTGCGAATTTTGCTTTATATTTGCATCTGTAAATAATGTATTGAAATATGTTTGCTCGTAAACAATATGCGATTTTAAAGGAACGGCTTGCGGAGGATCGGGACAAGATACAAGTGCTTGTTGGACCTCGTCAAGTTGGAAAATCAACTGTCTTGAAACAAGTTCTTCGCGATATAGATATTCCTTATATGTATGTTACAGCCGATGTTGCCGAAACTGAGAGCCATACGTGGATTTCTGATATGTGGCAAACAGCCCGTTCGAAGATGAACATGAATGCAGCAAAGGAATATCTTTTGGTCATTGACGAAGTCCATAAGATTTCTAACTGGAGTGAGGTCGTGAAGAAGGAGTGGGATTTGGATACTTTCAACGACGTTAACATTAAGATCGTTTTGTCTGGTTCTTCTCGGTTGTTGCTAAAGGATGGCCTCACGGAGTCTTTGGCGGGACGTTTCGAGTTGATTAAAATGTTGCATTGGAGTTTCTCCGAAATGAGGGAGGCGTTTGGAATTGATATCAACCAATATATCTATTTCGGTGGTTATCCAGGTAGTGTTAAGTATATAGGTGATGCTCGGAGGTGGAGAACCTATGTCAAGGATGCCATCATCCGTCCGGCCATTGAAAGTGATATATTCAAGACCAAGGTTTTGTACAAGCCGGAATTGATGAGGAGGCTATTTGAGTTGGGATGCCTCTATTCGGGGGAGGAATTCTCCTTGAATAAGATGTTGGGAGAGTTGGTTGATGTTGGTAATGTGACCACATTGGCAAACTATCTTATCACATTGAACGAGTCTTGTTTGTTGTGTGGCATGCATAAGTATGCGAACGACAACGCACGGAAATATAATTCCATACCGAAATTCATGGTCTATAATAGTGCCTTGTTGTCTGCTCAGTCGGGGGTCTCCTACGAGAAGGCATATACAACGCCTAAATTATGGGGACGATGGGTGGAGAGTGCAGTCGGTGCATATCTGCTTAACAATTCGGATGAGTTGGATTATAAACTCTACTATTGGCGGGAGCGTGACGATGAGGTCGATTTTATTCTTCATCATCAAAATGGAATCATTGCGATAGAGGTGAAGAGTGGTCGGGTGACATCGAATAGGGGACTCCCGTTGTTCAGAGAAAAGTTTCATCCGAAGGCTTCTGTCGTGATTGGCTCGGACTATCTTTCTGTGGAAGATTTCCTAGCTTGTGATCTGGATAGGATGCTTCATGTCTGGTTGGAATGATAATGGGACAGGTTTCTCTAACGATAGGGAAGGAGCCTGTCCAAAACTCTTATGTTTGGCCATGAACATAAACAGTTCCTCCCTTGATTGACAAATGTCGTCTTTTAGAAAAGATCCTTGCCGATTCCGTTAAAAAGCCTTTGTATTGTCCATAAATTTCGCCTCTTAATTCCTAGTTGTGGATAAATTTCGTACCTTTGCCTAAACTGAGATCCAAGGGGGTGCTTATTGGTGGATTCTGATGAATCTGGAGGCTGAGATTATACCCTGAGACCTGATTCGGTTAATACCGACGTAGGCATTTGGAAGGTGCATATTCTTTGTGTTTGTACGCATCCCCCTTTCGATCCGAAAATTTTTTAGGGATGCAAATAGAAATCAATGATCAAAAAGTGATTTGTGACGACGGACTTTCCTTGACGGAGGTGCTTCGTAGTCAGAACGTGCAGACAGATTACGTCGCTGTGGCGGTGGATTTGACTATCGTTCCCAAGGCAGAGTGGGATGGTTTTGTTGTCCGTGATGGCAGTAAGATTATCATCATAAAGGCTGTTCAAGGAGGATGAGTATGTTCGAGCGGATTGTCATAACGACTCCCGATTGGTTCTCTGATGAGGCCCATTATTGCAATTCGTTGTTTTCGAATGGATTGCGTATTCTTCATCTTCGTAAACCCAATGCGACGGAGGCAGAGATGGCTCGATTCATCGAAAAGATAGAGCCTCGTTACCGGGGACGAATTGTTCTTCATAGCCATTACGGTTTGGTGGAGAGGTATGCCTTGAAGGGTGTCCATTTGAAGTTTGCTTCGGCAGGACTTTTCTCCGACTTTGAGAAGTGGGGGAGCGTCAGCGTCTCTTGCCATTCTTACGAAGAGATTCTTTCATTGCCTTTCGTTCCGGCTTATGTCTTCCTTAGTCCGCTTTTCGAGAGTGTGTCGAAGGTGGGTTATTCTTCTGATTATCATTTTTTTGATAAGGAAAAGTTGGAAGAAGTCCATCGTCGGGGACTCTCGGTTATCGCTTTGGGTGGTATTACTTCGGATAAGGTTTCTCTTTGCCGTGATTTTGGTTTTGATGGAGTTGCAGCTATCGGTGCAGTATGGAGTCACCCAGAAATGGCTGTTGCCCAATACCAGTTGTTGTCCACGCCTACGGTCGTTTCGATAGCAGGTTTCGACCCTTCTTCGGGGGCTGGTGTCAGTTCCGATTTGAAGGTGATGGAGACGCATGGGGTCTATGGCTTGGGTGTTGTCTCTGCGCTGACCTACCAGAATGAATCCTTTTTCCAAAAGGCGGAATGGTGCAGTGACGAACAAGTGTTGGGACAGTTGTCGCTTCTTTTGGAGCAGCATGCGCCTACGGTAGCTAAAATCGGCATGATAAGGGATAGCGAGCAGTTGCTGGCTGTCGTTTCTCTTTTAAGGCAACGTTGTCCTTCCATAAAAATAATTTGGGATCCTATATTGAAGGCCACGGCTACGAAGGATAAATTGCATGAATCCTTCTTCAAAAAGCCGTTGCAAGAGCTATTGCGAGAAGTAGATTTGATAACGCCCAACTTGACGGAGGCGGCTTCCATTTTCGGGACGACCGAATGTTCATCGTTGGCTGAGGTGGCTCGCACTACAAAGTGCTCCATCTTGTTGAAAGGTGGTCATAGTGAGGATTCATCTTCCGTCGATACGTTGATCTCTTCCGATGGGGAAATGACCTCGTTTTCTGTTTCCCGTTTGCCGTTTGACAAACATGGAACAGGCTGCTTCTTGAGTTCGGCAATAGCTTCTTATGTGTCGTTGGGTAAGAACTGGAAAGATGCTTGTGCCTTAGCGCAACGAGAGGTTTCCAACTTCTTGAAGTCGAATGCCTCGAGATTAGGATTCCATGCCATGCGGAAGTGTTCGGCGGATTTGCCTTCTGTCGAAGAGTGTCCAGTCATGTATATCACCGATCATCGGGAAGGATATACGATAGCGGAGCAGGTGGAGGCCGTCTGTCGTGGCGGTGTCCGTTGGGTGCAACTTCGTATGAAGGAGGCTTCCGATGAGGAGATGCTGGCTGAAGGTTGGAAGGTGAAGGAGGTTTGTCGTCGTTACAATGCCGTCTTTATTATCAATGACAGGGTGCAGGTGGCGCGTCAGTTGGATGCCGACGGAGTTCATTTGGGCTTGTCGGATATGGATCCTCGGGAGGCCCGCCGTATCTTGGGCGAGGATAAAGTTATCGGTGCCACATGCAACACTTGTGCAGATTTGGCATTGAGGAATAGCCAAAAGGTCGATTATGTGGGTGTCGGTCCGTTCCGTTTCACAACCACGAAGAAGAATTTGTCCCCGATGTTGGGATTGGAAGGATATCGGAGTATCCTCTCGTTCTGTGGAGAGAACCATATCCACATTCCTATTTTTGCTATCGGAGGAATTAAGGAGGATGATTTGTCCGACCTCTTCTCTGTCGGCATTACGGGGATAGCCCTTTCGGGAACGATCTTGAAATCGGACGATCCGACGGAGACGGCAAGGCGAATTGTGTTGAATTCAAATAAAGAAAAATATAAATAAAATATAGAGATGGAAAAATTGATTTTGGGTGGCGAGGAGTTCTCTTCTCGTCTATTCCTTGGAACAGGCAAGTTCTCTTGCAACGAGATGATGCGTAAGGCGATTATCGCTTCAGGTACGAACATGGTGACGCTTGCCATGAAGCGTGTCGATCTGAACAATTCGGAGGATGATGCGATGTTGCATCATGTGATGGCGGACGGCATCCGTCTTTTGCCTAACACTTCGGGTGTCCGTAATGCAGATGAGGCGGTCTTTGCAGCTCAGATGAGTCGGGAGGCTTTCGGTACGAATTGGTTGAAGTTGGAGATTCATCCAGACCCTCGTTATCTCTTGCCTGATTCGGTGGAGACGTTGAAGGCGACGGAGAAGTTGGCTAAGATGGGGTTCATTGTGTTGCCTTATTGTCAGGCAGACCCAGTCCTTTGTCGCCAATTGGAGGAGGCTGGAGCGGCTGCTGTCATGCCTCTCGCTGCACCGATAGGAACGAATAGGGGATTGCAGACGAAGGAGTTCATCCGTATCATCATAGAGCAGGCGGGCGTTCCTGTGGTTGTCGATGCAGGGTTGGGAGCACCAAGCCATGCTGCGGAGGCCATGGAGATGGGAGCCAGTGCTTGTTTGGTCAATACGGCGATTGCGGTGGCTGAAAATCCAGTGGCTATGGCGGAGGCTTTTGCCATGGCAGTGAAAGCCGGCCGTATGGCATACGAGGCAGGAGTGGCTGCTCCTGTGATTTCGGGAGAGGCAGTGGCAAGTTCCCCTTTGACATCATTTTTAAACGATTGATTTTTTATGGAGAAAAAAGATTTCAAGTTAGAGTTTCCTAACTCAGAGAAAACATATATCAACGGAAAGATATATCCGGACATCAAGGTGGCTATGCGTAAGGTGAAATTGACACCGACGGTCACAGAGGAGGACGGAGTCCGTACTGTTGTCGAGAATGATCCGATTTATGTCTATGATACGAGTGGCCCGTTCAGCGACCCTCAAGTGGAAGTGGATTGTCGCAAGGGGTTGCCGAGTCTGCGTGGTGCTTGGGTGGAAGAGCGTGGAGGCATAGAGCGCTTGTCGGATTTCACCTCTGAATATGGTCGTGCACGCAATAGGGACAAGTCGTTGGATGCGGTTCGTTTCCCTGCCATTCCGTTGCCGCTTCGTGCCAAGGAGGGGTCCCATATCACGCAGATGTATTACGCCAAGAAGGGAATCATCACGAAGGAGATGGAGTATGTGGCTATTCGTGAGAACATGAATTGTGAAGCTTTGGGTATCCCTACCCATATAACGCCGGAGTTCGTTCGTGATGAGATTGCAGCAGGTAGGGCAGTTCTCCCTGCGAATATTAACCATCCTGAGGCAGAACCTATGATCATAGGCCGTGGCTTCATGGTGAAGATTAACACGAACATCGGTAATTCAAGTACCTCTTCCGATATTGAGTCAGAAGTGGAGAAGGCGGTTTGGAGCTGCCGATGGGGAGGAGATACGTTGATGGATCTCTCCACGGGCGACAATATACATGAGACTCGTGAGTGGATTGTCCGCAATTGTCCTGTTCCGGTTGGCACAGTGCCTATCTATCAAGCTTTGGAGAAGGTGAACGGACGTGTGGAAGATTTGAACTGGGAGATCTATCGTGACACGTTGATTGAGCAGTGTGAGCAGGGTGTTGATTACTTTACCATCCATTGTGGTATCCGTCTTCATAATGTCCATTTGGCCGATACACGTCTTTGCGGTATCGTGAGCCGTGGCGGTAGCATCATGTCCAAGTGGTGTTTGATCCACAAGAAGGAGAATTTCTTGTATGAGCATTTCGACGATATTTGTGACATCTTGGCTCAGTATGATGTGGCGGTCTCTTTGGGCGATGGTTTGCGTCCGGGTTCCATCCATGATGCGAATGATGCGGCTCAGTTTGCCGAGTTGGATACGATGGGTGAGTTGGTTCAACGTGCATGGGAGCGCAACGTGCAAGCCTTCATCGAGGGCCCAGGCCATGTGCCAATGCATAAGATCCGTGAGAATATGGAGCGTCAGATAGAGAAGTGCCACAATGCACCGTTCTATACGCTGGGACCATTGGTGACGGATGTGGCTCCAGGATACGACCATATCACGAGTGCGATCGGTGCCGCTCAGATCGGTTGGTTGGGAACCGCCATGCTTTGCTATGTGACTCCGAAAGAGCATCTTGGATTGCCAGATAGGGAGGATGTGCGCAATGGAGTCATTGCTTATAAGATAGCGGCTCATGCGGCTGACATTGCCAAGGGTCATCCTGGGGCGATGGTTCGTGACAACGCTTTGAGCAAGGCACGCTATGAGTTTAGGTGGAAAGACCAGTTCAATTTGAGTTTCGACCCTGAGCGGGCTTTGGAATATTACAAGATAGGAAGGCATGACAATGGCGAATATTGCACGATGTGCGGACCACATTTCTGTGCGATGAAGTTGAGCCATGATGTCAGGAAATGCGATAAATAAGAAGGAGATTCGACATGTTTAGTGAAGAATTAGAAAGGTATTCGTGGGAGGAGACGACGGAACGGATCATGTCCAAGACGGAAGCGGACGTTTTGCGTGCCTTGTCGAAGGAAAATTGTGATTTGGATGATTTCATGGCGTTGGTTTCGCCAGCAGCCAGTAAGTATTTGGAGCAGATGGCTCAGTTGAGTCGCCGATATACGTTGGAACGCTTCGGAAAGACCATCTCCATGTTTGTCCCGCTCTATTTGACGAATTCTTGTATGAATGGCTGCGTTTATTGTGGCTTCCATTCTGAAAATCCGATGAAGAGAACCATCTTGACCTACGATGAGATGGTCAACGAGTTCAAAGCCATCAAGAAGTTGGCTCCTTTTGAGAATATCTTGATGGTGACGGGCGAGAATCCAGCGAAGGCTGGCGTGCCTTATTTGGCAAAGGCGCTCGATTTGGCGAAAGACTATTTCAGTAGTCTTAAATTGGAGGTGATGCCGCTGAAGATGGAGGAGTACCGAGAGTTGACGGAGCATGGTTTGACAGGTGTTATCTGTTTCCAAGAAACGTATAACAAAGCTCGATACAACATCTACCATCCGCGCGGCATGAAGGCTAATTTCGAATGGCGGGTCAATGCCTTCGACCGTATGGGCGAGGCTGGCGTGCACACCATAGGCATGGGTGTCTTGATCGGTTTGGAGGATTGGCGTACGGATTGCACCATGATGGCATTGCACCTTCGTTATTTGCAGAAACACTATTGGAAATGCAAGTATAGCGTCAATTTTCCTCGTATGCGCAGGGCGGAGAATGGTGGATTCGAACCGAATATTATCATGAGCGATCGTGAGTTGGCACAGTTGACTTTTGCCATGCGTATATTCGACCACGACGTGGATATTTCCTATTCCACCCGTGAGTTGCCTTCCTTCCGTGACCACATGTGCTCCTTGGGCGTTACGACGATGAGTGCGGGCAGCAAGACGGAACCGGGCGGTTATTTCTCTTACCCTCAGACGTTGGAACAGTTCCATGTCAGTGACGAGCGTCCGGCCTGTGAGGTGGATGCCGCCATTCGGGCAGCGGGTCGAGAACCGGTCTATAAAGATTGGGATTTGGTACTTCAATGATAGTCTTGGGGATGTGCATAATGGCGCATCCCCATTTTTTATGAAATAGCTACTTCTATTTTTAATAAATGTCATTTTTCTTAAGGATTATAGAGTAGTGAAGGCCGATTTTTTTGACTATTTTTGTTTTGTTCAAAAAATACAAGCTATGACTAGAATGTTTAAATATTTTTCCTCTGTACTTATGGTAGGTACGTCGTTTATCTCTTGTTCTCAATCTGGTGGCAATCCAGAAACTAAATATTCTATAGCCATGCATAGAGACGTTGATCTTCTTTATGAAAAGATGACGCAGGAAGAGCGCATTGCTCAACTTCAAGGTCGTCATTTGGATCTCTTTTTCATGGGCGACACGTTGGATACGCTCAAGTGTAGGGCGGAGTTGTCTAATGGAATCGGCCATTTCTCCCAATATGCAGTGACTCAAAGAAAAACGCCCGACCAACTGCGGGATATGGTGGCTCAGATGCAGGAGTGGTTGAAGAAGAATACGCCGAATGGCATCCCTGCTTTGTTTCATGAAGAGGCCTTGACGGGTTTAGCTTCCTATGGGGCGACGGTCTATCCGCAACAAATAGGATTGGCTTGCTCGTTCAATCCTGAATTGGCGAAGCAGAAAACGGAATATACGGCGATTGGTTTCCGAAAGATAGGAGGAGCCTTGGCTCTTTCTCCGATGGTGGACGTGGTGCGGAATCCATCCTTCAACCGATTGGAGGAGTCTTATGGAGAAGATGGCTATCTTTCTTCTGCAATGGGCGTGGCTTTCGTTCAGGGATTGCAGAGCAATGGCGTGGCAGCTTGTACGAAGCATTTCCTCGGTTACGGAGGTGGTGGCAATGCAGACGAGAAGGAGTTGATGGAGGATATACTTATGCCTCATGAGACGATTATACGTATGGCAGGTAGTAGTGTTTTGATGACGGGCTACCATGATTTCAAAGGTACGAATTGCGTTGCCAACAAGGAGCTGCAAATCGATTTGTTGCGTAATTATCTGCAGTTTTCCGGCTTGACGGTGAGCGACTATGGATCCATCAGTCAGTTGCCAGCTGAGGATGTGGTACGCAAGGCTGCCGATGCCTTCAATGCGGGCAACGATGTCGATTTTCCCGATGGCGATTGTTACAAGTATTTGCCTGAGGCTTTGGAACGTGGTTGGGTGACTCAAGAGCGGCTTGCTGTGGCTGTGAAGAGGGTGTTGTTTTTAAAGATGTCCTTAGGATTGATTGGTTCGGATGCTTATCTCTATGAGAAGGGACATATCGAATTTGATACGAAGGAGGAACGAGAATTGTCTCATGAATTGGCTACGCAATCGGTTGTCTTGTTACGTAACAATGGCGTACTTCCATTGAAGAACCCTGCCAAGATTGCCTTGGTTGGACCGAATGCGAACAGTATGTGGGCAATGTTGGGTGATTACACCTATCATTCCATGCGTTATTTCTGGCAACGGGAGATAGAGGACGATATGCACCCTCGTATTGTGACTTTGCGCAAAGGACTGACCAACAAACTTCCACAAGGAAGTACGCTCTCGTATAGTCGAGGCTGTGAATGGACCGATAAGGTGGAGACCGTCATCGAAGAGGGTGGAGATGCACGGGCAGCCTACATGAAGTCCATCCAAGACCGAATGATTGACAGCGGAGAAAAGGCGGATTGGAACGAGGCTCTCCGTATGGCGGAGAAAAACGATGTCATTGTTGCGGCTGTCGGAGAGAATGTGATACTTTGTGGAGAAAATCGGGATCGTACTTCGCTTCGATTGCCGGGTCGTCAGGAGGAGTTCGTTAAGAAACTCATTGCTACGGGCAAGCCTGTCGTTTTGGTTGTCTTCGGTGGCCGTGCGCAGGTTATCTCTTCCATCGCAGATAAGTGTGCTGCCGTGATCCAAGCTTGGTATCCTGGGGAGGAGGGAGGAAATGCCCTTGCGGATATTCTGTATGGAAACATATCCCCGTCGGGAAAACTCAGCGTCACCTATCCAGCAGAGGAACTTCATGCTCCGATATGCTATAATTATGGTTTGGCTGCAGATGATAAGCGTGTTGCTTATCCTTTTGGTTTCGGCCTCTCTTATACGACGTTTGAATACTCTAATTTGAAGATGGACACGTTGGCTTCTACCTCTACCTCGGTGAATGTGAGTTGTGAAATCACTAACAAGGGAGATTTTGATGCGGATGAGATCGTCCAACTCTATGTCTCTTCTTCCGATTCGTCTCAACATTTGAAGCCAATCCAGTTGCAAGGGTTCCAACGCTTATCGTTGAAGAAGGGCGAAACGAAAACAGTATCGTTCAGCCTCTCTTCCCAGCAGTTTGGTTATTATAATTCGGGACATTGGTCTGTTGATCCTGGTAAGTACATCGTGAAGATAGGTGCCTCTTCTACGGATATTCGTCTGCAAGGTGTGGTTGAGTTGAAGGGCGAGCAGTATAATACTCCTTCTCGAACAACCTATTTGAAAGCAGGGGAGGGCCATTGGGTGCCTATCCCTACGCCTTGGTAATTAGTAAAAGGAAAGTATAGAACCATGAATTTTTTAGAAGAACACATTATAAAGGAGGGCCTTATCCTCAGTGATAAGGTACTGAAGGTTGACAGTTTCTTGAACCATCAGATAGACGTGTCGGTGATGAAGCAGTTGGCGGAGGAACTGAAACGTCGTTTTGAAGGCGAGGAGGTGACGAAGATTCTCACGATTGAGGCGAGTGGCATTGCCATTGCAGTTATGCTTGCTGCCTTGTATGAAGTGCCTGTCGTTTTTGCGAAAAAGGAGGCAACAATCAATTGTACGGATGATAAATATACGGCAGAGTCTTATTCGTTTACCCATAAGAAGACCAATCTTGTTTCTGTTGCCAAACCCTATCTGAGTGCAGAAGATAGAGTGTTGCTTGTGGACGATTTCTTGGCAGACGGTTATGCCATGTCGGCTTTGACGGATATCGCTTTACAAGCAGGGGCAACAGTGGTAGGAATAGGTATTGCGATAGAGAAAGGACAACAAAAAGGTGGCGAACTCTTGCGTTCTAAGGGCTTCCGTCTAGAATCGGTGGCTGTGATTGAAAAGATGGATCAAATGACCAATACGATAACGTTTAAGGGAAAAGAACCTTGCCGGATGAGAAGGGTCGGATAGAATAGTGAAGAATTAGAAGAATGGACGAAGAGGCGGTACAAAGATAGTTCTGTATTTCAGAGCGAAAATAGAATAAAAGCAGAAGGCGATGTTGATCATCTAAAAGATGATTTCCATCGCCTTCTTTTATGCCTAAATTTTGTAGTTCTTACTCCTTAACGAATAATCGTAAAGTGTCCGACATACTCTTTATCTATGTCCTCAATGCTAATCACATACCAGTAATCCGTACTTGGCATTGGATGGTTAAGATATTGTCCATCCCATCCAGGATATTCGTTGACGTACTCTATCAATAGCTTACCGTATCGATCGTATATTTTCACCGTGTAGTACGAGTAGCAAGTCAAGTTTTCAATCTCCCAAGTGTCTTTGATGCCGTCCTCGTTGGGTGACATATATTCTGCTGGGTTGATTGGTAAGCAGTCAGGTTTGTTTTGCTTTTCCTCGACTGTCAACTTTAGTATCACCAAACTGTCGCAGCCAGAGGCTGTTGTTTGATAATCTTTATAAGTTCCAGACTCCGTCAATGTCTTTCCTCCGAATGAAAAACTCTCACCTTGGGTGATTGTCTCTTCCAAAGTGGTCTCTTTTTGCTCTAATATTGTTAGTTTGAGCGTCACCAAACTGTCGCATCCATCTGTCGATAATAACTTATCCTCGTAGGTTCCTGTCTCAGTCAATGTTTGGCCACCGAAAGAGTAACTTTCTCCTTGGCAGATAGCTTCCTCTATCAGCGTTTCTTTTTGATCTACAACGGATAGTTTGAGTGTCACGATACTGTCGCACCCGTCCGCCGACAATAGCTTATCTTCGTAGGTTCCAGCCTCAGTCAGCGTCTTTCCACCGAATTCGAAACTTCCGCCCTTGCAGATGGACTCCTCCAACAACGTCTCTTTTTGTTCTACGACGGTCAGTTTGAGTGTGACGATACTGTCGCACCCGTCTGCTGTCAGCAATTTATCCTCGTAAGTTCCAGCTTCGGTCAGCGTCTTTCCTCCGAAAGAGAAACTGCCGCCTTTGCAGATGGACTCTTTCAACAATGTTTCTTTTTGTTCTACGACGGTTAGTTTGAGAGTTACGATACTATCGCATCCGTCTGCTGTCAGCAATTTATCCTCGTAAGTCCCAGCTTCGGTCAGTGTCTTTCCACCGAAAGAGAAACTACCGCCTTTGCAGATGGACTCTTCCAATAGTGTCTCTTTTTGCTCTACGACGGTCAGTTTGAGTGTGACGATACTGTCGCATCCGTCCGCCGACAATAGCTTATCCTCGTAGGTTCCAGCCTCAGTCAGCGTCTTTCCACCGAAATCGAAACTGCCGCCTTTGCAGATGGATTCCTCCAATAGTGTCTCTTTTTGCTCTACGACGGTCAGTTTGAGTGTGACGATACTGTCGCACCCGTCTGCTGTCAGCAATTTATCCTCGTAAGTTCCAGCCTCGGTCAATGTTTTCCCACCGAAATCGAAACTGCCGCCTTTACAGATGGACTTCTCCAATAGTGTCTCTTTTTGCTCTACGACGGTCAGTTTGAGTGTCACCAAACTATCGCATCCGGAGACATTCGTTAGTTTGTCTTCGTAAACGCCATCGATAGTCAACCATTCACCTCCGAAAAAGTATTTTTCACCTTTGCAAATAGTTTCCGTTATTAAGGTGTCGTTAGGAATGCAATCGCAAGTTTTCAATCTGATCTCTACGATGTCGGAAGAGGAGTTACACATGTCGAATGAACCCTCTACGCCTGCAGAGGATATAAATACTTTGTAAAAACCTTCATCCGCAGCTGACAATTTTGGGAAATCTAAGGAAGAACCTGTTGCCACCTTTGTCCAGCCCTCTTCGTCATAGCTCTTTTTGTCGTTTTTGAACCAAGTGTAGGTTAGAGGTTCTACATATGTGTTGTCTGAGTTGTCGAATGTGGCATTCAACTTGTAGTCGGAATCTACGCAAAGAGTGTCTGGCCGGTTTACATTGACAGGATCTTTACACAGACGGACTTCAATATCGTCCAATGCAAGGTCTCCACCATTTCCTCCTGCTCCTGAATAGACTTTATAAACGATGGAAGTCTCTCCTTCCGGAACTAAAAAAGGAAGTTCGAAACGAGTCCAAGCATAGACATTTTTTGAGAGAATAAACTTTTGTTGAGCCAATGTGTTTCCGTTCTTGTCTTCGAGGGTGATGGTGACGGGTGCATCCGAACTAGCATTTAGCGATCTACCCCAGAAAGAGAAGGTTAGATTCGTATTCTCACACAAATTGTTCACCTCCTTTCGATAAAAGGTCGCCTCTTTGTTATCCAAGTCTATTATCATGAAATAACCCCGATTGAGATCGTCCTCGTAGGTGTGGTCTCCAAAATCGGCATACCATCCGGCATAGACATGATTACGAGGGGCGTTGTCTCTACGCCTTATCGCTTCCTTTCTGATGTCATAGCCATTTTTCAGGTTGTTCCATATATGGTTGGAAAATTGAAGGCTAATGGTTCCTGCTGGTAGGGCAGGGCCTAAATCCGGGTCTGACGCATTGTTACCTCCAAAATCTTCACGGAATAGAACCGTTCCTTCTGAACATTCGGAATCGGCTGCCATTATTCCGAATGAATTAAATGCAAATAAACAACTCCATAAGAGTTTTCTACAATCCATAATTTTTTTTATAATATAAGAAACTTCATTAGAAGTATGGTCCTTTATTAAGCATTCTTGGAGGTGTAGCTACTCCAAGAGTAAAGGATTACCATTCTTCTGTTATAGTAAATAAAATCCAACTTCTTAAAAATCACATCCATTTGTTGATAGCTGCATATCTCCATAAGGGAGCCAACATCATAGCTTGGTGAAATTCTCCTTCCTTGAGCATTCGTTTTACCTCTTCTTCCTCCATTAGGGCTACTGTTATGTCTTCTGAATCTTCCAATTGTTGGGCCGACACTTTCTCTACGCCGATGGCCAAAAAGGTATGGCTGTAATTGGTGCAGGCTCCGGCGTTCGGACTGATTGTCATAAAATGTTTCCATTCGCCTCCTGCATATCCCGTCTCTTCTAAAAGTTCACGTTGGGCGGCCACCATAGGGTCTTCGCCCTTTTCCACGCAACCAGCTGGAATCTCGTAGGCCGTGAGATGTTGGGCATGCCTGTATTGTCGTTCCAATAGATATTTGCCCTCTTTGGTGATGGCAATGACGTTGCAGAAATCGGGATATTCCAATACATAGAAATCGTTGATTTCTGATCCGGTCGGCAGTTTTACGTGTTCACGTCTTGCAGTAAGCCAAGGTCTTTGGAATAGGTATTCGCTTTCTAGAACCTTCCATTCCATCGGGTCTCTCTTCGTTTTTTCCATTGATTTGTTTTACGTTATTGCATGAAACCTTGTTTTTTCAGGAAATCGAGCAGTTTGGCAGAGAAGGCTTCGTTGTCCTCCTTTTTGTATCGGACGTCCGTATATACTTGAGCCAAAGTCTCTTTCCCGTTTTCTTTTACGAATTTGTGACTGTCGGGGAGCTCTTCCTTCTCTTGGTAAATGCGGCCGATGTACTTCTCTGAGTACTCCTCATAAACCTCGTGGTGGATCAGGGCTTTGGCTGGCAACCTATCTTGTTGTTTTGCCTCCTCGTTTGGAATGCCGACGCTCAGCGTTATGATAGGGACAACGAATTTCGGTAGTTTCAATATTTGGGCAATGCTCTCTGCGTTGTAGAGGGTTGTCCCTAAATAGCAAGTTCCGTAGCCTTTGCTCTCCGCCAAAAGACAGAATGTTTGAGCCACGAGAAGAGCATCCATTGCCGCTGTCATGAATGAGAGGAAGTTGTCGTAACCCGGTTTTGCGTTTCTGTATTCGCACCATTTGATGAACCGATTGTAGTCGGCGCAGAAGGTGAGGGTGACGGGAGCTTCCCGGAAGGCTCCTTGGTTGAAGTGGGTCGGAGCCAAGAGTTCCTTCATCTTCTCATCTTGGTTTATGATGACGCTGTAAAGTTGCATATTGCCCGTAGTTGGAGCATGGAAGGCACTCTCCAAAAGTTCTTCGATATATTGGACGGATATCATCGGCTTGTATTTCCTGATGCTTTTCCTGCTCATTAGGAGCTCCTGCAGTTCTATCGGCTGTGTCATTCTATTATCATTATATGGTTGGTAATGTTTTTTATCTTACGCACTACTTTCTTTTTTCTTTATAATTTTTGAGGCCTGTTTCCAAGAAGTCGGCAAATTCGTCTGCGTCTTCAGTGGAAGAGAAGGCTTTGTTCAAGGCGTTTCCTTCTGCGTCGATAAGCGCGTAGAGGGGTTGTCCGTTGGCACCGAACTTATGGCGTTCGAGGTAACTCCATTTGTCGCCAAAGGTCTTTATGTTCACCTCTTTGCCGTTTTCCGTGACGGTATATGGATTTGCCAATTCTTTCTTGTTGTCAACGTAAAGGGTGATGAGTACATAATCTTCCGTTAGAAGTTTGCTGACTCTTGGCGTGTTCCAGACTGCCACTTCCATCTTTCGGCAGTTGACGCATCCGTATCCTGAGAAATCTACCACCACAGGCTTGCCTTGTTGTTTTGCATAGGACAATCCTAACTCGTAATCCTCAAATTGGGCATGTACTTCTTTTCCTCCCTGTAAGTTGAAGTCTTGCGTGAAGGTTGGTGGAGCGAATGCGCTGACAGCTTTGCATGGTGCACCCCAAAGGCCTGGGATGAGGTATGCGACGAAGGCGAATGTCACGAGTGCCATGAACATTCGGGGAACGGAGATGTATTCCAATTCCGAGTCGGCCTCAAAACGAATCTTACCCAAAAGGTAGAGCCCCAGGAAGCCGAAGATGGCAATCCAAAGAACCAAGAACACTTCGCGGTCGAGTATTCCCCAACCGTAGGCTAAATCGGCCACCGAGAAGAATTTTAGGGCAAAGGCCAATTCCAAGAATCCCAATACGACCTTGACGGCGTTGAGCCATCCTCCTGATTTAGGGGCGTTCTTTAGCCAACTTGGGAATAGGGCAAAAAGGGTGAATGGAAGCGCCAAAGCGATCGAGAATCCTAACATTCCCACGGCAGGTGCCATGAATTCGTTACCTGAGATGTGCACCAGTAGCATACCGATGAGTAATCCTGTGCAAGAGAAGGAGGTGATGACTAATGTAAGTGCCAATAGCAAGATTCCGATGATTCCCGCTGTCTTTTCTGCTTTTTGATTGGTCGCCGTGCTCCATTCTCCAGGGAGTGAAAGTTCGTATCCTCCGAGGAAGGAGATGGCTAAAGCCACAAGAATGACGAATAGCACAAGGTTGAATATGGCACTTGTGGAGAACTCGTTCAGGGCGGTGGCTCCGAATAGGGCAGTGATGACCAAGCCCAACGTCTCATAGATGACGATGATGGATATTCCGTATAGGACTGCAGTCTTTTTCGCTTTCCTTGGATTTTCTTCGTTTCTGTCTAAGAAATTGCTGACAGTCAATGGGATAGATGGCCATACGCAAGGAGTCAAAATGGCTAAGAATCCGTAGAGGAGTCCTTCCCAAAAGATGCTCCAGAGGCTTTTGTCCTCGGTCTCCGTCTTTCCAAAGGTGCT
>JAGCWQ010000217.1 GCA_017961765.1 Paludibacteraceae bacterium | reverse complement strand
CATGCCTGTGGTGTGCCGTTCCTTCGGAACTGGGGAACAAGGCCGTGACGTGGCGGTGCGAGCCCCGACGGGGCGCCCTATCGCAGGCAGGGGTGTGAACCCCTGACGACATGGGATGGGCGACGCGGAGTCCTGGAGGGACGACATAATTTCATGCATGGGGTGTCACGCGTCTGTGGTGTGTTTTTTATGGATTTGGGGACATTGCATTCTGTTGAATCGAAACCGCATCCTGCCACACGTCACATTCCAGGCACGGGTTTACACCCATGCCTGTGGTGTGCCGTTCCTTCGGAACTGGGGACAAATCCGTGACGTGGCGGTGCGAGCCCCGACGGGGCGCCCTATCGCAGGCAGGGGTGTGAACCACTGACGACATGGTTCCATGTAAGGGAGAACATCCAGACACCGTAGAGACGGAACTGGCTCCGTCTCTACAATTGTCTCGGGCAATATGTTAGATATTTTCTGACTCGATTTCTGTTTGTCACAAGAACGGTTTCCAATCTTCCTCTTTTTCGTATATATATTCAGGTGAATTATTGAGATACCACATGCCATTGCGCATCTCCACTATGCCTCCTTCGTACTTGAACTTCTTGCTGGTTTTATTCAATTCTTCGATATGCTTTGCAAGGCATTCTGCTTTGTCTTTTGTCTCTTGTGATTTGGCGGTGATGCCGCCTTTTGTGTCGAAAATGCCGATGCGGTTGCCTTTGAATTTGATTATCCAGTCGGGGTAGAAGAGGCGCATTTCATGGATTGTACTGTCCATGTAGCGGAATCCTAGATCTTCCTTGCCTGTTCCGTTCTTCAGCCACCACTCCACAATATTGGATTTTTGTTCCAAATAGTCGATAAATTGGGTTTCATTCTTTCGCCCGTTGTATTCCTTAGGTAGATACAAATCTATCAAACTGAGTCGGTTTGGATATGTCTCGTATTCGTCGGGGCAACTCCTTTCTGTGGAAATGACAAATGGAGTAGGCTCTTCTTCCAAGGCCTTCTTGCGTTTTGCCTCCAATGTTTTCTGTAATACTGGATAGTAGTCTTTGATGGCCTGCGTAAGGGCAGGTCGAAATTTGCTATCGGCGTTTCGTAACAAGTCTTTGATGAAGACCTTGTAGGAATCCCCATCTGTATATGTCCTTAGTGCATACTCCCTGAACCATATTCTCAAAGCTGATTTTAATCGTCCGAACGAACGACTGGCATTGCCGATGATTGCCTCTGCGTCGTCATGTTCTTTGATGAATTGGTAGCATAGGTTCGTGAATAATTTCTCCACATCATTCGAGGACATTTCATATTTAGTTGTCTCCGTATCAGTCAACGAACTATCTATCATCTTGAATCGTGCGTTCACCATAATCTCTTGATTGAGAGTCGTTGAGATGTCCACCCCCTTGTTTTCCAAAAGTGTTGCGTTTGAGTTGTCGAACGGTTTCTCTTCTGGAATGCCAAACCATTGGTTCATGGATTGTATGAACGAGATTTGAAATTCGCTTGACTTACCCAAGTCTCCGTAATTGGTACGGGAGATGAATTCGGTCTTTAATGCAGGGTCGAGGATAAAGTTACTAGTCTTGTTCCCTTTTATTTCACTTTGCAACCCCGATTGTAATGAATGCAAGATGCCAGTAGCGATGATTTGTTCCCTTTCCGGCAGTGATTCTTCTATTTCCTCCTTGGATTCTTTCACAAGAGTCTCACATTCTGTTACGGCCTTTTTTATGGCATCTTTTATTACACGCTCAGATTCGTTTTCTCCTCCATATTCCATGGGGCTAGTCTCCCTTATGGTGATGTCATATAGATGGTCTTCAATGGTATTCGATAGGAACTCTCCTATCTGCGTCAATTTTTCTTCCGCTTTGTTGCAGACTTTATTCACCGCTTCTTGTATGGACTTGTCATTGCTCTTCAGTCGTTTTTCAAACCGTGTTGTTAATTCTTCCTTGAACTTTTGAATGGCGAATTTTGCACGGTTCGCCACCTGCATCTTTACAATCTTCGTCTTAGGTTTGTTCGGGTCTGTTTCGGGTATCTGCTCCACCTCATTGCGGGTGTAGTTGGTGTATAGGTAGCCAATCTGCAAAGCTGGAAAATTATCCAACTCCTTGTCATGGACTGCCATGCGTCGGATTCTACCCAACGTTTGCGTACGGAACGTGTTGGATTTTATCTCCCTGAACATTACCAATATATGTGCCCTAGGGCAGTCCCAACCTGTGCCGGCGGCATATTTGAACAGAAGGAGCGAAACCTGACTATTGTTTTCCGTGATGGTTTTTAACGCCTCTGTCTTTGGTACTCCACTCAGCCATACGGCTATTTCCTTTTCTTGGAAACCTTTGTCTCGTAGATATTTCATTACTAATGTCTCTTTTTTCTCGACACCACGGGCCTCGGCATCTTTGTCATCGTCTGGCAATTGAATGAGAATCAGTGGATTGATATTCGCACCGTATGATTTCCATTCTTCCAATAGTTGCTTACGCTTTTCTATCGCTAAATTAAGCATGAGTATATCCAAATCTTCTTTGTTGTATCGTTTAAGATCATCTTCTGTTTGGCTGACAATTTCCTTTTTTATCAATCCTTCCTCAATCACATCTTTGATATCCACTTCGACCCAGCCTGCTTGGTGGTTTTTCACTTGACTTGCCGTTGGCTCCTTTTCGGGAGTGGCACTCACTTTGACAATGATTCTTGGATTGAGCGGATTGATTACATCTCGATAGGCTGATTCGGTCACGTTCTTATGGCTTTCGTCGATGATCATGATGATTTGCCGTCCTTCTGCCAAAGTGTTTTCGGCAACATCCTCAAAGTAAAAGCCTGCCTCCTTTATTAACTCGGGCTCTTCAGGACGGCGGTTTTGACGGTCGGCTGCACGGCGTGACACTAGTTTTTGCCAGTTGAGGAAGAGTATATCGTTTTTGTTCAACTTGCCTTGTGAGAAATCGGCGATGGTGAGCAGTTGGTTGCTCAACGTGGGGAAGAAGTAATCATTGAACTTCTCTCGACTTTGCATGGCGAGTTCGTCGCTGAAGGTAATCCAGACGAAGGCCACATCCTCACTCCAGTCGGGCTGGCGGTTAAGTGCATCGATGAAGTGGGTGGTCATGAATGTTTTGCCGCTACCCGTTGGGGCTTTGAGCGTAAGTTCTACGGTGGAAGTGTTGTGACTCCACAAGTTTTTGAAACTTTCGAGCATCTCGTCGATTGCCCGTTGTTGGAAGGGAAATGCGTTATATTGAGCCATGATTTTACTGATTTATAGATTTGTACACGTCGAGAATGGGTTGCGGAATTGCCTTCAGCGAGATGTTTCGCAGGTCGTCGAATTCACCTTCGAAGATGTCGGGTTCTCCCCAACAGAAGATATAGACGCTGAATTGTGTAGGGACATCTGTGTTGTCCATTCGCAACCGTTCGATTTCCGCCACGAACTCAGGCATTTTTATATAGTTTTCCGTGAAGAATATGGCGGTGATTTTTTGTGGCTTCTTGCCATCAGGCACATCCGCAAAGAATTGGTACGAATCCGTGTGGCAAATCTCTTCCAACGTGTTTTCACCCAAGGCAAGAAGGTAACCTGCTTTGAGGGCTAGTTCCACTCGGTCGGCGTCTGTGGCTTCTCGGCTGGTGTTTTTGCCTACGAAGGCGGTGCGGTAATATTTCAGTCGTCCGCCTAGACCTTCCACCTCTTCGCCTTTGGCATTGGTATAGCCGCACATTACTCGACGGTTCCGTTCGTAGGTGACATTTTCGCAGATGTTGTTGTCTCCCTCTTTTTGTTGCACTAAGATGCATTGCCGATGTCCTCCATCCTCCGCATTAAGTTTCATAGTGGCGTGTAGGGTGGTGCCAGAGCCGGCGAAGAAGTCTAAGATGGTGCTTTGTTTATTTACTATGGTGTTTAACAAATAACATATCAACCCTACTGGTTTTGGGTTGGAAAAAACACAAACACTAAATAAGTCTGTGATATCAGCATTGCCTTGTTGATTGATAGGCTCTGTTATTAAATTAGTATAAGCTCTGCCTATTTTCTCTTTTATATTTCCTTCGTTATCAACATATTGGTATACTTTGTACTTGATTGTATATTTCGACCCTTTACTTTTCGATGATTTTACAAATTCTACAAAACCATTTTCAATTCCCCACTGGATTTTTTCTTTCCCCCATTTCCAGATCCAACCATCATTTACATATTTTGCACGTCCATTCGGAAAAATGACACCTCCATCAGGAGCTTTTATCCCAAAATTCATAGAGTCGGAATATTGTAGTCCCCCTCTATCAAGTGTGTCTAAATAATATTTCCCTCTTATGGAGACATATTCGTCTGTTAACTTAAATCTATTGTCATTGCGAGAACTTTCATCTCGATTCCATCCATTTAAATCAATAGTTGCTTTTTTGTTCTTTGCGAAGGTTAAAATAGATTCTGTTATAACTGCGATGTCTTTTGCATCGTTAGCACCAGTTTTCTTTCTCCAATCAAATTTTGCCACAAAATTCTCCTCCCCAAACCCCTTATCACACAGCAGTTTCAAATTCGCTAGCTCATTATCATCAATAGAGATGAAAATCACGCCTTTGTCACTCAAAAGGTTCTTTGCCAACTCTAATCGTTTGCTCATGAAGGAGAGCCAATAGCTGTGGCGCAAAGGGTGTTCTTTGGGTACAGGGCTGCCGTCGGGGAATTCCTTCAGAAAGCGTTTATCCTTATAGGTAAATCCATCACTACCTGTATTATAGGGAGGATCGATATAGATGACATCTATTTTGCCACGATGGGTATAATTAAGACAGGTGAGGGCGTGGTAATTGTCGCCTTCGATGATGACATGGGGTGGTGTGTTGTTGGCGGACGCATTCAATGTGTCCCTACCTGCGGCATCAATGGCTTTCTCCTTCACCTCTTCGAGGATGGGGATTTTATTTTCCGATTCAGTCTCGAAGGCCTCTGGCACGTCGAGCCATGTTAGCACGTAACGTTGTTCTTTGATTTGACCGTGCAGACGTGCTATTTCCTTTTCTAATTCACGGATTTTGATTTGCAGGTCTGCGGTGGATGGGGTGTCGGACGGTAGAGACGCACGGCCGTGCGTCTCTACAATGGAATCATTGTTCGAATTATTTTTTACAGTCATTTTTGGCGAAATTTCTGTTGCTGAATGAATTGGATACAAACAAGCGGCGTAGGCCACTTGTCCGCAACAGAGGTGTCGCCAAACACCCACAATAGATAACAAGATAAGCCCACGCCTAAGCGGAGGTTACCTTTTATAGCTATCTATTGTTTTATTCTACTGATTTAAAATTTTGGCGAATTTTCTGTTGCGAGAATAAAAGCTAACTTTATGATAATATGTGAATTATATTTCTATTTCTGTTTCGTCGAATATGAATTTTGGTTAATGATAGGGATGCCCCAAGGGACAGCCGTATAACTATGTGTTTGTAATACAAATATAGCAGAAAACCCCATAAAACCCATGAAAAAACGGAAACAAAGATTTCTTTGCTTCCGTTTTCTTATGTTTTGATTTATGTAGTTATGAAAGATCGCCAGATTAGTCTTCCTTCATATTGTGGTAAACATTCTGAACGTCGTCGTCGTCTTCCATCTTGTCGATCAATTTGTAAACGGCTTCCTTCTGCTCCTCTGTTACCTCCTTCAAGTCGTTTGGCTCGTAGATGAACTCAACGTCCTTGATTTCGATGTTGTGCTCCTCCAAATAGCTTTGGATTTTTGCGTTGTTCTCGAATGCACCGTAGATGATTGCGTCGCCGCTCTCCTCGTCTTGAGCAATCTCCTCTACGCCGAAGTCGATCAAGTCAAGCTCCAACTCTTCCAAGTTGATGCTGTCGTTCATGGCGATTTTGAAGATGCACTTGTGCTCGAAAAGGAATGAAAGGCTTCCGGATGTTCCGAGGCTGCCTCCGTGTTTGTTGAAGTAGGAACGCACGTTAGAAACGGTACGTGTATTGTTGTCGGTAGAAGCAACTACGAAAATTGCGATTCCGGCAGGGCCGTATCCTTCGTAGATAATCTCCTTGTAATCAGCAGTGTCCTTGTCCATTGCCTTCTTGATGGCGCGCTCAACGCTATCCTTTGGCATGCTCTCGGCCTTAGCCTTCAACATCAACATACGGAGACGTGGGTTAGTTGTAGGATCTGCACCACTTGCCTTCACACTGCTCGTAATCTCTCTCGAAATGCGGGTAAATGCCTTGGAAAGGCGAGCATTTCTTGCAAAAATTCTTGCTTTTCTATATTCAAAAGCTCTTCCCATAATTGAAAATACTTATATGTTATCTCTTAAGAGTTGCAAAGATAGTGAATTTGTTGTGTTTACAAGAACGTATTGGTAATTAAGAGTTAAAAATTAAGATTTTGGCAAGTAGCTGACTGCCGTAACTGTGTGATTCCTTCTGTCATTGGCTTCCGAAGATCTCTCTCTTTAATTCGGAAATGTCGCATCGCCCATTTTCGCCTCTTCTTTTTTCTTTTGTCGTATGCTTTTTATTTCGTGCTCTCTGCCTTATATTTGTGTTCGCAAAATAGTTGTTCGTGAGTACTTACGTAGATGTCATATTGCCTTTGGCTTTGGCCAATACTTACACCTATATTCTTCCGGAAGAATATTGGGGACGTGCCAATGTGGGAATGCGGGTGATCGTCCCTTTCGGCGGACGAAAACTATACACCGCTTTGATCTATGCCCTGCACACCGAGGCTCCTGATAATTTCGAGCCGAAGGAGATTATGGCGTTGTTGGATGATTCCCCGATTCTTGGTAACCACCAATTGGATTTCTGGCGGTGGATTTCCACCTATTATTGTTGTAAGTTGGGCGAAGTTTTTAAGGCGGCTCTTCCTTCTGGATTCAAGTTGGAGAGTGAGAGCGTCGTCTCGTTGGTTGATGATTTTGTGGCGGAACAACCCTTGAAAAAGAACGAACAGCAGTTGTTGGATGCCCTCTCGGACAAGGGTAGCCTCTCGGTAGATGAACTGTCTAAGCAATTGAACCAGAAAAATTTGTTGCCTATCGTCAAACGTCTTATGGATATGGGTGCCTTGTCCTTGAACGAGGAGGTGAAGGCGAAGTACAAGCCTAAGACGGAGTCCTACGTCCGTATGTCGCCCTATTTCTATGAGGAGGAGCGGCTGCACCAAGTGTTCGATTCGTTGGCGAAGGCGAAGAAACAGTTGGATCTTCTCATGGCCTATCTCCAGTATTCCCAGTTTCTGACGAAGGATCATGTCTTGGAGGTGAGCAAGAAAGATTTGTTGGAGAAGAGCGGTGCTTCCGCTTCCATACTCTCCGCACTTGTCGAGAAGGGGTATCTGGAGGTCTATGCGAAGGAGACGGGTCGCTTGGATCAGTGTTCGGGCCGTGTGCAGGAGATGCATCCTCTTTCGGATGAGCAGAAACGGGCTTATCGTGAGATTATGGTCCTTTTCCGCCAGAAGCAGACGGTTTTGTTGCATGGAGTCACCTCTAGCGGTAAGACGGAAATCTATATTCACTTGATAGACGAAGTGTTGAAGTTGGGCAAACAGGTCTTGTTCCTTTTGCCGGAGATAGCTTTGACCACTCAAATCACCCATCGTCTGAAACGGGTCTTCGGATCCAAATTGGGTGTTTACCATTCTAAATATTCCGATTCTGAACGGGTGGAGGTTTGGAACAACTTGCTTCAAAACAAGGGAATCCAAGTCGTTTTGGGTGTCCGTTCGTCGGTTTTCCTCCCTTTCCGAAACTTGGGACTGGTCATTGTGGATGAGGAGCACGAGGCAACCTATAAGCAGTATGACCCTGCTCCCCGCTATCATGCGCGCAGTGCCGCTATCGTTTTGGCAACGATGCATGGAGCTAAGGTCTTGTTGGGCTCGGCGACTCCTTCCGTGGAGAGCTACTATAATACACAGTCGGGCAAGTACGGCCTGGTGGAATTGTTCCAACGCCATGCGGGAATCTCGATGCCTGAAATCATGGTGGACGACATCAAGGAGGCAAAACGGAAGAAGATGATGAAATCCCTCTTCGGACCGCTTTTGCACGAACAGGTGAGCAAGGCTTTGCAACGGAAGGAACAGGTGATCTTGTTCCAAAACAGAAGGGGGTTCTCTCCTTATGTGGAGTGTCGTGACTGTGCCTGCGTCCCTAAATGCAAAAATTGCGATGTGAGCTTGACCTACCATAAGATGCAGAATGTCTTGACGTGCCATTACTGCGGCTATTCGATTCCGATGCCGGAGGTTTGTCCCGCTTGCGGAAATCCTTCTTTGGATACGGTGGGTTATGGAACGGAAAAGATCGAGGAGGAGGTTCAGAGTCAATTCCCTGAGGCAAGGGTCTCTCGCTTGGATTTGGATGTGGCTCGTTCACGGAAGAGTTACGAAAAGGTTATCTCCGAGTTTGAACGGGGAGAAATAGATATCTTGGTCGGTACGCAGATCATTTCGAAGGGCTTGGATTTCGAGCGTGTTCGGGTGGTCGGCATCTTGAATGCGGATCTGTTGCTCAACTATCCTGATTTCCGAGCTTACGAGCGTGCTTTCCAATTGATGGCGCAGGTGAGCGGACGTGCGGGACGGAAGAACAACCAAGGAATTGTCGTCTTGCAGACCAAGGAGCCTGACCATCCCGTCATCTCGCAAGTGGTGCGGAATGCCTATTCGGAGATGTATCAGACGCAGATGGAAGAACGCCAGCTCTTCGGCTATCCTCCTTTTTCCCGTCTTACCAATATATATATAAAAGGTAGGGATTTTGATACGGTCAGGTCGGCAGCAGACTATTTTGCTGTTTGCCTTCGTTCCCTTTTCGCCAACAGGGTTTTCGGACCTGACCAACCAGTCGTGGGGCGTGTGCAGAATCTCTTTATTTTTAAGATTATGCTGAAAGTGGAACTTGCCGTGAAGTCGGAGAAGGTGAGGGAACTCCTCAAGACGGCTTCCGACCATTTGCTCTCCCAACCTCAGTATAAGTCGCTTAATTTGCAGGTAGATGTGGATCCGATGTGATTCGCATAGTTTTTTTGCCTATCTTTGCACGCCCATTGGTTTTATGGGATGATGAGTCCGGCCTAGATCCTAAGAGGTTCGGATGGTTTGTTAATACAATAAATGATTTATGAAATTTGAAGAGTTAGGATTTGAGGACTCTCTTAAGGAGGGGTTGGATGCGATGAATTTTTCCGAGATGACCCCCGTCCAAGAGAAGGCCATACCTGTTATTATGGAGGGACACGACATCATAGCGTGTGCCCAGACGGGTACAGGAAAAACGGCAGCTTTCCTTTTGCCGGTATTGAATAGAATGTTGAAATTTCCGCACGACCCCGATTCGGTCAATGCAATTGTGATGTCGCCGACCCGTGAGTTGGCTCAACAGATCGACCAACAGTTGGAGGGGTTCTCCTACTTCCTCCCAATCAGTTCCGTTGCCGTCTATGGAGGAAATGACGCCTCGGCTTGGGAACAGCAGAAGCGGGCTATGCAGTTGGGTGCGGACTTTGTAATCGCAACTCCCGGACGTTTGATCTCCCATATAAACTTGGATAACGTGGATTTTTCGAAGGTCTCCTATTTTATTTTGGACGAGGCCGACCGAATGCTGGATATGGGTTTCTATGACGATATCTTGCAAATTGTTTCGAAGTTGCCGAAAGAGAGACAGACGATTATGTTCTCGGCTACTATGCCTCCGAAAATCAAGAAGTTGGCGGAGACGATTTTGCGTGACCCAGTTTCTGTGGACATCGCCATCTCCAAGCCTGCCGACGGTATCAAGCAAGGGGCGTATGTCTGTTACGAAGCACAGAAATTGTCGTTGGCGAGGACTTTGTTGCACGATAAGAAGGAAGAGAAAATCATCATCTTCTCCTCTTCCAAGCAGACGGTGAAGGATCTTTATCGAGCTCTCCGTCAAAAAGGTTTGGTCGCGGGCGAGATGCATTCCGATTTGGAACAGGCCGACCGTGATAGGGTAATGCTCGATTTCAAGAGCGGAAAGGTAAATATCTTGGTGGCTACCGATATTGTGGCGCGTGGTATCGACGTGGATGGTATTGATATGGTGATCAACTACGATGTCCCTCGTGACGTGGAGGATTACATCCACCGTATTGGACGAACTGCCCGTGCGAATCGGGAAGGAGCCGGATTGACTTTCGTTTCGGAGAAAGATCAGGAACGTTTTGCCAAGATTGAACGTTTCTTGGAGAAGACCATCGAGAAACTTCCTTTGCCTGTAGAGTTGGGCGAGGGGCCTGCTTACGAACCGAAGGCTTCGCAACGCGGAAATGGGGGACGAGGTGGACGAAATGGCAGAAAGCGTCCTGCCCAAGCTAAAAAGGCCGCACCTGCAGGCGAGGGCTCGGAAGCCAAGCCAAACGAACAGACTGCTCAAGGTCAGAGACCAAAGTCAAAGCATCGTCATCGCCATGGCAACCAGCCTAATCATACGAATCCGCAAAACCAACAAAATAGACCGGAAGGCGAAAACCCAAACCGTTCTTTCGTGCCGAAGGAGCCTCGTCAGGAGGGCGATGCACAACCTCATCAACATCGCCGCAGACCGCACCATCGCCGTCGCCCTGGCGGAAATCAAAACGGGGCAGGAAACGCTGAGGCACCAACGAAGGAGAATTGATCATGGTGAAGATACTCTTTGTCTGTTTAGGCAATATTTGTCGTTCGGCCGCTGCGGAAGCTGTGATGAAGCAGTTGGTGGAGAAAAAGGGGTTGGAAAAATCGGTTTATGTCGATTCGGCTGGTATCATTGGCTACCATCAAGGCGAGCCGGCTGATGCTCGGATGCGTAGGCATGCGGCAGTGAGGGGTATCGATGTCACCTCCATCTCCCGTCAAGTCAGGGGATCTGATTTTGACGATTTCGACCTAATCATAGGAATGGACAACTCCAACATCGACGATCTGAAGGACCGGGCCATGACATTGGAGCAGGAACAGAAAATCCATAAGATGACCGAGTTTTGTCGGAAGTATCAGGACGACTATGTGCCGGATCCTTACTACGGTGGCGCTGCTGGATTCGAACTAGTGCTTGATTTGTTGGATGATTCCTGCGCTGGTTTATTGGAATATTTAGAAGAAAAAGGGCTCTTGTAGTAGAGGTCCTGTCCATACCAATCCTTTGGCACATGACTTAAAATAGAAAGGGGAGAGAACTTTGGTTCTTTCCCCTTTGCTTTTATTTCTTGTTGAGTTCAGGATATTTGATCCTCGTATGGTAGATGGTCTTTAGTTTCTCTTTCAGGGCACTTTTCACCACTTCTATGTCGTGCAAGGTGATAGGAGCCTCTTTGAATATTCCCTCCGTGATTTGACCGTCTATAATCTTCTCTACCAAGTCGTTGATGCTTTTGTCCGTATGCTCAGACAAACTTTTGGATGCCGCTTCCACCGAGTCGCACATGGAGACGACGGCCGTCTCTTTTGAGTAGGGAAGGGGACCAGGGTAGGTGAACGCCTCTTCATCGACGACCTCTTCCGGATGCTTGTTCTTATACGTATTATAGAAGTATTTTGCCTTGCTTTTGGCATGATGGGTGCGGATGAAGTCACGCACGGAGAGCGGAAGACTATGCTTTTCCGCAATTTCCAAACCGTCTTTCACGTGGCTGATGATGATGCGTGCGCTCTCCTGTTCGTTGTCGATCTCATCATGAGGATTCTCCCCTTTGGATTGGTTTTCCGTGAAGAAAGCTGGGTTTTTCATTTTGCCGATGTCATGGTAAAGGGCTCCGACCCTTGCCAACATAGGGTTTCCTCCGATTCGGGAAGTGGCGTCGGCAGCCAAGTTGGAAACCTGCATGGAGTGTTGGAAACTGCCAGGAGCCGTCTCCGAGAATTTCAACAGCAGCGGGTTGTTCGTGTTGGCCAATTCCAATAGTGTCACGTTGGACGTGTAGCCGAAAATCTTCTCGAATATGTAGATGAGCGGATAGGCGAGGAGTAGCAACAAACCGTTGATGAGGAAGGCTATGTAGGTCATCCAGTTGATTTGTCCCATCGAGCGTTCGTGGATGAGGATGACACCTGTGTAGAGTGCAAAATAGACGAGGGTGATGATACATACGCTCTTGACGAGTTGCGACCGTTGGCAGAGGTCCTTCAACGTGCAGATGGAGATCATTCCCGTACTGATCTGTAGAAACAGGAACTCAAATTCTGCAGGGACGATGAACGAGCAGAGCAGGATGGTCGTGATATGTAGGAATAATGCCGTACGGGTATCGAAGAAAGTGGAGATGACGATGGGTAGGATCGTATAGGGGATTAAGTAGGAGGACAGCTCGTATTTCACGGCGAATGTCGTGATGGCGCACATGAGGCAGACCATCGTCAGCATGAATGTCATGTCTTTGATGGAGAGGGTGAAGTTTTTCCTAAACTTCAGCAGATAGAGGGAGAAGATGCTGAGGGCTGCGAAGATAATGAGGAACTGCCCTAGGCGGACGAACGAGCTGTTGGTCTTCCCCCGGTTTTCCATGATGACCTGTTTGAAGGAGTTCAGCACATCGAAGGTCTGGTCGGTGATGATTTCGCCGTGGTCGATGATTTTTTCACCGCTTTGGATTCTGCCTTTGGTCAGGGATATGTTTTTTATCACCTCGTTGCGCAAGTTGTCCGTGGTCTCTTTGTCGAAGAGAACATTCTCCTTTATATATTTGTTGATGTCATAACCTCTGAGGATCTGTTTTTCGAGGTTGGAGGGTGCCGATTCGAGGATCTCTTCGTAGGCCGACTTGGTGGTATGCAAGTTTTTCACCTCTGTGATTTTGGCTATTTGACCCTTTTTGAGTTTGATTTTCTCGGCATTCTCTTTCTTCAAATCTTCCACGGAGGAGGCGGAAATGATTCCTTCCCTATAGATTTCCACCAATTTCTTGTTGATGTAGGAGGCATATTGGTCTTGTCCGTGGCTGTTTTTCTTCTCCTTGTTGAGGAAGGATTCGAGGCATTTCTTCTCCACCTCAGGTTCGTAGATGTAGCAAGGTTGGAAGTCTTTGGCCAGTAGGCTGTCCTGTTCTCTGGTAATCTCTTCTTCTGATTTTTGGATTTCAAAGCCGAAGGGGGCTGTCAGGTTTTCGTATTGCCATGGCATTCCTTTCTCGAACGAGTATTGGAATTTTCCGATGCTTGGGTAGAGCAGGAATATGATGAAGCCTGCGACGGCGAAGATGGAAATCATTTTCACCCCCAAATAATTGTTGCTGACCAAATTTTCACGAATGTTTCCCATGCTATATGAATTTTCGGGATTCCTAATTCCCCTTTATTTTATAGAATTTAGTTTCTCTTTTTCTTTGGCGTTGGAGTATGCCTCTATCAACTTCTCCTTTACCACATCACTCTTTCTTGTCGCATAGACCTTTTCCAAGAAAAGAGCCGCTTTCTCATAATATCCGATAATTTTCGTCTGTTTTTCGTCGGAAATCTCGTCTCCTAAACGAGCCTTGCTCTCCTTGGCGATAAGGAAGTAGTAGTTTCCTAAAAAGAGCGATGCTTCGAGGTTGTCGGGGTCTATATCTAGGATCTACTGGTAAAGCACTTTTGCGCTGTCGCTGTTGTTGCTATGGAGCAAGGCGTCGGCCAGGATGCTTTTCAGGTGCACGTTGGAGGAGTCCTTCCTGAGCAGTTCCGTTAGGATGGGGGAGGCCTCTTCGTAGCGGGCTTTGCTGTACAAGAATTTTGCGATGGCGACAGATAGGCTGTCCGATGTCTCGGGGTATTTGGCGATGATCTGTTTTATCGTGTTCCCGATGCAGCCGACGTTTCCATTGCAGTATATATTACTAATATGGTTGATTAGCAAGTTGGAAGGAGCCTCTTTTTGGGCGGAAATGGCATAGTAGCTCAAAGCTATCTGCTTGTAGTTTAACAAGTAGGCACAGTCTCCCGCATTGATGTACAGCTCATAGTTATGGTCTTCAGGGCTGTCGGCTCTTATGGCGTCGCCGTATGTCCGGAAAGCCTTCTCCTTGTTCCCTGAGGAGAAGAGTTCGTCGGCCAATTCTTGGAACCGGTTGGGAGCGGCTTCCAGTCGGACGGCGGACAAGAGGATGTATGCTATGGTAAGAAATAAGATTCTCATGGCGAAATTTTGTTAAGAGGTCAACAGACCATTTGCCAAAGATATTAAAAACGGAAGGAAAAGCGATGCGGAGAGGAGTTTAAAGTTGTTCAAAATCATAAAAAAGTGGGTTGAGGAAGAAAAATGAGCGTTTTCGGAGTGAAAAAAAAACTAAAATGTTGATTGTTTGAAAATAAATAGATAATTTTGCGGTCTCTTACAGAGTGAAGAGTGTAATAATAATTGTAAAATTTAAAGGATTAAAAAAGTAGTAAAATGCCTACAATTCAACAATTAGTTAGAAAAGGAAGGGTCAGCCAGGTTGACAAGAGTAAGTCTCCTGCGTTGGATTCTTGCCCACAAAGAAGAGGCGTTTGTGTGAGGGTTTATACGACAACCCCTAAGAAGCCGAACTCAGCAATGCGTAAGGTGGCGAGAGTACGTTTGACTAACCAAAAGGAGGTGAATGCGTACATTCCAGGAGAGGGTCACAACTTGCAAGAGCACTCAATCGTGATGGTTCGTGGTGGTCGTGTTAAGGATCTTCCAGGTGTTCGTTATCACGTAGTTCGCGGTACGCTTGATACAGCGGGAGTAAACGGACGTACACAACGTCGTTCTAAGTATGGAGCTAAGCGTCCTAAGCCAGGACAAGCAGCACCAGCAGCTAAGGGCAAGAAGTAATTCTAGTTCTAACGAGAGAGATTCTAGTAAAAAAGTTTAAACGTAGTTTTAGTTTTACTGGTGGCAGATGAGGGTTGAGTAAATGGCTTGGCGAAGCCGTTGAAGCGTATGAGCAACCAAAACAAAACGGAAATTAAAAAGAAATGAGAAAAGCAAAACCTAAAAAGAGGGTCATATTGCCAGATCCTGTTTTTAACGAAGTAATGGTTAGCCGTTTCGTTAACCATCTAATGTATGACGGAAAGAAGAGCATCGCATACGATATCTTCTATTCTGCATTGGAGAATGTAAAGTCTAAATTGCCAAATGAGGAGAAGACTCCTCTCGAAATTTGGAAGAAGGCATTGGAGAACATCACTCCTCAAGTAGAGGTTAAGTCGCGCCGTGTCGGAGGTGCCACTTTCCAGGTTCCAACTGAGATTCGTCCAGAGAGAAAGGAATCAATTTCTATGAAAAACCTCATCATCTTCTCAAGAAAGAGATCAGGTAAGACAATGGCTGATAAATTGGCTGCAGAGATAGCAGACGCATTCAACAACCAAGGTGGTGCGTTCAAACGTAAGGAGGATATGCACAAGATGGCTGAGGCTAACCGTGCATTCGCTCACTTCAGATTCTAATTACAACCAATTTCATTATTATAAATCATGGCTAAAGCGGATTTACATTATACAAGAAACATCGGTATCATGGCTCACATCGATGCCGGTAAGACAACAACTTCAGAGCGTATCTTGTTCTATACTGGTCTTACTCACAAGATCGGTGAGGTGCATGAT
>JAGCWQ010000216.1 GCA_017961765.1 Paludibacteraceae bacterium | reverse complement strand
GGTACGGTAGAGGCTGTTACCCTTGTGGTCGGTGATTTCCTTGAAATGGCCGATGTTGTTGTAATGGTACATCACCTTGAACCCAGAGGGGTATTGCCGGCTCTCTATCCGAGATGCGTGGTCAAAGGTGTATCGTGTTGTATAACTCTCATTTTGAGCAAAGGTAGCAACCTCTTTCCTTATACGCTGGTAGTCGTCATACGTATAGGTGATAATCTGTCCAGGATACGTGATGCTATGCAGCAGTCCCATGTGGTGTTCGCTTGCATCCTGGTAGTAATCCCAAATGGTGGTCTTGGTTGTGGTGCCGTTTAGGGTGGGTTCTTCCTCGGTGCGTTGCGTCATGCGGCCGAATTGGTCATATTGGTAAGTGGTGGTGAGGCCGTTTGGGGTGATGGTGCTTACTTCCTCGCCAAAGGCATTGTATATGCTGGTCAGGTCTGCGGTTGTTGTGCAATAATCGGGGTCGTGAAGCAAGATGCGGTTGCCGGCATGGTCATATTCGAGGCGGATGGTGGTCGCTTCGTCACTGCCAATTCGTGTCCATTTCAGTTTACCATTGGGGTAGTATTCGTAATGCACACTAGTTGGATTCTGTGATCCTAACCCGTCAATATTCTCCTTTGGCCAATCCATGGCGTTCACAATAGATGCGGAGGTTTGTTCATCTCCGCTCAGGGGTGTGATAGTCGTGTTGGTTCTAAGACCATGATATTCCAAGGTTTTCACAGTGCCGTCGGGATAACTGACACTTAACAGCCTCTCATAGTTATCGTAAGTATAGGATGTCCATTGTATGCTTTCCTCGGGATCTCCTTGTCTATAAGGAGCCGACTCCTTATCGAGCAGGCCTTGGTTGTTGTATGTTTTGTCGACATAAACGGGGGTGCCGTCGAAGCCGAAAGTAACGTTGCGCAGCTCGAGGCCGGTTTTGTGATAGAAGGTCATGGCAGTCACACCCCCCGTCTTTTTGCTCCAGGTATAATATGACGCATCTTCAGGAGCGTAGGGGGAGTCGTTGGCCCATAGTTTCAGTGTCCTTTGTTCCGTGCCGTCAATAGGGAATGTTTTCTGGACAACGCCAAGAGGACTGCTTTCGTAACGGATGGTCTTTCCGTTACAATCAGTGGCTGAACTCAAGCGGTCATGAAAGTCATATTGGAATTGGGTATAAAAACCATTGTTTATATCTCCTTTCGTCTCCCTTGTAAGCAACCTTCGCTGGTAAGCGCTGCCGTAATGGTAGTGAACCGGTCTGGGTTGTTCGTTGTGTGTGCCGAATGGTGCGGAGGTAACGACGTCGGTTACGTTTCCAAAGGCATCATAGGAATATTGCGTTTGGAGGGTTAGGGGATCATTAGGTTGGCTTCCGTTGTTTGGACATAATGTTACTTGGCTTGGTTCATAAACATTTCCGGAAGAATACGTGTATTCGGTAAGAGAAGCGGTCGACTCATTGTTTCGGCTTATCGTAACTAATTCACTGTTGGGCCTATTGATAATCCAATTGGATGATATTGTACTTAGGTCAGTCGATTTGTGTGTTACCAGTTCAATATGGCTATGCCCGTTTTCATATCCAGTGACAGTTTGTGAGGTTTCGTCACATCCGTATGAGTCAACATAGGTGGCGAGGTGGTTGTAAGTATAATGGTAATTGGTGATTACAGACTTCGTCAATTCATGTCCATCATCCATGCTATAGGTGTATTCCTTTTTCCATGTCATGGCGGGGCATACAACAAGTTTGGGATGTTCCGTAATCAGATATCTGATGAGGTGGAAAGTGTAGGTTGTCTTGTTGACAAGGGAGGCGGTTCCGTTATCGTTGATGTAGAGACTCTCTTGCTTGGGCAACATCATGGCATAACTTCCCATTGTTTCGTATTCATTCTCGTTTATGGTTCGGGTGCGCCATCCTGATTGGATGGAGTTTCGATAGTATTCCGCAGTAGTTTTCTTGAACCCAATAAAACCACGCCCTGTTTTATGGTTATAGGCATTGTCGTAACTATATTTTGTGATAGTGCTGCTTCCGTTGATGCCTTCCACCTTGCAAGTTCGTAAGGCAAGCATTGGAAGCGGTGTGGGACGGATGTTCCATTGGTTTGGTGCCGCATAATCATAGGTGTAAAAGGGGTCTTCACAACCCTCACTTTCGGGCATAGTGAAAGCATAAGTGAAAGAGGTTGTGTTGCCCATTCCATCCGTGATAGAAGCAACAGAATTGTACTTGTTGACCGATACTGGAGAAATAATGTAGGCATTGGTTGTATTGCTGTCGTCTGATGGCTGTATGGATTCCATAAGCGACATGTTGTCATGCCCCAAAAAGTTTCCGACATGGGAGAACTGGCTCCTGTAATTAAAATGCAAATTAAGTTCTCTCTTTTTCCTGAAACCTATAATACCCGTACCGAAGGGAGTTTCGATTCTTGATGCGACAATCAGTCTGTAACTATAATTCTCCTTTGAAAAGCATACGTCAGAGCACCCGTCTCCATCAATATCGGCCACAAAAAACAAAAGTTTTCGGTCTGGACCTACGTTATTCATCAGTTTTAGTGAAGGTTGGAAGATATTGCGGAAATAACCGATGGATGGTAATTCCCCAAGAAGGGAATGATTTGACATATATTGGTTTCCGTTAGAAAAACAGATGTACCAAATACCATTGTGAAACAAAAGATCTGTCTTCCCGTCACCGTTATAGTCGCCAGGAAAGACATGACACCATGGGTTTTGTGTTCCAAGACTATAATGAAGAGAATAGAGTTCTTGTAGAATTGTATAACATTGGTTTTGGTTGTTGAGATGGAATGTCACCAGTTTCGTATTGCTGTTGTTTAGATTCGGTTCATTATTTCCAACCAACAACACCTCGCTAATGCCATCTCCGTTAGGGTCCACGGCAACGGCTTGATAAACCGGACCCAATACCGATTTGAGCGAATTGTTGTTGAGTTTCCTTATTAATAATTGTGAATTTTGATACCCAGCGTAATAAGCATTAATGACATAAGGGATGGTGTCCGTGTTTGTTGTTTCCGACTTGTAATGCGTTTTTTCTTTTATTTTTTCTAGAAAAAGGAGGTCTTGAACACCGTTTCCGCTGAAATCACCTACCAATAATTCGGCCTCGTTGGGTACAGCAATAGAATCTACTTGCAAAAAAGAGAGATTTGTGTTTTGGTTAAGATAAATGTAAGCGCATGTTGTTTTGTTATTGCCGTTTCTTCTTACCAATACAGTCACAAGATCGTCCAAACCGTCGTCATTGATATCCAAAACATAAATCCAATCAAGGACTTTTTCTTCGGGGATATCCATAAATGAAGCATAAGTGAACCCGTGATTTCTGTCATTCAAATAGATCTGTATGTCAATAGATCCAGGATAATTGTCTTGTCCGCTTGGTTTGTAAGGCACTAATGCAACGTCTGTATAACCGTCGCCGTTGAAGTCGCCCGTGAATGGAAATTTTTCAAGAATGTCGGAATTAGTTACCTGAAACATTTCGGGTGTCGTGGGCGGTGTTGTGTCCCAATTGATCAATGTGGGGTTGAGTTTTTCAATATTACCTTCTTCATCATAAGAGACCATCTCGATAGACGACAAAATGTGATAAAGACGGTTGTTATTTCCTGAAAAGTTGTTGATATATCTGAAAGTGTATTGGCATAGCTGGGTGTCTGTTCCCTTTTGTACGATTTTTATGTTAGAAAGGAGATCTCGGTGCAACAATTGGCATCCACCAATATAATACAACTCATAGTCTTCC
>JAGCWQ010000215.1 GCA_017961765.1 Paludibacteraceae bacterium | reverse complement strand
TTTCTCTTTCGTGTTGGCTACCCATTGTGCCGCCTTCATGATACGGTTCATGTAGGACCATTGCGGAATGATGTGCGAATCCTTAATGGTTTCGGCACTGCCTCTCATTAAGTCTTCCGTTATGATGTCAACGCCGAAGGAAGCAATGATTTCGGAAATCTTGTGCTGTATGAGTTGGTCGTTATGGTAAGGTCGTCCTGCCAAGAGTATGACCATTCTGTCTTCTTCTTTGGCTTTTTGTAACGTGTGCCAAGCCTTTTCGTAGAGGGTGTCTTCAAAAGTCTTCTTTGCCTCTAATGCCTTTTCAAAGGCATTGGCAAATTTTTTCTTGGAGAAGAAGGCTCCTGTCACTTTTTCGATGTATTGACGGCAAGCTTTCTCCAAAAGCTCCTTGTTGTCGAAGTTGATGATAGGCGAGTCGAATGGTATGCCATGCTTTCCTTCTGGGTTGATGGAACTTCTTATTACGTCTGAGTAACCTGACACAATCGGGCAGTTGTAGCTGTTGTTGGAGTTTGCTTCGCTTTGCTCATAAATCACGTAAGGGAAGAGTATTCTGTCCACCCCTTTGTTGATGAGGTCGAAGATGTGTCCGTGTGTGATTTTGGCAGGGAAACAGATGTTATCCGCCATGACGGTGTTCAACCCTTTTTCGTAGAGTTTGAATGTGGAACGGGAAGAGGTCTTTACCTCGATGCCGTTTAAAGTGAGAAGGGTATTCCAGAATTGGAAATTCTCATATTGGTTGAGTGCCCTTGGAATACCAATCGTACAAATCGGTTTCTCGTTCGGGAGCAATCTTACCTTTTTATTAAACGCTAATTCTGACCGGAATAGGCTCATGTTGAAGGCCGTCCGTATCTTCTCGCCTTTGTTTGTATATACTTTTTCGCACTTGTTGCCTGAATAGAAGGTCTTTCCGTTGGCAAATGTGTTCTTGAGTATTTGACAATTGTTTTCGCATCCTACGCAACGCATTTGTGCTGTGGCGTAGCTCTCCAATTTTGCTAATTCGTCTAATGGAACGAAGGAGTTGCCGTCGCACATTTTCTTTGCGTGGAGTGCGGCTCCGTAGGCTCCCATCAATTCTGGGTAGTTGGACACGGAGACGGTTTCTCCCGTCGATTTTTCAAAAGCACGTACTACTGCGATGTTTCTCATCGTTCCTCCTTGAAGCACGATGTGTTTGCCTAACTCTTTTGTGTCCTTAAGTTTCAACACTTTGTAGAGACAGTTCTTGATGACGGAGTAGGCTAGTCCGGCGGATATGTCCTCGACGGAGGCATTTTCGCGCAAGCATTGCTTCACCTTCGAGTTCATGAAGACGGTGCATCGAGTACCGAGGTCTGAAGGGTTGGTGCTATGGCAGGCCTTGTTTACGAAATCACTGATTTCGCATTGCAGGGATGTGGCGAAGTTGTCTATGAACGAACCACATCCGGATGAGCAAGCTTCGTTGATCTCCAGCCTGTTGATGGCTCCGTTCTCGACAAAAATAGCTTTCATGTCTTGTCCTCCGATGTCTAGGATGAAGGAGACTTTAGGGTCGAGTTTGTAGGCTGCCGTATAGTGGGCAATGGTTTCCACCATGCTGAACTTGAGGCCGAAGGCGGTCTTTATGAGGTCTTCGCCGTAGCCAGTGGAGCAACTGCCTTTTACTTTTAGTTTCTTTCCTTGTTTTTCGCACTCTTCGACCAAGATGGATAAACCTTTCTTTACGGTTTCCAATGCCTTGCCTCCATTCTTATGGTAGTAGGTGAAGAATATGCGGTCTTGGTTGTCCGTGGCTACGATTTTAGTAGTCGTGGAACCTGAGTCGATACCTATGTAGCATTCGTCGTCTGCAATGTCAAGGATGGAGCACTTCTCTATCTTTGTTTTGCTCTTTTCTGTTTTCCAAGCTTCCAGTTCTTCGTCGCTGTCGAAAAGTGGCGCCAATCCTGACTTTGCAGGTTTGAAGTCGGTCTTTTTTTTGAATTTTTCGATTAGCTGCGATAGATTGGCTGCTTCGGATTCTAAATCTTGGCAGTTGAGACTGGCTCCCCATGCCGGTACGACGGAGGCGTGAGGGGAGAAGATGAGATCCTCATCTTTCGCATCGAGTTTCTCTTTGAATGCCTTACGTAGAGCAGGGATGAAGGCAAACGGTCCACCGCAAAGGAATACTTTGGGTTTGATGTCGCTTCCTCTTGATAGAGTGGATATGACTTGGGTCGCCACTGCATTGAAGATGGAAGCAGCGATGTCTTCTCTTTTTACGTTGAGGCTGATGAGGTTCTGTATGTCAGTTTTTGAAAAGACGCCACAACGGGAGGCAATCGGATAGATGTCGGTGGCTTCTTCTGCTAATTTGCCAAGTTCGGAGGGAGTGACGCCCATGATGGCAGCCATCTGGTCGATGAAAGCACCTGTTCCGCCGGCACAGTTTCCGTTCATACGGATGTCTGCTTGCATCTTGTCGTTGAAGAAGATGATTTTACTGTCCTCTCCACCGATGTCCACTAATGTTTTGACGCTAGGATGTTTTTTTTCGATGACAAGCGTGGCAGCTACAACTTCTTGGATGAAAGGGAGATTGTATCGTTCAGCCAAACCCATTCCGGCAGAACCAGTAACCGCTATCTTTGCTTCGAAATCACCGAGTTTCTCCAAGGCCTTTTCTAAGGATTGTGAAAGGGCTAGGGGAATGTTGGCATTGTGCCTATTGTAATCGGTGAATGTGATTTCTCCGTTATTGTCTGTGATAACCGTCTTTAGCGTGGTTGAGCCTGCATCAAGACCGATGTTGAATTTGATGTTGCTTTTGTTGTTAGGGTTTGTTGACATAAATTTAGAACCGTTTGTAACTCTCTCTCTACTCTATGGCTACAAAGGTACAAATTTATTCGCAGACGAAATGCTATGTATGCAAATATTTGTGATATTTGAGGATTCTTCCTCTTGCTGTTTACTTTATGTCGTCAAACTTCGCCTTAATCACCTTCTTCCTACCACCCGAACATTGACGAAACGATTGCAATACCATCAAACTTCGCTTTGACCACCATCTTGCCCGTTTTGTCAATGACTCCATATTTTCCATCGAGTTTAATTATGGATAGACCTCCGGAGAATGGGCAGGCGTAGTCAAACTGAGGCTTGATTACGACCTTGCCTGTTTTGTCTATGAACCCATATTTTTTTCTATCTTCAATTATTACGGACAATCCTTCTGAGAATTTGTGTTCGTTCCCAAGATCAAACTGAGGCTCGATAACAATCTTACCAGTTTTGTCAATGAAGCCATCTTTCCCATTGATACTAATTGCGGCAAGGCCTTCTGAAAAGGATCCGGCGTAGTCAAATTGAGGCTTGATTGCTATTTCTCCCGTTTTGTCGATGAATCCATTTTTGTTTCTGATGATAATTTTAGACAATCCTTCTTTGAATTTAAAGAAAGACTCAAGGCTAAATTTGGGGGCAATAACCACCTTGCCTGTTTGGTCAATAAAGCAACGTCTTTCTTCGAGGAGAATCGGAGCTAATCCTTCTGAAAAGTCTTCGGCTTGCTCAAACTGAGGTTCGATGACTATCTTGCCAGTTTTGTCAATGTAGCCCCATTTGTCAATTCTACCATATTCGTCAGCAACTCCAATCAAGGCTAAGCCTTCGGAAAAATTTTCGGCATAGTCAAATTGAGGCTTGATGACCAATTCCCCGTTTTTGTCGATGAATCCACAGCCCTCACCATAGCATTCTACCCTGGCCAATCCTTCTGAAAAGGTATCGGCTTGGACAAACTGGGGTTTGATGACTGTCTTGCCGGTTTTGTCAATGTAGCCCCACTGTTCGTCCTCCATAATCAAGGCTAAGCCTTCTGAAAATCCAAGGGCCTTCTCAAACTGAGGTTGGATAACCCAATTCCCTCTTTGGTCTATATATCCCCACTTCTCTCCTTGCTTGGCCGCAAAAAAGGCTTCTCCCACTTTCTCCTCTTGGCATGCGCTCAGATGGATAAGTGTAAGTAGAAAAAATAAAGCTATTTTGTTCATTTTTATGGTTTTATGATACTCGTTGTACTCGTATCTTGGTGCTCCTTCATGGATTTAAACTTCTCCTCATATAATTCTCTTCCGCACGATCTTTTAAGTTTACGAGGAATTTTGCGAGTCTCCATTCTATCACCTCTTTATATTTGCTTTGGGTGAAGAAAAGGTCGATGATGAAGCCGAACCTCAATTTCGAGTGGAGCGTGAGGACGGTTTTGTTTTGTCCTTGGGGTATGGAGGATATGCAGATGTGCCCGTCGTTGAGAACTTTGACCTTTTTCGTGACGTTGAGGTTCAGGTCCTTTTTGCCAGTGGGGTGTTTTACACTTTTCAATTCTCCCTCGATGCTGAACTCTGTCACGTCGCTCTCGTCGATGATCATCATGAGGTTGACGATGTAAACGTCTGTTTCTGGGTAGAATGTGACACTTTTCTCGTAGAGTTGTACGTTGTCCTCCTTGGTTTTGTTTTTGGGTCTTCCTAACCCATAAAAGGCCCAACGAAGATTTTTTGTGGGTTCGACCTTTAGTCCATTGTATATCTCATCCAGAACCAACTCAACCTCTTCCGCTGGCGCGTTGACGATGCAGGAACTATATGTGTAAAAGTACCTGTCGCTTCTGTATTCCGACTTCGTTCCGTTAGAAGTTGTTTGCGCCGTTAGGGCAAAGTGGAATGAAAAAAACAATAAAATCGTATAAATATACCACATGGTGACGGTGCATCATAATTTTCGGTAAATATACAAAAATGGCGGGATGTGAAAACAAAGTGGCTATTTTTTTGAAAAAAACTTATGATTTTTTATTTTTCTCTTCCTTTTTCTGATAGAAAAGGCTTGCGTCGTGGCTTTCCAACTTGCCTTCTATTTAGGCGGAAGGAAATCTTTTTTCTAAGTGTTGTTCGAGGCTGACTTCTTTGGTTTGGACGTTGTTTCGAGCCTTCTTTTGTATGTCAAAAATTAAGGATTGTTATAAAGTCGTCCGAAATAGTGTGCTTTTCATCATAAAAGATTAAATTTGCACAAGTAAAATAGTATAGTATGATTACGAAGATTATAGATGAAGAGTTGATTCAGCAGACGAAAGAAGAGATTTTGAATGCCAACAATATTGTCATTGTCTCCCATGTCTCTCCTGATGGCGATGCGATAGGGTCGTCTCTCGCCTTGTTCCAATTCTTGCGGATAATGGAGAAGAATGTGACGGTAATCATGCCGAATGCCTTCCCCGATTTTTTGAAATGGATGCCGGGTTGCAATGAAATCCTTGTCTATGCGGAAAAGAAAGCGCAGGCGGATAAGGCGATTGCGCAGGCTGATTTGATTTTCGCTTTGGATTTCAATACATTGCACCGTATTGGCGAGATGGGTACGGTTGTTGCGGATGCTCAGGCAAGGACGGTCTTGGTGGATCATCACCTTGACCCAGGCGGCTTTGCGGATGTTATTGTTTCTTACCCTCAAATGGCTTCTACGTCTGAGATGGTTTTCCGTATTATCTGCCGGATGGGTTATTTCACGGATATGACGAAGGAGTGCGCCGAGTGTATCTATACAGGAATGATGACGGATACGGGGGCCTTTACCTATAATTCCAACAATGCGGAGATGTATATTATTGTCTCTGAGTTGATTAAGAAAGGTGTCGATAAGGATGCTATCTACCGCAAGGTTTATAACAACTATTCGGCAGACCGTTTCCGTTTGATGGGGCATCTCCTAAGCGAGAATATGAAGATATATCCTGAAATTGGCACGGCTTTGCTTACGTTGACAAGTGCGGAGTTGAAGAAGTACAATTTCCGCAAAGGCGATACGGAGGGCTTTGTCAATATCCCTCTTTCAATCAAGGGCATCGTCTTTTCGGCCTTTATCAAGGAGGATGCGGGTATGGTGAAGATTTCTCTTCGCTCGCAAGGTTCTTTCCCAACTAATAAGTTCTCTGCTAATGTCTTTGGAGGAGGAGGCCATCTCAATGCTTCCGGCGGTGAATCGTATGTCTCTTTGGATGAGACGGTGAAGAAGTTCGAGGCGGCATTGCCTGAGTATAAGGATTTGTTGGTCGCAGAAATAAAGAAGGGAACGGAAAATGCGTAATTTCTGGAATATAATCATCTCCCTTGTGGTTCTCCTTTCTGTGGTGGCTTGCCATAGCAATGATGCTCCTCAGGTGCCTTTCAACAAGTTGCCGAAGAATACGATAAATGACGATTTGCTTGCCTTGAACGTGGGCTTCATGGAGTTGGAACGTGAGGATATCAAGCATTATATCGACTCTTTGGGCTTGCAAATGGATACGACACTTTCTGGACTATACTACCGCATTGATGAGGCTGGGTATGGGGATACGGTTGCCAAGTTTGACGAGGTGACTATCCGTTATACGATTACCTTGTTGGACGGAACGACTTGTGACGACCTTCGCGAAACGGTGAAGATGGTCCGTTTGGGAAAGGGAAATCTTATAAAAGGGTTGGAGGAGGCTGTCAAAATGTTGAAAGTCTCTGGTTCGGGTACGTTCATCATTCCTTCCTATTTGGGGTATGGTGTTTCGGGAAAAACTGGCTGTGTGCCTCCGTGGAACCCTCTCTTTTGTAAAGTCGTTTTGATAGAGAAACGGAAATAGCATTTTCCCGAGTTGAATAAAATATTTTCGGAGATATAGATTTTTATGATTGGATATTTGAAATTGTATGTGTGCGCTCTCTTGATGTTGCTTCTAGGAGCATCGTCGTGTAGCAGGTCAAAGAGTTATGCGGATTATGTGAACGAGGAGAATGCTGCAATCCGTTCTTACTTGAAAAAGGAGAACATTGAGGTGGTCAACACCTTGCCGGAAGGAGACGACGAGTGGTTTACTTCCGACGGACGGCCCGTCTATTTTAAGGACTCTTACGGTATGTTTTACCATCAGATAGCCAAGGGCGAAGGCACTATGAAGCCTCAGACTGGCTATAGGGCGTATGTGCGTTATGTGGGCACTGACTTGGATGGCAAGGTCTATTATAGCTGTACCTCCAAAAACTCGGCAGATCCTGTCTCTTTCACGTTGTCGTCAACTTCGGGCAGTATCTATGGAGTGGGATTCCAAAATGCAGTTCGCTTGATGAGGGCGGGTGGCAATTGCCGGGTCATCATTCCTTTCGCTGTGGGAAATGGCACAAATCAGATGCTTTCGGGCTTGTCTTCGTCTGATATGGGCGATTACCGTCCGATGGTATATGATATATGGTTGGTTAATGTAGAGTAAGCGTTACACTATGTTGAGCAAAGGTAAGATAAAGTTGGTGCAGTCTCTTTCCCGAAAAAAGGAGAGGGATGAGTCTTCTTTATTTGTGGCGGAGGGAAACAAAATCGTCTCAGACTTGTTCCCTTTGTTCCGTTGTAAACTTTTGTTGGCAACAGCAGATTTTCTCTCATCCCATCGGGATTGGCAGGCAGAGGAGGTGGTGGAGGTCTCTCGTGATGAAATGGAGCGGGCTTCGTTGATGTGTTGTCCTCAGTCTGCTTTGGCTCTCTTTTATAAGAGGGAGTATGCCTTGGAAAAGGAGGCGTTGCCTTCCCGTCTTTCGCTTATGCTTGATGCGGTGCAGGATCCAGGCAATTTGGGTACGATTATCCGTATCGCGGATTGGTTTGGCATCAAGGATATAATTTGTTCTGAGAATACGGTGGATTTGTACAACCCGAAGGTCGTCCAATCTACGATGGGGGCTTTGGGACGTGTCGATGTCCATTATGGCGATTTGAACCGTCTCTTGGATGAAATGAGCGGTCGGTTGCCTGTCTTTGGCACTTTCCTTGAGGGTGAGAACATATATGAAAAGGAGCTTCCTTCTTGTGGCATCATCGTGATGGGGAATGAGGGGAATGGCATATCTTCGGAACTCTCCCAAAGGGTGACGGACCGGTTGTATATTCCTTCTTTCCAAACGGGGGAGGGGTGTTCCGAATCGTTGAACGTGGCTGTGGCTACGGCTATAACCTGCTACGAGTTCCGGCGTAGGCGAGTGGGCCTGTGATAATGGTTGCAGGCGTTTATTAGAATTTGTATAGATGAAAAAGAAGAGTTCGTTTTATAAGAAAATTCGTTTCAAATATAAGTTGTCTATTTTGAACGAAAACACATTGGAAGATGTTTGGCATATTCGTCTTTCCGTGTTGAATGTATTTCTTTCCGTCTTTTTCGTGGCGGTGCTTTATTTCTTCATCATAGCGGTGCTGATTATCTATACTCCTCTGCGGGGATTCTTGCCGGGTTATACGGATAATGCGAAACTACGTAAACAGATATTGGTCGATGCGGTTCGTATCGATTCCATGTATGAGGCTGTGACGACGAACACGGCTTATGTGGATATGTTGCGGCGTGTGATGGCCTGTGAGATTCCTGTCGATTCGTCGGCTACGATTAAGTCTATTACGGAGAAGGAACGCGAACATTATAATTTGGACCCTTCGAAGAAGGAGTTTGCTTTCCGTTCCGAATATGAGGAGTCGGAAAAGTCGAGCGCTTCAGCTCCGGTGCAAAGCTCTTCGTCAGAGTTCTTGATGTGTTCGCCTGTGGTCGGTTTGGTTACAGCCAAGTTTGACCCTTCTCAGGGACGTTACGGCATGACGGTCGTGGCGGAGCGCAAGTCCAGTGTCCATTCCATTTTGGATGGTGTGGTGGTCTTCTCTGGTTATGATGGAAAGGGCGATTATGTCTTGCAGGTGCAGCATGCTGATGCCATGCTTTCTATTTATCGGATAAAGCAGCCTTTCTTGAAGAAGGTGGGTGACGATATTCATGCCGGTGAGATCTTGGCTACATTCTTGGGCAAGGCTTCCGAGTTTGAAGTGAATTTTGAAATATGGAAGGCGGGCAAGCCTGTCAATCCAGCAACTTATTTGTCGTTTAAGTAGTGCTTTCTAATTAAAGGAGAAAGAGATGAAAAAGCAGATCGCAATATTAGGTTCGACGGGTTCTATCGGAACTCAGGCTTTGGAGGTCATTGAGAACCAACCAGAACTTTTTGAAGTCTATGCCATTACGGCAAACAATAGGGCGGAGGAACTTGTGGCGCAAGCTCGTAAGTTCAATCCCGAGGTGGTGGTCATCGCCAATAAGGATAAGTATTCTTTCGTGAAGGAGTCGCTCTCCGACTTGCCGATAAAGGTCTTCGCTGGTGCTGAGTCGATTGCGGACGTGGCAGCGATGGAGCCTGTTGACATTGTGCTTACTGCCATGGTGGGCTATGCTGGTTTGAAACCGACGATTTCCGCTTTGAAGGCGGGTAAGACTATCGCATTGGCAAATAAGGAGACGTTAGTTGTGGCGGGTGATTTGGTCTGCGACTTGGCTCAGCAATATAAGTGCGCCATTCTCCCTGTCGATTCGGAACATTCGGCTGTGTTTCAATGTTTGGCCGGTGAATTGAGCCCGATAGAGAAAATCATATTGACGGCTTCCGGTGGTCCTTTCCGTGGAAAGGATCGCAAGTTCTTGGAGAATGTGACTCCTGCGGCAGCTTTGAAGCATCCGAATTGGGACATGGGGGCGAAAATCACGATTGATTCTGCTTCCATGATGAACAAGGGATTTGAGGTGATTGAGGCAAAATGGTTGTTTAATGTCCGACCAGACCAGATCGAGGCGGTTGTCCACCCTCAGTCGTTGATTCATTCGATGGTTCGTTTCGAGGATGGATCCGTGAAGGCGCAGATGGGTTTGCCTGATATGAAGTTGCCCATCCAGTACGCTTTCGGTTATCCGATGCGCTTGAAGAACAATTATCCTCGTTTGGATTTCTACAATTGTCCTCCGCTAACCTTTGAAAAGCCAGACACGGAGGTCTTCCGAAACTTGGCGTTGGCCTACGAGGCGTTGCATAAGGGCGGAAATATGCCATGTATCTTGAACGCTGCCAATGAGGTGGTGGTCGCTTCTTTCTTGAAAGAGCAGATTGGCTTCCTTCGGATGTCCGATGTGATAGAAGAGACGATGCGTCGTGTCTCTTTCATAGCCAAACCGACGTACGACGATTATGTGGCTACTGATGCGGAATCGCGAAAGGTGGCCTTGTCGTTGATTTGATTGTAAGTTAAATTAAAAAAGATAGTTCATGTTGACTTCCCTCTTTCAGTTTTTCCTATCCTTGATGATTCTTGTGCTGGTGCATGAGTTCGGTCACTTTCTGTTTGCCCGGATTTGCAAGATTAAGGTGGAGAAGTTTTATATATTCTTTAATCCTGGCTTTTCTTTGTTTAAGTATAAGCCTAAAAATAGTGACACCGAGTATGGTATAGGTTGGTTGCCTCTTGGAGGGTATGTCAAAATTGCTGGTATGGTGGACGAGTCGATGGACCGCGAACAACTGGCAGAGCCGGAGAAGGAGTATGAGTATCGTTCTCATCCTGCGTGGCATCGTCTGTTGGTCTCTGTGGCAGGCGTCGTCTTTAATTTCATATTGGCTCTCTTGATCTATTCTTTTATTGCGTTCCATTGGGGCGATGCCTATGTTCCGCTAAATTCGGCTACCTATGGTATGGAATTTAGTAAGGCGGCGCAAGAGGTTGGTTTCCATGACGGTGATGTGCTTCATTCTGCGGATGGCATTTTGTTGGATGGCGCATATGACGATGCGGCTTTCCGAAGTGTCGTTGAGGCTAGGACGGTGACGGTTAGACGAAACGGTACGCTTGTCGATATTCAAATTCCTTCTGATTTCATGCAGCGTTTGATGCTTGGTCGGGAAGGTTTTGCCAGTTTCAGGTTGCCTTTTGTCGTTGATTCTGTCATGCCGAATGCCCCTGCGGCCAAGGCTGGTTTGAGGAATGGGGATAGGTTGCTCGCTATCAATGGGACACCCGTCTTCCGTTCGGATTGTAGTTCGTTTTTCTCCGAGTCGAAAGGGAAGGCGTTGTCAGTCTCTGTCCTACGAGGGGCGGATACTCTTTCCTTGCAGCTTACACCTGATGAAAATGGTCGTATTTGTGTCTATATGAAGCCGTTGAGTTATTTCTATACGCCTGTTGAGATAAAGTATGGCTTTTTCGAGTCGTTCCCTGTCGGAATCAGTAAGGGTGTTTCAAAACTGACTGGTTATGTGGGCGATATGAAATATCTCTTCACGAAAGGCGGTGGCGAAAGTTTGGGCGGATTCTTGACGATCATGAGTTTGTTTCCTGCAGATTTCGATTTCCATATCTTTTGGGAGGTGACGGCATTCCTCTCGCTGATACTCGCTTTTATGAATATTTTGCCAATTCCGGCATTGGACGGAGGACATGTGTTGTTCATCTTGTATGAGATTGTTTTCAAGAGTAAACCAAGCCAGAAGTTCATGGAGTTGGCGTTGATGTTGGGAATGTTCTTCGTGTTGGCTTTATTGCTTTATGCGAATACGAATGACGTGATTCGAACTTTCTTCTCGAAATGATGGGTCTGAAAGACAATTTTTTGCTTATAATGCAGTTGTATTTTTGTAATAATAAATGAAAATAGTTTTGAAAACCAAATTTGTCATATTATCAGGGTTGTTCTTGTTGCTCGTGTTTGGGGGCTGCTCCACAAAGAAAAATACGGCTACAAGACGTGGCTACCATGCCATGACTACGAAATACAATGTCTATTTCAATGCGAACGAGTCGTATAAAAAGGGCTATAAGAAAATTGAAGAGGCGGAACGAATTGACTACTCCAATGTCATCGACATGTATCCCGTCAGCAACTCTGCAACGAAGGGCGTGGCTGTCAGCGACATGAAGCGTACGCAGGACAAGTGCGAGAAGGCCATAAAGGAGCATTCTATTAAGAAGAAACCTAAGAAGAACTACGAGAAGATGCGTAATCCGAAATATGCCTCTTTCTACAATCAAGAGGAGTTCAACCCTAAGATGGATGACGTTTGGATGCTTTTCGCCAAGTCAAAATATTACTCCAATGATTATTTGGCTGCTTCGGCCATGTTTACCTATATCACCAAACATTTTTCGGAGGACAAGGCTCTCGTGGCGGAGGCTTCTATTTGGAAGGCGAAGTCCATGAAGGAGATGGATTGGTTCTACGAGGCTGAGGATATCTTGAAGAAGGTTTCCGACGAGGAGTTCGACGACCGTCTGAACAACCTCTATGCGGGTGCTTTCGCCGATTTGTTGATTGCCCAACATGAGTATAAGGAGGCGATTCCTTACTTGTTGACGGCGATAGAGACGGAGAAGAAAAAGAAGACGCGCCAACGTTTTACCTTTATTGCCGGTCAATTGTATCAAGCTTTGGGCGAGAAGGAGAAGGCTTACGAGATGTATGAAAAGTTGCTCTCTTCCACTACAACTTACGAGATGGAGTTCAATGCAAAGATCCGCCAGACGGAGGTCTATTCGGGTGGTGAAAGCAAGAATATCGTCAAGTCGATGGAGAAGATGGCAAAGAAGTCGAAAAACAAGGATTATCTGGATCAAATTTATTATGCCATCGGTAATGTTTACTTGGCAAAGGGCGATACGGCTGAGGCTATAGCCAACTATATCAAATCGGCGGAGAAGAGTACCCGTAACGGTTTGGAGAAGGCGCAGACCCTCATCTCTTTGGGTGACATCTACTACGGACGTGCGGAGTATTTCAAGGCACAACCTTGCTATGCGGAGGCCATCACGATAATCGACCAGACTCACGATGATTATGCTCGTGTCTCCAAACTGGCTCCAGTTTTGGATGAGTTGGCTCGTGATTATGAGACCGTTCAGTTGCAAGATAGTTTGCAACTCTTGGCTAAGGCTCCCCGTGAGACGCGTATGGCGGTCATCAATTCTGTCATCAAGAGGTTAAGGGATGAGGAGATTGCCCGCCGCAAGCAGGAGGAGCAGGAACGTTTGGAACGTGAACGCCTGGGTATGGAGATAGAGAACATGGCGATCATGGACGACCGTGCTCTTGGCAAGCAGAATCGGAGCACTTGGTATTTCTCCAATCGGAGCACTGTGGAAAAGGGTAAATTGGAGTTCCAAAAGAAATTCGGAAGACGTAAGTTGGAGGATGATTGGAACCGTAAGAATAAGACAATCACCGTCTTCTCGGAGGAGTCTTTGGCTGATGCCTCCTCTTTTGAGCAGGATGCGGAAGGTGAAGGTGGCTTGGATAGTAATGGACAGCCTGCACAGAAAAAGACAGCCTTGTCTGCTGAAAACGACCCTATGCGTCCGGAGTATTATTTGCGTCAGATGCCTTTTACTCCTGAACAGGTGGAGGCTTCCGACAAGCAGATTGCCGATGCGTTGTTTAACATGGGTGTCGTTTACGATGAGAAGTTGCAGGATTATCCTCGGGCGGTGGAGGCATTCAAGGAGTTTTGTCGTCGCTTCCCTTCTGACAAGCGGGTGCCTGATGCCTATTTCTATGCTTATCGTATAGGAGGAAAGATGCAGGATTCGAATGTCGAGACGACTTACAGGGATTTGTTGGTTAGCCAATATCCAGATACCAAATATGCCAAGATTCTCTCTGACCCTAACTATAGGGCTAAGTTGGAGCGTATGTTGACGGAGCAGGATTCTCTCTATCAGGATGCCTACAAGGCTTATTTGAAGGGCGATTTTGCCGAGGTTAACCGTAGCACGGAGTATATGGAGAAGACCTATCCAGTCTCTTCGCTGATGCCTAAGTTCTTGCTGTTGCGTTCGTTGGGTATCGGTAAGACGGGTAGTCGCGACTCCTTCTCTACGGCATTGAAGGATTTGTTGGATCGTTATCCGACCAGCGACGTGGCTCCTATGGCAAAGGATATCTTGGCATTGATGACGCAGGGCAACAACCCTACGGCAGGAACGCCTGGTGCATTGAGTGCTTTGCGTGATGAGCAGGCTCAGGCCGAGGCCGCACAAAACGGCGTGGGTGAGCGTCTCCTCTCTTCCAATCCGAATGTTCCTTATATCTTTAGGTTGGAAACTGATACGGCGAGTGTGAACCCTAACCGTCTGCTTTATACGACGGCCATGTATAACTTCACGAAGTTCTTGGTAAAAGACTTCGACCTCTCCCTCCGAAACGGTACTTTGACAGTTTCTGGTCTTGACAATCTGGAGGAGGCTCTCTGGTATAGCAACGGTATCTTCGAGGATGATGGAGTCCGCAAATTGTTGAATGGAACGGAGTATAAGTACCATCTGATCTCTGTGGAGAACAGCGAGCTGATAGGCTTGAAATATTCGATGGAGGAGTACGAGAAGTTCTACAATGACAGCATCCTCGCTGTTCGTAAGACCCGCAAAGCCTCTTCAGGAAAGGCTAAGGTCGAATTGGTGGATATGGATCAAAAGGCTTTGGAGGAGATTTCGGATAAGAATTCTTCTTTGCAAAACGTCAAGGAGGGTGAGGATTTGATGAAGGCGAAGTTGACGGCAGACCAGAAATCGAAGGGGAATCAGAAAGAGACTGCGCCTGTGAAAACGGAGGCGGTTGACAATAAACCGAAAGAGGCTGTTGCGGAGAAGGCTGATCCAGCTAAGCAATCGGTAGCCCAGCAAGAGAAGAAACCTCAGAATGCTGGACCAAAGAAGGAGTTGAAAAAATACAAGGGCTTATATACTTACGATGACGAGGCTCCTCACTATTATGTGATATTGGCGGCCAATGCCTCAAAGGACGAGGCGGTTAAGAGTGCTGTGGATGCCTATAACAAAACCGCCAACCCGTTGCTGAATCTTTCGCTCACGATGGATTCTACGTCGGCATTTCCTCGTATCTATGTGGTCGGTGTTATCCCTGATGCGACGACGGCTAAGCGCTATATCCTCCAAGTGGTGAAGAGCGTGGAGATCAAGACGGCTCTAAGTGGTGTGCAATATAAGAACATCGTTATCTCCAAGGATAATTTGGAGACGTTAAAGCAGTCGGGTAATATAAATGTGTATATGGAATTGTTCAAGCGTCTCTATTTGGGTCGCTGATGGTTCCGAATGAATCCTTAATTTGATTGAAAATGAGTAGAATACTTTGGGCAGACGATGAGATAGATTTGTTGAAGGCTCATGTCCTTTTCTTGGAGAAGAAGGGCTATGAGGTGGTTTGTGTGAGCAACGGCTATGATGCGGTGGAGACTTGTTCCAAGGAACATTTCGACATCATTTTCCTAGATGAGAACATGCCGGGAATGAACGGATTGGAGGCTCTTTCGAAGATAAAGGAGATTGACAATACTGTTCCCGTGGTGATGATTACCAAGAGCGAGGAGGAGAATATCATGAACCAAGCCATCGGTAATAAGATTGCCGACTATCTGATTAAGCCTGTCAACCCCAACCAGATTCTACTTTCTCTCAAGAAAAACATCAACAAGGAGGAGATTGTCTCGGCAACGGCTACCGACAGCTACCGTTCTGAATTTGGCCGTATCGGCATGCAGATCAACGATTCGTTGACTTTTCAAGATTGGATGGATGTCTATCGCAAGTTGGTCTATTGGGAGTTGGAGTTGGAAAACGCCGGCAATCAGATGGACGAGGTCTTGCGTATGCAGAAGGACGAGGCCAATTCCACGTTTGTCAAGTTCATCAAGCGGAACTATGAGGATTGGTTTAAGGAGGGTGCTGACCGTCCGATGATGAGCCATGATTTGTTTAAGAAGAAGGTTTTCCCTTTGCTGGATGCAGGCGAACAGGTCTTTTTCATCGTGATAGACAATTTCCGTTTCGACCAATGGCGGGTTGTCAAGGAGTTGTTGCGGAGTGATTTTGTCACGGTGGATGAAAGCCTCTATTGCTCCATTCTGCCGACGGCTACCCAATATGCCCGCAATGCCATCTTCTCAGGCTTGATGCCGTTGCAGATTCAGCGGATGTTCCCTAAACTTTGGGTAGAGGAGGAGGACGAGGAGGGAAAGAACCTCCATGAAGAGGAGTTGATCCAGACGCAGATAGACCGTTTCCGTAAGAAATATACATTCTCCTACAATAAGATCAATGATTCCCAATCGGGAGAGAAGTTGGTGGAGAATATGGCTTCGTTGATGCAGAACCAATTGAACGTGGTGGTCTTCAATTTCGTCGATATGCTCTCCCATGCCCGTACGGAGTCGAAGATGATACGGGAGTTGGCTTCCTCTGAGGCGGCCTACCGCTCGTTGACTTTGTCGTGGTTCAAACACTCTTCCATCTTGGATTTCTTGAAGCTGTTGGCTCAGAAGAATGTGAAGGTCTTGATTACGACCGACCATGGCACCATCCGTACCAACAATGCCATTCGGATTGTGGGCGATAAGAATACGAACACGAATTTGAGGTATAAGGTAGGTAAGAATTTGGACTATAACGCCAAGGAGGTTTTTGCAATTAAGCAACCGGATAAGATTGGCTTGCCTTCGCCTAACGTGAGTTCAACTTATGTTTTTGCAGGTAATGACGACTTCTTTGCCTATCCGAACAATTATAATTATTATGTCTCCTATTATAAGGGAACGTTCCAGCATGGCGGTATCTCCATGGAAGAGATGTTGGTGCCGGTCGTGACGTTGAAAGGAAAAGCAGTTTAAACGGAAAATCCTTGTAAAATAGGTTGGTTGTGAGGATTGGAAGGTCTCCGTTGCCTTGTCTTTGCCTGTTGATGGCTACTACAGCCTGCTTGGAAATCAAGATGGACAACGCTCGAAAACTCAAAATAGGAGCGTGGTTAGGAAAATAATTCTTCTATGGATACAAAAAAAATCGCATCGAAAAGATGCGATTTTTATTTCAAAAACAGTGTCTAAAATAATGTGAATCAAAGCGTTGTATCAATTGTGCTGTTTCTGATACCGCTAAATTACAAAATTGAAAGCAATTCACAACTAAACCAAGCATCTAGGATAGCCGTCTTAAGCTGTTTCTGATACCGCTAAATTACAAAATTGAAAGCAATTCACAACGTAGGCGTGACCATCGTGAAGAAGTCGTGAGCTGTTTCTGATACCGCTAAATTACAAAATTGAAAGCAATTCACAACAGTACGGCAATGAGGCAGTTGCAAACGTAGCTGTTTCTGATACCGCTAAATTACAAAATTGAAAG
>JAGCWQ010000214.1 GCA_017961765.1 Paludibacteraceae bacterium | reverse complement strand
TGATAGAAACGCCTTACAACGTTGAATGCGAACCAGATTACAAGTTCAAGTCGTTGATGGACGTAATATGCGACGAGGACGAGATCGTGCTTAAGATTGTTAACGGGGAGGTTTGATGATGTTGAGATGCTATGTCGATATTGACAGGTTCATGGAGGTTTGTCTGTCTATGTCCAACGCAGAGAAGCTTGAGAACTCGTCGATTACGGAGGTGTGGGAGAATGACGGCATTAATTCGAATGGGTTGATGCTCAGGTCAAAGGAATTAAGCGAATACAAGTCATCGATTAGCGACGGGAACAACTCGATGAGGTTCGAGCTGCTGACGATGCTATTGAAGCTCGTCACTGACGAATATATGAACGATGACGGACTGATAGCGGTCAAGGACGTCGAAGACATGCTGTTTGGGCAGAGGATTGGTTTCGACACACTTGTTAGATACGGAATTATTAGATTGATAGATGACCACTGATAAAGAGAATACGGTAATTGACAGGATAAACAATGCGTTGAAGACCCTTGAAGGGAGGGAATCGGTTATTTACTTCTTCGTCGCTGACACGAAGGGTTATCCTAATGCGAAAATGGAATACATATACGAGTTCGCATATACGCTCCATAAGTCCGGGTATAACGTTTGCATGGTGTACCAACTTGAGAACGAGTACACAGATGATGAACTGTCTGACCTGAACAGCAGGCAGGAGCTGCCGGATGATAACAGGAGGTTTATCGGCGTGTCGGACTGGCTTGGCGTTGAGTATTCGCAACTGAGGCATCTTAATGTGGCTAAGGAACAGTGGAACGTGGCGCCTTCTGACTTCCTGTTTATACCGGAAGTGTTTTCGTCCCTCATGAAGGAGACATTCGATAGGCACGTCCCTTGCAAGAGGTACGTCATACTTCAAAACATGAGGCATATAACGGAATTCATGACTTTCGGTGACCAGTGGGCTAATTATGGGATAAAGGACGCAATAGTCACGAACTCCGTGCAGGAAAGCTTGCTCAAGTCTGTCTTCAGGTATGTGGACACGACAGTCATCAATCCATGTTTTCCGCTTTGTTTCAATAGACCGGAAAATGCGAAGAGGCTGATAGTGAACATGGTGACGAAAAATCAGAACGATGCCGAACACATCGTGAAGTTGTTCTATTGGAAATACCCACTTTTCCAGTTTGTCCCATTCAGAGACTTGAGGAACTTTCCCAAGGAAAAATATGCGGATTTCCTAAAGGAAGGCGCCATCACTGTATGGGTTGACTATGACACGCCATTCGGCAACAACGCGATAGAGAGCATGAAGTGCGGTTGTGTCACGATAGGAAAAATACCCGAGACAATACCGGAATGGATGGGTGACGACAACAAGCTCAAAGACAACGGTTATTGGGTTAATTCGCTGAATGACATACCGGACGTCTTGATGCATGTAATCAACGACTGGATGGAGGATTTGACACCGGAAATTATATATGACGAGATGAAAAAGACCTCCGATGCATACACGCAAGAGAAGTGGGCTGAAGATGTATCGAGGTTCGCGGACAATATGTTCTTGGACAGGATAAATGAAATAAAGGAAATCAAGGAAAGTGTCGAAAAAAAGGCTGTAGATGATTAACATTGACGTGATTATACCGGTGCATTACTTCGACGATAACGTCAAGAATATGCTTGATGCCTCATATGACAGCGTTAAGGTGGCAGAGAAACAATATTCGTTGGGTGAGGTGTATACATATGTCGTGGCGCCGGCCGCGATTATCTCGGACAGTTCGTGCGGGCTGTCAAAGTGGGCAAGTGTGAATGATGTCCGATTGGTGGGAAACGACGGAGAAACGGACTTCTGTTCACAAGTGAACAGAGCAGTTGACGATTGCGAGTCAGCCTTCTTCTCCATCCTTGAGATGGACGACATGTACAAGCCAAACTGGTTCAGGAACTTTTCCGAATATTACGTTTGCAACGATTCCATGAGTGTATTCCTGCCGATAAACGCGCAGTATTCGGTCGATAACGGGCAATGGTCGTTTGGCAACGAGTTCGGGCTTTCAAACGCATTCCCGACAGACACGGACGGCGACGATGACCCAATCGGTGTGATAAACATCAAGAGGCTTGAGAGGTGTTCGCTTTTCAATCTGACCGGTGCTATCATCAACCGGTACGACTTCATGAAGGTCGGCAGATACAAGCCATCCATCAAGGTGGCCTTCAATTACGAGCTGCTGTTGAGGATGACCCACAATGGTCTTAAGGGTCTTGTAGTCCCCAAGGAGGGATATGTCCACATCGTCGGGCGCGAAGGCAGTTTGACTGACGAGTACATTAGGACAATCAGCAACGATGAGGTCAGGAAATGGTTTGAGCTTGCGATTAGGGAGTACCCGTACCTGAGGGACAGAAAGAAGGGCATATCGTGCGCGACTGAAGAGGAAGTGAAATGATTGTGTGATGGACGATACTGTAACGGAAGGGACGGTGAAGAAGAAGAGGGGGAGGAAACCTAACCCAAGCAATAGAAGCGGCTACTTCTGCGAGGAGGAGGAGGCCGCTTTTAGGGAGTACATGGAAAGCGACAACAAGCTACATAGGGACAAGATATTCAGAGAAAAGCTTTATCCTGCATTTACGAAGATGATCGAGTCGATAATACGAAGATATGGGCTGTTCACACCTTCAGAGGACTTCGAGGACACTTTTCACGACACCATGGGCTTCCTCGCCACCAAAATGGACAAGTTCGATTTCAGCAAGGGGTATAAGGCGTATTCGTACTTCGGTACGATATGCAAACGCCACCTGCTCTTGAAACGAACACAGGACATGAAAAAGACCGAGATGAATCAGTCGATAGATTCGCTATCATCCGGCATTGAGAGAAGGTTGGACAACGACGCGGATGAACAGCTTGTCGAATTCAACACTGAACTTATACGCAGAAACGCCGAGACATTGGAGAGGATGCTTAACGACGATAGCGGGCAAATGACAAAAAATGAAAGGAATGTCGGCTACGCCTTGCTTGATATATTCAATAATTGGGAAGAGATATTCTCTGTACTCAAAAAGGGTAAATTCAACAAGGCGTCTTTCCTTTTTTTCGTTAAGGAGTACACAAGGCTGTCAACCAAGGAAGTCAGGGAAGCCATGAAAAAATACAAGACGCTATATTACGGCATCAAGGCTGACATGATTAACGAGTGAGGCGCGAAACGCGACTACTTATAGAGTATGAAGGCACTTAAACAATATAAACTCAGACTTAACTCCGTAGACAAGATAGAGGAGCTGCTACAGGAACTCTACCATGAATCCTGCCAGAACATAGAGAGGATCGAGAAGGAAATGACGAGGCTGTCGTCGTCTGTGACACTGAACGAGGAAGCCATCGACGCGAAAGCCAAGTACGCGAAGGCGATGAACGACTTCATCGCAAACAAGGACAAGGCGCTAGGCCGGAAGCTTGAGATAGCGAAACTTATGACCGAGGTCGTTAAGTTCAACGGAAACGTCAAAAAGGCGTTCACGGAAAGCGACGCCGTCGGGGACTGGGACGAGTTCGTACAGAAGATGGATAACATCAAGGTCGAAGAGACGGAAGAGAGGCAAGAATACAGTATCGGTTGATAGATGGCGTACAATCCTAAGAGGGCGAAATCGGACACGATAGCCACAGTTAACTCGGCTATTACAATCCTTGAGAAATACCCGGAGCTTGATACCACAAGTGTCGGCCTGTCCGCCAACGCGTCATTGAACCCAATCGACTTCCTTGTCGATCTATTCAAAAGCACGGCAGGGTACGAGAGGATGGTGAATATCCTGTCCAAGTACATCGCGTACATGTTGCCGGAGCTTGAGATAACCATAAAGGGGATATTGCTGTCTAACATCAAGAACCTACTGTCTTGTTCCCTCAACCCGTACATAACCGAAGACCTCCTCATGAAGGGGATTGTCTTCGACATGAGGGGATTAGACCTCTTTGGTAAGTTCAACTACTCTCCATTGGTTTCAGCCGGTTCACTCATAAAGAACGCAGGACGGTACATGTACTTCGGATGTGATGGGTATGACTATGCCGGACAGATAGAGGCTGAATCGAAGGACGCCAAACTGTCAGATTTCGACGCCCTACTGTGGTACACGAAGAACAGGTCAACAAAAAGGGAGGTATGGAAAGGGGTTAACAATGGCGGGAACGACAGTGACGCCATCGTCACCATGTACTATAGGGAAAGCCCTGACAGCTTGGTTAACGCGAAAGGACAAAACCTCAACGGATTGCAGACGCCGTACGGGACATGTCTCCATGTGTTCATCGGAGATATGACAGGTAATCAGGAAGACATAACAAACGTAGAAAGTGCCATTTTCAACTATGACGTGCAGATAACAAACCTCGGCAAAGATATCGAGGAGTTACAAAGAGAGTTGGAATTGATAGACGCCGCCATGGGGAAGAATGACGAGGATTTCGCGTCTGGCACGATTTCGGAAAAGACACATAACACGACATACTGGAACCTTAAGAGGAAAAGGGAAAACGTATTGGCTGGTATCCACAACAAAAACGACAGTTTGCAAACAGCAAAGAACGGCAAGAAAACAGCTTATGGAAACCTCTCTGGCGTGACGGGCAACTATGGCGGAATAAACATCTCGGACAACAAATATTACGGAAAGACGATAGCGGAGTTTAATTACGACTACGTCATGTCGATAAAGATGTTCGATCCGAGGGCGGTGGCGGCATTGCTCATTGATGGACTCACGAACTGCATAACGATAGACCTGAACCTGTCATACGAGCAACTTTTCGTCAAGTACGAAATCGAGAGGCTTGTCAATGGCATCATCGAGACTGACGACGCCGTGATAAACGACTGTTTCTTCTCATTCACCAACGACGATTATGACAAGATGTCATACAAGGCCGAAATGACGAGGCTTGGCCTGTATACTAATGATGGGGAGGAGACTACCGGTGTAAAGGTTGACGCTTCGTCCATAATGTCATCGTTGGACGCTATAAGTGATTCAGCGTCGAAGGAGACGATACAAAGTGTCATAAGCGGTTCGCTTACGGAAATAAGCAAGTCGATATCCGACACGTCGTATTCAATGTACGACAAGGTTGGGTATGGCGCAAGAATCAGCTTCTTCGAGAACATAGTGAGCCAATTAGCCTACGTCTTGACGTCTGCGATGCTATCGCCAAAGCTCTACCTGCTATTCGCGGTGAACCTCAAGCTGCTCGGGCGTGACCACAACTTCAGTCTTAAGGATTTCATAGAATTCCATCGACAGCTCATAGTCCTGATGATTAGGGCGGTCAGGGACGAACTCATAAAGTACCTCGTCGCCGAACTGATGAAGATAATAGGCGACTTGGCGAAGGAACTTGGCGTCAAGATGGCTCTTGAGCAGTCACAGTACTACATACGTCTCAAAAGGAGGCTCGTGGAGTGCTTCAAGCGGAACAGGGGGATAATAGACTTCGACATAGGGAATGTCGACTACGCTGACATATACGAACAAGAGACAGAACCAGAGGAGGAATGCTAAATGTCATGGATTGAGAGAATATCAAACGCTATTGAAAGGGCTTTCGACAGCATAAGACCGCCGTTGGCATCCATACCGCCATTGCTCCTCGTCTGTGAGGTGTATAAGAGGCCGGGACTGTCTGCCATAGCATTGGCAAGCTCAATCATAAGAAGACTACCAGAAGCCGGGATAGAGACGGGCGTTAACACTGACGGGACACCCAACAAGATAAACGCCTTCGTCAGGATATTCTCGGAGGAGATAGTCAGGGAGATAAAGGATAACGCCAAGGTAAGCTGTGTGATAACGCCAGGAAGTATTATGACAACGGGCACTGGCGGCAACGCGGGGGGACCTGTCGTTGTCCAGTCAACGAACACCATGGTCGGTAAAACGATGGGAATAATCGAATAAGGATGTTATTAGCATGGAGATTGACCCAAGGATGATGACTAACGCCGAGTTGGGCAACAAAATGAAGTCACTCATGACAGAGTTCGATAACAACAAGGTATTGATGGCGAAAGCGTACCAACGAATGTCCGAGATATCAGATGAATACAACAAATTAGACGCTATATTGAAAAAAAGGAACGGCATAAATGGAGAATAAAACATTGTTGCACATATGCAAGGTACTGTCTGTCGACGACGACCAACACGGATTGCGCATAAAAGTCAGGATACCATCGTTGGATGACCCTGAAACACCTGTCGATGAGTTGCCATACGCCTTTCCCCTAATGCCAAAGCACCTGCATGTAAACCCGAAGAAGGACGAGTGCGTACTAGTCATATTCCAAGATGCCGGAGTGTCAGACGGTAATCGCTTTTTCGTCGGTCCTGTCATATCACAGCCGCAGAACCTGAAGTTCGACCCATATAACTACACTGCTACAACAATGTTGAACGGATGGCAGTTGAAGGCAATGAAAGACCCGGACATGAATCCGGACACCAAAGGCACGTTGCCGGAAAGAGAAGACGTGGCTATTGAGGGAAGGGATAACGCCGACCTGATATTGAAGGAGAACGAGGTTAGACTCCGGTGTGGTTTCAAGACAAATGATTACGGTTCTTTCGGTGACAGCCTTACTTTCAACAAGGACGATCTCGCGTATATACAGATGAAGTATTCCAAAATGAAGGACTCAAACGGCAACGCCTATTCAAGCGTGATAAACGTTGTGGCCGATAGAATTAACCTCTTGTCGCACGATTCAAGGACGGACTTCAAGCTGAACGATCCAGAAAAACTGATAACGGAACAGGAACTCAAGAGGATCACAGAAAACGCCCACCCAGTAGCATATGGAGACGAGCTCGTCGAACTCCTCAAGAAGATAGTACACGTCCTTCTCAATCATACACACTCGTTCCCGATGAATGTGCCATGCCAACAAACGAGCTTGGAGAACATCAATTACGACGCGATATTATCTAAGTCAATAAAGATTAACTGAGGCAATGATATAGGAGTTGACCCATAAGGGTCGGCTCTTTATACCTTCTTGCTTCATAGGGTTCGTAACCTCGCAGCTAAATACATTGTTAAAGGTACAGACATTATTTTACAAACCTTCTTTCCTGTTTTATTTGAAGAGACATTTTTTGAACGCCAAATAAACAACTCTATCTGTGTTTTAGAAAGAATGATACACATTTGCAGACACTTAAAATGCAGCCATTTCTGACTGCATTTTAAGATTCTATAGGTCAACTGCTATATCATTGCCTTAACTGATATGTTTCTGAAATCTTTCTATTTCCATGATCCCGCAAAGGTACTGCCTACCCTGGCAAAAGCAACTTTCACACGAAAACTTCCGTCTTGTCGTTGACTATGTCGAATTCAATCAAGTCCCTGTGGTAAAGTTCCTCGAAACCGTACTTGACCTTGATGTCCACGTAGTAGCGTGACGGTATAAGTTGTGACGTGTCGATGAGGAAGTAATTGCAGTTGTACGCCCTCTCTACAGGCGAATAGGCTATCACGTCGATCTCGGACTCACCCTGCATGGTGTAAAGTCTGTATTCCATGTGTTCGACCGCGTATAGTTGCTTTGTTGTGTAGGGTATCTTGCACTCGACTGTCACTTTCCTCACGTCACCCCTACGTATCTTTTCCCGGTTGGACACTCCGTACAGTGATGGGACGAACTTGTCATATGACGGGGTGGAATTGTCCGGCAAACCGAACGAGTAGGACCCGGCCGACGGTTTAGTAACAAACGAAAGTTCCAAGTCCGGTATGTCACGCCCGTCGTGCCTAATTCCAGACCATACGTCGTAGTGCATCTCCTCGGCTTCGTATTCAGAACTGGGCATACGTATCTCAATGTAATAGACGCCTATCGTCTGTTGGCGCACCTCATGTTCAACACCGTCAACTACGCATACCGGGAGTGTGTCCAAGTTGACAGGCTTACCACCGATGCTTGCATAAAAATACAACCTGTTGTCCTTGTCAAGGTAAAAGTCCCCCCTGTCGTCTGATATATAGTCGTCATATGTAGTCTCCACATACGGTTCGTAGAACGAGTTGGTATGTTGTGTGAAGAAACCGACATACTGTGTCATTTTCGTTTTAGTTTCCTCGAACTTGGGAGAGAATGCGATGCCTATGCCGTAGTTGCATAACTCCCCCGTAATCCACTTGTTGAAAGTGTCAGTTATGTCAATCTCTATAGGCTCGTTTCCTACGTCGAAATGCTGGTACGCTATGACTATGTCGGACATGTTTCCGTTGAAGGACGTGAACAGGTCGACCTCCCTTGACAGACTGTCCGTCGAGTATATGCCTTCCTCATCCCATTTCATGTAGTTGGCGTATTGGTACCAGTTCGATCCGTCAATCGACAATCCTCGGCTCGACTTGTTGTGTAGGTCCTGCGCATAATCGAAACCTCTACCGGAATCCCAATCGTTAGGTATGAGGAAAAGGATAATGTCAAACGACACAGCCCTTTGCTTGTACCCATCGTAATCGCTGGCGAACATCCGGCAGTTTATCCCCCTGTCGTTCACTGACGCCGCGTTGGTCATCCTCAACACGTGCTTGAGCTTACCCATGTCCGGATATGTCTTGTCGTCCACCATCCCTTTCAACTTGGACACGTCGAAATGCAACATGCCCCTAGTCAGCATCCCGCCGTAGTTCAGTTCCATAACCGGGTTGAGTGACAAGTTCACCGGGCTATCCTTCACTATTGTGTTAACCTTATCCGGGAATGTCTTAGTGTTTATCGCCATTGCTTGTAAAAAACCTTTTGAAGATAATTATTGCCTAATACGTAAAATGACGATGAATATTAAGGTAAGAATATAGGAGTTGGGATAAAAAAGGGGCGAACCAGAAAGATTCGCCCATATGTTCGAGAAGTCTATTGGACTTGTTCGTAAATGGTTTGAAATTAAGGTTGGTTAGTGGCCGCTTAATTATTGGCAACAATATATAGTTCCTTTCACTTATCTTTCTTCCCCTTATTCAAAGTCGCTTTGCCATTGTCTGAAGTCATACAGTCTGAAGATGTAAGCGAGACATTGTGCCAACGCTTCGTCGCCCATGCAGCGCACTATCGCGCTATTGACTTCGTCTTCCCCCATTTCCTGTACGGCGAGTTGGTAAGCCCTCTCGGCTTCTGACGCATCAACCACCCATCCACCGTTCTCGGCTTCGTTCAGTGCCTTCTTTACGGTGCGCCTAATTATTCTGTTAAAGTCTGATTCTGTTAATCTTATATTACGCTTCATGTTGATTTAACACTTTTTCTAATAAATAGCCGGCTTCTTGTATACGTACCTTATCAGTCCGCAGTCCCAGACCTTCCTATAGCCTAACTTCGTTGTCATCTCGTTTTCCGTCATTGTCATGTCGAACCAATATTTCCTGTGGAGCAAGCCTTTCCTGAACCTGAACTTGTGCAACCTGACCGGCTCTTCGATGTTCTTGTCGAAATAATGGTAATCCGGACGCAAGTCACCGTCTTTTTTAAATCCTAACTTCACATAAATGTTGTTATCGTCATCGTATGTCCATCTCTTGTCGGCGAAAGACTTAACTATCCTGTATTCGTAGTTCGACTTGAAATAGGCAAATAACTTACCGCCGACACCGCAGCATAGTTTGTCGTTGGACGAAGCGAACCTCGTCAATTCATATACGCCGTTCCCGTTGTCCTTGAACGACATGACGCCGACTATTTCGCCATCGCAGAACGCCCCCAAGTGTATCGACGACCTTGCGTAAGACTGTATGTGGTTCTTCTTGAGGAATGTGGACGCCATCTCTCTGCCTATTGGCCTCACCGTGCATTTCCTTCCGTAGACTTTAGGCAACCCGACGTCAAGACCTATAATGTGCCTTATCTTCGACATCACCATGTCTTTGCATGCCATGTATTCGTCGCTGAAAACATGTATCACATGAACACCCCTTTTCTTATAACTCCTTGTTATAGAGTTGAGGGTGTCACTCTTGTTCTCTGCAAGTGGGACGTAATGTACAATAAACTTGCCACATTTAACCATGTTTGAAACCTTCACGACAATGTCGCTGGATACGTTAGCCATGAAGTCCCTCACAAATCCGTTAAACGTATTGTTTGCACCCACGAATGCCTTTTGGCGCACTATGTACGTTATTAAGTCGTCTACCTGTGTGAATGTTGTCTTGTCGGAATAGAAACCGCCGTGTATGTCAATGCCTTCCGTTCTGAAATACGACGGTATCGTGAAGTATAACATATTATACCCGAGTTTCAATGCCTTGTCGTATCTCGCCTTGTCGGTTTTGACTTGTTTGGCGAATAACCCGTCTACCGTTGCTTTATCGGTACTTGCGCCGAAATCTGTTGGGACATAATGCTGTTCGCCTTGACATTCAATACATATGCCATATTCCGGTAAGAAAAAGTCAACGGTTTTACGCCCTATGGATAGTATTCTCGATTGGTATTCGTAAAGTATGCCATCCTTGTTAAATCGGGAAATAAGTATGTTCTCAAGTTTTGAGTTTTTGCATTTATTGCATCCAGAACCTTTGAGATGATGATCCGGTGTCATGCTAAACCTGCCATGTATGGGGCATATTATAGTCCCCTTTGTCTTCCTGTTGACATATACGAATTCAGAGTAGTCATAATAGCCATGATGTATGGCGTTAGACCGTTCAACAAAATCATCCTTGTTACCGACAACACCCAAGTTGCATGACGGGCATCCGCAGCCTTGAAGGTGTGACCCTGCCGTCTGTATGAACGAACCGTGAACCGGACATATTATCTCAACCTTGTCCTTCACCTTCGTCGACTTTACCATGCTGTAATCGTACCTCCCGTCGTGTACCTTGTTCGCCCTTGCCTTCCATTCTTCAAGCGTGTACGTATAATGCCCACCGCATTTCGGGCAACCGGTGCCGTATATGAAGTTAGATGCACGTATGGAGAATTCACCGTGTTCGTTGCCGAATTCGTCCTTCCTGTGGCACGTCACCGTCACGTTCTCCTTTGAACCGTTGTAGACTACTTTAGACAAGTCGTACCTGTCCCCGTGTACCTCACGCGCCCTCATTAAATAATCGGATGTGTCACGGTATTTACCGGCGCATACAGGGCAACGGTTACCGGCGTTTATCAACCCATCGAACGTAGTCTCAAACCTACCGTGTTTTCTGCATATCACTGTTGTCTTGTCACGGACTGTCCGCGGCCAAGTCTCGTCGTACACATAAACGTCACCATGTATGCCTATCGCCTTCTCTATGTACCTTCTCCTTCTTTCAATGTCCATGTCGTTGTCTCCTATCATATGTAAAGGTACGGCAAGAAAAGCGTTAAAACAAGAAAACGGGAGAAAAAAGTTCAGTTATTTACCAATTTGACAGAAAAAAATAAAGGGAGTTGCTGTTCACAACCCCCTTTATTAAATGTAATTTATTGTAAATCAATTAGTTACGGATTAACGCAACTCGTTTACACTCCAGTGGACAAGGCCGTCGCAACGAATTGCTCCATAGTACCTGTTGTTCACAAGTTTCTTGGCGTACCTTGTCGCGATACCCTTGATAGGAGCGAAGTTGAACGGGTTGTACATTGTCGGTGTCAGAGCCATAGGCACATACGGTGCGTAGATGTAGCCCGTGTCGAGCAGTGACGTTCCGTGGTGTCCCATGATGAGTGACCAGTGCGGTGCATACGGGTCAACTATCACTTGGTAGCGTCCCATGATTGAGCCAATCTTCTCGATACCCATGTTGTATTGGTCGCTCTCTGCGCTGGCGTCAGTCACGTGGAAGTATTCCAGGTCGTTGAGTACTGCGCTGATCTCGGCCGACACGACTATGAAGTTGGCGCCGCCACGGAGTGTTGACTTCTGGATTTGAGCGGATATCATGTTGATCTTCGTCATGAGGGTCTGGTTCCAGTCCTTCTGCGTGTAAACAGTGGAAGGTGTGCCGATCCTTTGCCACCCGTTATAGTCCCAACGTGCTTGCCATGGAGCCGCCTTACGGAGGTCACGGAGGATTTCACGGTCTATCTCGGCAGCAATTTGCTCTGACAGTATGGCGGTGAGTTCAGCTTCCGCGTCGATGTTGTGGAACGCCGACACATCTTGCGCCAACTCTGGAGACCATGTTGCACGGAGTTTCCTCTCTTCTACGGATACCGTGACGGAAGTCAACTGGAATGACACTTCGCCCATCTCGGTCTCAAGTTCGAGGCTGTCGTACTCTGCCCATGCGATGTTGAACATGCTCTCTGTATCTACGAGCGCTTCTGCTTGATCCGGATTAATACCGATGTAACCGTTGATTGTCGTACCTTGATTCTTCACAGGCTTTGTGAGGTCAAGTTCGATGTATATGTTACCCTGTGGGTCGCATGTCGGCGCGTAGTCGACAAGACCTGTAGCGTACTTCTGCGTCACGACGCGGAAACCGATTGATTCGCCTGCCTTGAACGTGGTGTACTTGGAGTCGTCGCTATCGTCGGTGATGTCAGCCTTGGCGATGACCTTCAATGACGCAAGGAACGATTCTGTGTCCATCTCGTTGCCGTCCGGACCAATGAGGTGTCCAGCATTAAACTGGCTGAATCCTGTGACTTTCAGCATCAACCCGCTGATTGAACCGTCGAGGTTGCTAACAGGGATATCGGCAGCGTCGGTGATGTCTTCGTACTCGCCGTTGGGGAGTATCCTAACGATGCTCGCTGTGCCTACCTTGATAGTGACCTTGCCCTTGGAGTTGTCGAAGAGGAAATCATCGTAGAAAAGATCGTAAAGGGTCTTCTTCATGTACTTCGTCACCTCTGGGATTGTAGTGTCAGCGGCTGTTTGCGTTGGTTGTACCACCTCGTCAGGGAGATAGTAGCGGTTGCGTGTCTCCCAAGTCCTCTCGTCATTAGCGTCGAAAGCCTCTGGATTGCCGGCTGCGTCGTAGAGACGGTTCTTCTGGGTACGCTTGTAACCCATGAGTCCCACGTGGCGGCCTGTGTCACCGTCGCTGATTTGGGTTTGATCTTTGAACGTCCAATCACGTTCTGAAGTAACCGGTTTGATGAAGAACAACTTACCAACCGGTAGGTTCATTGCCTGTACTGACACGATATCGTTGGCAAGCAACTTTGAGAACACTCTCCTGATGAGGGGGAAGACGACTGTCTCGAAAGAACCGGAGTTATCTGCCGCTGTCGCCTCGTAGATGAGGTGGCGGGCTTGGTTCTCGTATAGCGTGGACACGGTCTCCATGATGTGACCTTGCAAACCGTTCACGAGGCCGATTTTCTGCCAACGCTCCTGGATGTCCTGCCTGATTTTCTTCTGTGCGTTTAGCTCGATTGAGCCTACGGCACCACTTGTAAGTAATTCGCGCATTTCCTATGCTTGTGTTCGTTTTTTATTCTTAAGTACTTTTATACCTTCAGCGTGTATTAACGGATTTTCTCAAGACGCTCCATGAGGTTCAGCATCTTTGGGAGGTCGTCCGACTGGTATATCGCAGTCTCGACCAACCTATTGTCATTCTCTCTCGATTCGTTGATAGCGTCTTGGGACGGTTTCCTCGACACGGATGACGCCTTAAGCTCCTCCGTTATCGTCTTGTAGAGCCTCTTGCCCTCGTTCACCGTCCTAACGTCGTTGAACCTGTTGATGATTGACTTTTTCTCTTCCTTTGTCGTGCTGTTCTCAGTTATGATCTTGACAATGTTCCCGAGTGAGGAGTTAACGACAATGGCTTCTTGGAGCTTTGTCTTGATTTGCTCAGCTATGTTCTTGAGCTGTTTGTTCTCACGGTAAATATTGTTGGCCATCCTCTTGATGGACTCGACCTGCGCCTCAGAGTAGGAGTTCTCGCCGGTACCCTTCACGCGTTGTCCGCCCTCGCTTGAGCTGCGGAATTTCTTGCCCTTGCTGTTCGTGTTCGCGTGTGTCATGCCGTCACCCCTGACATTTGCGGAATTTTCCGTCGACGTCATCGTCTCGTCTAATTGTTCGTCGTCACCCTCGTTCACCTTGCCTGACTTGCCGTACGGGCTCATGTCGCCCTTATGACCGACCCATGGTTTCGCCGTTCCTTTCGGTACGCCTGCGTCCATGGAGTATGTCGCTCTCGGGTTGGCGGGTTCGTCGTTGTTAGGCGTTGTCATCGCAGTCCTGTCCTGGTAGTCGTCGGTATAGCCGAGATTCACGTTTCCCTCGTTGACACGCCTTCCGCGTCTGCCGGCGAATGACTCGTCGGTGAGTTCATCGTCAAGTTCAATCTCAATCTCCGCGTCATCGTCTCCAAGTTCGCCGGTTTCATCGTCAAAATCACCTTCTATGTCGATGATGTACTCCTTCTCGGACTCGTCGTCGCTTAGCTTGATTGTCCCGTTGTCATTCTTCACCACACGCACACCGTCTTCTGGACCCATCACCTTGAGAACCTTAATCACGTCGTCGTTCCCCATCCCCGTCAAGTCGTATTCGCCGTCATCGTCCTTAAAATCTTCGAGTTCGTCCCACATTTCGTCGCCGGTGACTTCCTCTTCATCACCCTTTGCGCCCGCGTCAACGGAAGCGTTGTTGTCTTCCTTGTCGGTACTGGCATCGCCCTCTTCTGTCTCTTGGTCGTCGGCGTCGACCTCTTCCACGTCAAAATCATCCGGTGATTCGGATATAATGCTGCGTATGCTCTCGTTGAGCTTATCGCCGAGCATCGCTTGGAGTGTTTTCTTCGTCGTTTCCTCTAACGAACGTTCCATTTCGTTCTTGTCTTCGACGAGAGACTTTATATACTCGCTTCTGATATTATTTTTCTCATCCATGTTTTTAACGGAAAATTGAGCTTATTTTTATAATAAATAGTGTCAACCCCACAAAAGCGCAGCAGACAAGGGATTAGGTGGATTTCGAGGCTATTT
>JAGCWQ010000213.1 GCA_017961765.1 Paludibacteraceae bacterium | reverse complement strand
TTATTTCATTCTATCGAGAAGAAGAAAATTGATTTTTTCAAAAGAAATATCCCAAAATGCTTGCACAGAATAAAAAAAAGTGTCACCTTTGCAACGCAAACAAAATAGGTAGATTTTTCATAGTTAAGGTTTTAATTAACATGATCCAAGGGAGTTGTGAAACCCCCTTGGATTTTTTTTGTGCCATCCCCTCAAAATCAAACCCTTTCTCCCCGTATTTACACAAAACAAGTCGCATTTCTAAATCGAAGTCCAACTCAAAAATCACCACCCCGCATTTTTCAACCAGGCAACCTGGGCAAATATACCTTCAGGATGATTGAAGAAAAGCCAAATTGACATTTCGCAAGGTTTTCAAAAGCAAAAACGAATTTATCCCCTAATTCACGAGGAAGGGAAAGAAAATAGAGGATCACATAGACCCTAAAAGAGCCAAAAAAGTCAGATAAAATCAAATTTTATCAAAATTTGAAAACAACCAAATATTATCATACAAATTACTATTATTCAAACATATAGAATAAACAGCAACCACTATCAGGCATCATCAGAAGAAAGAAAATTGACTTTTTCCAAAAGAAATATGTCCAAATGCTTGCACAGAATAAAAAAAAGTGTCACCTTTGCAATGCAAACAAAAGAGGTAGATTTTTCATAGTTAAGGTTTTAATTAACACGATCCAAGGGAGTTGTGAAACCCCCTTGGATTTTTTTATGCCCTCCCCCTAGAGATTACGCACCCACTCAATTGCAACAGCCCTACAAAACACGACTTAAACAAATGCTGATGCTGGAGCTATGTTAAAGCGTGAATTGCAACAGCCCTACAAAACACGACTTAAACAAAAGAGCCGGACCCACTCCATATTAGTATAGACAACCACTCAACACCCCCACGAATCTTTCAGTTAAGACTCTTAGAATCGAATCTGTTTGGATTTAATCCCAAATGCCATTGGAGGAGATTCGTCTGCCCATAGGAGGGAAGGCTACGCATCATCAATATTAGGGGGTGGGCTTCCTGCCGATCCCTTCTGCCCCATTCTCCATTACACGAATTTCAGTTATACGAGAAAAGTCAAACGAAATCCCCGTGTCATTTCCTTGGGAAAAGTCTATCGCCCTTCCAACGGACTGAGGCAGGACAAAAAAAGAGAATTACAAACGTCCTCCTTACTCCACAAAGACAAACACAGATCCGTCAAAAGCAAAAAAAATAGCCACCGCCACAATTTTTCGAACTATTTCTATCAATTTTAAGGATCACCACCCACATAGAGGCGTTAAGAATTTTTCACATTTCGAGCTTTTCCCCTTCGTTGAGATGACCTAGATCAAGCGAAGAGAGCAAAATCGACGAAATTCGGTTAAAATTAGTTAAACAACATAATTTCGTCTCAAAAACACTTGCATACGTCTACATTTTTGCCGTATCTTTGTAGTGCAAACAAAATAGGTAGATTTTTTCATAGTTAAGGTTTAGATTAAATGGAATAATGGGGGTCTGTGAAGTTCCCCATTATTTTTTGTATAAACTCCAACCATTTTACGCAGAGTCCCCCACCTGAATCCTCCCAAATTTTCCCATAAAAATCCCCGACTTTGTCAATTACAAAAAGAATCATTAGATTTGCAGGGAGACGGATTTTTCCAATTTTATAAACAAGCAAAATAGAAATTAAGATAGAGATGAAAAAGATATTCACAAGACAAGCTATAAAGCCCGCCATCCTCTGCCTAGTCATTATAGGAATAGCGGTTGCATCTGTGCACGCCATCGAGAAAAGCAACTCAACAAAAACTGAAACGACGACAATTCGCCCGACAAAATGGGCGAAACCGATAACGCTTGCCGGCGTTCCCAATCTCCACAAGGTCTCGGACAACCTCTATCGCAGTGCCCAACCAACAGCCGAGGGAATGGCAAATCTTGAGAAACTCGGAATAAAGACCATCATCAACCTACGTGACAACCATTCCGACTCGGACGAGATCGGAGACTTGCCGTTGAAGGCGAGACGCATAGAAATCTTCACCGCCAACATGAAGGACAAGTACGTCGAGGAGTTTCTCTCCATCTTGGACGACCCCAATGCCGTCCCTGTCTTGGTGCACTGCCAACACGGAGCAGACCGCACGGGAACCCTTTGCGCAATGTACCGCATACTACGCCAAGGATGGACACCAGACGACGCCATAGACGAGATGAAGAACGGAGGCTACAACTACCACTCTGTCTGGTCGAACATTCCCCGCTTCATCCGCGAATCCGCCGAACGACTTGGGAAACGTATGGAATCAGAAAAATGAAAACGTGGGCTATAAAAGAAGATACGAACAAATGGCAGATTCGGATTTGTTTTGACTGAAATTATGCATATATGTGTTTTTTTATTGTAAATTTAATTACACCAACGGGTTGCCTACAATATTTGTGAGTACATAGTCATAAGGAAACCACTTAACAACATCAAGCTATGTGAAAATTCGTTTCAAACACAATTACAACCTTTGCAGTAATGTCTGAAACAAAGACTGGCAAGCAATGGAATCTTATAGTCACTATAAGACTCTTCATACTGCTTCCTGTTTATCTGAGATAACACGTTCATCGTTATCAACAAACTACCTCCCGACAACTTCACAATTTTGAGGGATTATCCTACTCATTTTAAGTAAAGTCTACCATTGGTTCTTATGTCCATTTTGTATTCTTCTTTCCAAAACTTCCAATCATTTTCTTCTGGGACATACAGTTTTGGGACTAAATAGACCATATCGAAATACCTATATTCACTCTCCTTCGTATAGTTGTAGTCGTTATTCCCCATTATATAGACATCGTTATAGACTGAACCTCCACGCCAATCCAAATATACATCTTTAGTTTTTGAACTCAATGGGTCATAAATCCATATCACACTATCAGGAATCTGGAGGGTTGTGATTGCCGAACCATCAAAGGGTGACCGTATGATTTTTAGAGAGGAGGGCAGATCAATCTTTTTTAGGCGCTGCGTATCCCCAAAACTATATTCCAATATCGACTCCAAACCATTGGGCAACAATACGTCTGTCATTTTACTGCAATTAACGAAGAGCCCTCTGTTCAATGTCTTGATCTTCGTGGAGGAAAGATCCACATATTCCAATTGGGTGTTGTACGAGAAGACTTCAATGCCCAGATATTCAACTGACGGCGGCAAGACCACCTTCCGTAGTCCAGAGATTAAAAAAGCACAATTACCGATCCTCCTCACGCCTCCGCCAAATCGGACGTTCTCCAACGACTTTTGGCCGGAGAAGGCAAAGTCACCAATCGTAGTGACGGTTTCGGGAATGACATATTCTTTCTGTTTCCGACCGCACGCATAATAGTACAGCGTGTCGAAACGCTTACTGAAAAGTACATTCTTTCGTGCCGAAAAATAAGGGTTTTTCTCATCGACGCTAACCGAATCAAAACAACAGCCCAAAAATGCAGAGGAACGAATAGACTTTACATACGCAGGGATGTTCATCTCCTTTGGACCTTTGGGAAACAGCACAATGGAAGAATCCCGCATGTCAAAAAGAAATCCATCCTGCACCACATAAAAGGGATTGGCTGGAGAGACGCTACACCGCACCCTGTTGTAAGTCAACAACCCTTCACAAGCAATCTCTCGTAAAGAGGCTGGCAGGTGAATCTCCTCCACTACGCCCAGATTACGGCAAAAGCCATAAGGAAGACGAGTAATACCTTCGTTTATAACCAACTTTTTGACTTTATCATACTTTAATTTCTCGTCAAAATAGTCGCAATCAAGATTTGAAACATAGTTGAAATCAGCCTTATCCACCATCAGCGTCTTTCTTTCCAATCGCCAACGGAAGTCACCTTTTCGGGCAAGTGCCGATTTTTCCGTGATTCGGCAAGAGGAAGGAAAATTCAGTTCATCGTCCAGTTTTCCGTAATACAAGTCAAAAGTTCCATCCGGCACCACAAACTCCATCGAGTCCATACCCGAAAAATCAAAAGAGGATATGCTCACGTCAACATCCTCAGGACGATTCCAATTCAAATAAACCCTTTTAACCTGGAAGACTCCCGCAAAGGCCATCGGCTCGATCCGATTCACTGTAGATGGAATATAAAGCTCGCCGATTTTTGAGAAAAGGAAGAGACCGCCCGGCAACACCTTTAAAGAATCCGGCAAACGCACGGAGCTCAGTACCAGTCCAGCCAAAGCTTGCTTGCCGATATGCCTGAGGTTTTGAGGAAGATGCGCCTCCTTCAAGGCTGTGCGTGCAAATGCGTCTGCCTCTATGGAATCCAACGCCTGCGGAAACTTGACATCCGAAAGAGCCGAGCAGTCTTCAAATGCACGATCGCCAATAGTCTGCATAGATATGGGCAACGTCACCCTCTCCAAACCCGTACACTCCGCAAAAGCCCTACTGCCGATCCTTTGGGTATTGCCTAAGAAGGTAACTGCCTTGAGTTGAGGAAAGCCTTGGTAGGCTTCAAAACCCACACCTTCCACATCTTTGCCGAAAACAATTTCCTTCGTGTCTATGAAATATTTACGACACGAATCCTTATATAGATCATCATAAAACCAGCCTTCATCTCCTCTGTCAAGGCCTTTCCCATCAACATACATGACATGGTTCAAGGTGTCAAATCTATAAAATATCCCCTTGTCCCCACTTCCTATGGTGATCCTGTTGTCGGCATGTGTTCCATTACAAAAGAACAATGCGGATAGGACGAACATTAATTTGATTAGTTTCATCTGCTTTTGAGTCATCTTCCTAAATACCTTTTCAAACGGTTTGACCTTCTATGTTTATTGTCATAAGATTCTTTTTATGAGGCAGAACCAATTGGCTGAATTGAATTCATAAGACATCTGCATAAAAACATTTTGCATTCTAATTGTTTACAACATATTAACAACACAAACACCCTTATCCTAGACCTATGTAACTACGCTACAAATTTTAGGAAAAATATTGGGATTTACAAACCATTCGTTGGAAATCAAGCGAACGAGAAGCAACTTGCGGATTCACGTTTCTAGAATGTCATTTGCGCCATTGAACTCAACAATACCTAAATATTAGGTAATACGAAGGCTTCCAGCCTATAAACTTAAAAGTCCCTCCAATGACATGCTGGATTATATTCAAACAAAATCAAATAGTTTTAAAAGAAAGAGCCGTGGGCAGGGAACTATCTATGGGTGCGAAAAGCCCCGATGAGAAGAAACGAACGATAGACTCTTTTGAAAGACCTCAATTGGCTCTCAAAAATCACATATCAAGCGAAATAAGATGAATTTTCACAAAAAGATTTTTCTTTCTCTTTCAAAAGCCGTAATTTTGCAGGCAATACTAAAGAATATCAAATCATATATTAAAAAATGGCGAAAATAAAAGGTGCTATCGTTGTGAACAAAGAGAGGTGCAAAGGATGCCGTCTCTGCGTAGTAGCTTGTCCGGCAAAAGTAATTGCCATGTCAAAACAAGTAAACTCAAAAGGTTACAATTATGCCCAAATGGCGAATGAGGACGCTTGCGTGGGATGCGCAAGTTGCGGTATCGTTTGTCCGGACGGATGTATCTCCGTCTATAAAGTAAAAGTTGACTAACAAAGACGTTTACTAAGAAGGATAGACTCCGAACGAGGGCAATGCCCTCCACAAAACAAGAATCAGAAAATTATCATCAGACATGAGCGAAGAAATAAAATTAATGAAGGGAAACGAAGCGATTGCACACGCAGCCATCCGTTGCGGTTGTGATGGATACTTCGGCTACCCTATCACTCCACAGTCAGAGGTTTTGGAAACCCTTATGGAGATTGAGCCTTGGAAGACAACGGGTATGAACGTCCTCCAAGCAGAAAGTGAAATTGCCGCAATTAATATGGTATATGGCGGTGCCGGAACAGGAAAGAAGGTACTGACTTCCTCCTCCAGCCCTGGCGTCAGCCTCAAGCAGGAGGGTATCTCCTACCTTGCCGGTGCAGAACTTCCTGCACTTATCGTCAATGTCATGCGTGGAGGTCCTGGTTTGGGTACCATCCAACCTAGCCAAGCAGATTACTTCCAGACTGTCAAAGGTGGTGGTCACGGAGACTATCGTCTCATCGCCTTGGCTCCAGCTTCCGTTCAGGAAATGGCCGATTTCGTAGGCTTGGCTTTCGACTTGGCATTCAAATATAGAAACCCAGCTATCATCTTGGCTGATGGTGTCATCGGACAAATGATGGAAAAAGTAGTTCTTCCTCCTTTCAAGCCAAGAAGAACAGACGAGGAGATTGAAAAAGAGTGTCCTTGGGCTGCCGTCGGGAAGAAGAAGAACAGGGAGCGTAACGTCATCACTTCCCTCGAGTTGGATCCTGCCGTAATGGAAGAGCGCAACAACCATCTCCAAAGAAAATACAAGACCATCGAGGAGAACGAGGTTCGTTATGAAGAGTACATGTGCGAAGACGCAGAATATTTGTTCGTAGCATTCGGTTCTTCCGCACGTATCTGTCAAAAGGCGGTAGAGCTCGCTCGTGCGCAAGGCATCAAGGTCGGATTGCTCCGTCCTATCACGTTGTGGCCTTTCCCTACAAAAGCCATTGCAAAATACGCAGACCAAGTGAAGTCCATGTTGAGCGTCGAGTTGAACGCTGGACAAATGGTGGAGGATATCCGCCTCGCCGTCAACGGAAAGGTCAAGGTTGAGCACTTTGGTCGTTTGGGTGGCATCGTTTACACGCCAGACGAGATTATCGAAGCCATGAAGGCGAAAATCATGTAATTCGGAGATTAAACACAGAAGAAAATGACAATTGAAGATATAATCAAACCAGAGAATCTGGTATACAAGAAGCCGGACATCATGAATGACCGTCCGATGCACTACTGTCCGGGATGTAGCCATGGCGTTGTCCACAAACTCATCGCCGAGGTTTTGGAAGAGATGGGCGTTGTAGAGGACACCATCGGTATCACCCCTGTGGGTTGCGCCGTATTCGCCTACAACTATCTCGACATCGACTGGGAAGAGGCTGCTCATGGACGTGCTCCTGCCATGGCTGTTGCCATCAAGAGACTTCGTCCTAACAAATTGGTTTTCACATACCAAGGAGACGGTGACTTGGCTGCTATCGGTACAGCAGAGACCATCCATGCCTGCAACCGTGGAGACAGCATCACAATCATCTTCATCAACAACGGTATCTATGGTATGACGGGAGGTCAAATGGCTCCTACCACCTTGGAAGGTATGAAGACGGCTACTTGTCCTTACGGAAGAAACACGAAATTGAACGGTTATCCGCTCAAGATCACTAACCTTTTGAAGGAACTCGACGGAACTTGCTACGTCACAAGACAAAGCGTCCACACCGCAGCTGCCGTAAGAAAGGCTAAGAAGGCTATCCGCAAGGCTTTCGAAAACAACCTGAATCAAAAGGGTGTCTCTGTTGTCGAGATCGTATCAACATGTAACTCAGGATGGAAACTCACTCCTGAGAAGGCTAACGAATGGATGGAACAGAACATGTTCCCAGCTTATCCATTGGGCGACTTGAAAGACACCACAGGCGACAGCCAAACAAAATGATTTATTAACTGAAACAAGAAAGAAAATGACAGAAGAAATAATCATAGCAGGATTTGGCGGACAGGGAGTTTTGTCCATGGGTAAGATTCTCGCCTACTCAGGCTTGATGCAAGGCAAGGAAGTCTCCTGGATGCCCGCTTACGGTCCTGAACAGAGAGGTGGTACGGCCAATGTAACCGTCATCCTAAGCGACGAGCGCATCAGCTCCCCTATCTTGAACGCTTACGACACCGCCATCATCCTCAACCAACAGTCACTCGACAAATTCGAGAAGACCATCAAACCTGGCGGAACATTGATTTACGACCCATACGGAATAACAAAAGAGCCAACGAGAACAGACATCAGCATCTACCGCATCCACGCCATGGATACGGCAATCGAGATGAACGCCATCAAGTCGTTCAACATGATCATCCTCGGCGGCCTTCTGAAAATCCGCCCTATCGTAGAGATTGACAATGTGTTGAAGGGTCTGAAGAAAACTCTTCCAGAGAGACACCACCACTTGATCCCTATGAACGAGGAGGCTTTGAGGAAAGGTATGGAAATCATCAAGAAATAAGCATTCCATAAATAATAGAAGAAAAAAGAGGCGGGATAACCTAAAATATCCTTGCCTCTTTTTTTATCTGAGAAATACATAGAATAAGAATTTTTTGATTTTTAACAACAAAAATCGAAACAAATAAACTACATTTGTAAACTGTGATTTCTAAAAAAATCAATTGACAGAACCCACTTTTATAATAACTTAAAACAATTACGAAAGTGCACGACAGCGTAGTTATTATACCGACATACAACGAGAAAGAGAACATAGAGAACATCACAAGAGCCGTATTCTCGTTGGAAAAAGGCTTTGACATCCTCATTATCGACGACGGGTCTCCCGATGGCACGGCTTCCATCGTAAAGAACTTGCAAACCGAGTTCGACGGACGGCTTCACCTCATCGAACGGGAAGGCAAACTCGGATTGGGGACAGCCTACATCACAGGCTTCAAATGGGCATTGTCGCACGGCTACCAATACATATTCGAGATGGACGCCGATTTCTCGCACAATCCCAACGACTTGCCAAAACTATACAAAGCTTGCGCCGAAGAGGGTGCCGACTTGGCCATCGGTTCCCGCTACATATCCGGTGTGAACGTTGTCAACTGGCCGATCGGACGCGTCCTCATGTCCTATTTCGCCTCCAAATACGTACAACTCGTCACCGGCATGAAGATCGCCGACACCACTGCCGGCTTCAAATGCTATCGCCGCGAAGTCTTGGAGACCATCGGCTTGGACGAAATCAAATTCAAAGGCTATGCCTTCCAAATCGAGATGAAATATACCACCTACAAATGTGGTTTCACCATCAAGGAAGTTCCTATCATATTCATCAACAGAGTATTAGGAGTTTCCAAAATGAACGGAGGCATTTTCGGGGAGGCTGTATTCGGAGTCATCAGACTGAAACTACGCAGTCTATTCAAGAAATATCCGCAAAAGCAGGGTAAAGGCAAAGCCTGACACTCCTCGCAACATCCGAAAAAATGCCACAAAAGAGTCGTACAAGTTGCCATATATATTCGCAAAAAAATTGGGCAAACAGTATGAATTCTTAATTATTATTACTAAACTTGTGACAAACAATTAGCATAACAGGAAAAATGAATACAACGTTAATTCATAACGCCAAAATCATCAACGAAGGAAACTCATTCAAGGGTTCATTGTTGATTGAAGGCGACAAGATCTCTAAAATTTTCAAGGGGGATGTTCCCGAAAGCGTACTGAAAAATGCCGAGGTGATTGATGCGGACGGCAAATGGGTACTACCTGGTGTCATCGACACACACGTCCACTTCCGCGAACCTGGCGCAACTCAAAAAGGTGATTTCCAAAGCGAATCAAGGGCTGCTGTAGCTGGTGGAGTAACCTCCATCATGGACATGCCTAACAACACCCCACAAACCACAACAATGGCAGAATGGGATAAGAAGGCAGCCCTCGCCTCTAATAAATGCTTGACCAACTACTCTTTCTACTTGGGCGCTACGGCCAACAACTTGGAAGAGATCAAGCAAGTTGACCCAAAGAAAGTTTGTGGTATCAAACTCTTCATCGGAGCATCAACTGGCGACATGCAAATCACCAACGACGAGGCCATCAAGCAAATCTTCAAGGAGGCTCCTATCCTTTTGGCTGTCCACTGCGAAGACAACGCCATGATCCAAGCCAACATCGAGAAGTATAAAGCTGAATTTGGAGAAAAACCAATTCCAATCTCTTACCACGAATTGATACGCAACTCCGACGCTTGCTACAAATCGACTTCCAACGCCATCGACATGGCTGTTAGATACGGCACCCGCTTGCACGTTCTACACTTGACAACGGCAAAGGAGTTGGCTCTCTTCAGCAACAAGCCTATGGCTGAGAAGAAAATCACAGCCGAGACTTGCGTCAATTACCTTTGGTTTGACGACCAAGACTACGAGCGTCTGGGCGCAAAAATCAAATGTAACCCTTCCATCAAGAAGGAGAAGAGCCGCGACAACTTGCTGAAAGCTATCGTCAGCGGTCACATCGATACGGTTGCGACAGACCATGCTCCTCACCTACTTGCAGACAAGGAGGGCGATTGCCTACAAGCCGCTTCTGGTTGTCCATCCATCCAACATGCTTTGCCAATGATGTTGGAATTGGCCAAGAAGGGTAACTTCACCAGAGAGCAAGTGGTGGAGAAAATGTGCCACAACCCAGCAAGATTGTTCGACATCGAAAAGAGAGGTTTCATCCGAAAAGGATACTTTGCCGACCTTGTCTTGGTTGAGCCAAACAGTCCTTACGAAGTGAAACAACAGGATTTGCAATACAAATGCGGTTGGTCTCCAATAGAGGGAACCACCCTATCCTATCGGGTAACACACACCTTCGTCAACGGAAACTTGGTTTACAACGAGGGTGCCATCGATGAATCAAAGAAAGGTCAACAACTAAGTTTCGCACGATAGTTATTGAACCCACCATAAAAGACAGGGCAGGAAGCAAACAAAAACTTCCTGCCCTTTTTATTAAAGCAAGATCCTAACAAGTCTTTTTATATTACACCATGATGTTTTTTTTCATACATTTGCAATAGATTATTTTCGATAAACAATATTTAATATCACCGCTTATGAAAAAGATTTTTATGACTTTTGCAACGCTTGCTTTTCTTATGACAAGTTGCGCCAATGATGAAGATGATGGCTACTATGACGGCAGCAGATACTACGACAATTACGAATATAATACAGAAAAGTATAATGACAGAGATGAAAATGATTTCAAAGTAGTTGCTGTAAATCCCACTTCGGTATTTTCCGTAGATGTAGATAAGGCAAGCTACAGCAATGCACGCGACTACATTGAAAAAGGCTCCATGCCGCCCAAAGGCTCTGTGAGAACTGAGGAGTTCATCAACTACTTCGAGTACTCATATCCCCAACCGACGGGAGAGAATCTTGTATCGCTCAATGCTGAAATTGGCGAGTGCGCTTGGAACAAGAACCATTATCTCATTAAACTAGGGCTCAAAGCCAAGGAAATCGAGATAGAAAATATTCCCAACTCCAACTTGGTATTCCTTATCGACGTTTCAGGCAGCATGTATGAAGAACTTCCATTGCTTGTCGATGCTTTCGATGTGTTGATGGACGGTTTACGAGAAAACGACCGAATAGCCATTGTGACATACGCCAACGGCGACAAAGTGGTTCTTGAGAGTACTCCATGCACACAAGAAGGACGCAAAAAGATCTCCGAGGCGCTCCACTCGCTCAGAGCAGGCGGAAGCACCAACGGTTCCAAAGGCATACAAACAGCCTACGAGATTGCACACAAGAATTTCATCACGGAAGGAAACAATCGCGTCATATTGGCCACCGACGGTGATTTCAATGTAGGAGTATCCAGCAATGCAGGGCTCAAGAAACTCATCGAGGAAGAGCGCGAAAAGAATGTATACCTGACGGTACTCGGCTTCGGACGTGGCAACCTCAACGACGGAATGATGTCCACCATCGCTAACGCGGGTAATGGCAATTACTTCTACATTGGCAACCTATTCGAAGCAAAGAAGGCTTTAGGCAACGAACTTTGGGGATCCATCTATACCGTGGCCAAGGATGTAAAAGTATTGGTGGATTTCAACCCGAACCTCATAAAGGCCTACCGACTTATCGGCTACGAGAAACGTTTGCTCAACAACGAGGATTTCAATAATGACAAGAAAGACGCAGGTGACATGGGTTCAGGCCATACAGTCACAGCCCTCTATGAACTCGTACCCGCCAACAGCGATGAAGACTTTTCAGGAACGGTTACCGAATCAGAATATGTGAATCCCGTTGTCTCTACAGACATGACCAATTGGATGACCGTCAAATTCCGCTACAAGAAGCCAACCGAAGAGAGCAGCCAACTTCAAGAGCTGAAGGTGGACGGCTCGTTTGTAAAAGAGGAAAATTCCATCGATTTCAAACTTGCCCAATATGTATCGGCATTTGCACAGGTGCTCAACGAAAGCAAGTATTGCCCAATGACGTTTGAAGATATTTCAGTTGCACTTTCTCCAATACCTTCCGACCCCAACGGATATATCGACGAATTAAAGACGTTAGTGCATAAGGCAAGCATGATCCAAAAATAACCAATCAAAAACCACATAAAAATTCCGAGCAAAGCCCTATGGGTATGCTTGGAATTTTTGTTTTTAAGAGTCCCCGTTGCTTTCAGCTTCGCTTACCAAGGAAGTCCACCAAAATCCCCTCTCATCAAATTTAAGGGAGAAGTGAACGACGATTTATCTGCGCCACCCCTTGCAAAAACCAATCAAAATTCAGAAATTTGCACACATCAAAACTCTATTATACCATGAAGATTACATTCAACGAATTACGACAAATCAAGGACAGTCTTCCAGACGGAAGTATCCACAGAATTGCGGAATCCCTCAACCTAACAGACGAGACGGTTCGTAACTACTTCGGTGGACACAATTTCAAAGAAGGCATGAGTTGCGGAATCCACGTAGAGGCTGGACCAGAGGGAGGCATCATCGAAATCGACAATCCTGCCATCCTCAATATGGCTATCGATATCTTAAAAGAGTACCACTCGGATGTCGAATAAGTGCAGAATCCCCATAAATAGGGCATCTCACAAAAAATAATCCAATCAAAATACAGGAAAAAGATGTTATAAAATAGAATTTTCTTTATCTTTGCATAAAGAATGCCCAAGTGGTGAAATGGTAGACACGCTGGCTTCAGGTGCCAGTGGCCGCAAGGCTGTGTAGGTTCGAGTCCTATCTTGGGTACGAAAAACGACTGTTAATTATCAGTCGTTTTTTATTTCAGTAATGTATAAGGTTGGAAATTCTGACAATACCCTATTCCTCGCTCCTCAGCTCATTCAGCTTCTCCGCCCAAATAGTGGCTGCGGTCTCCACCATCTTCGGGCAAGGACGTTTGGCATAATACTCCGCCGTACGAGCCTCGGCAACATGTGTGGTATTCTTCTCCTTCAATGTGCCCAATAAATCCGCACAACGCAACGAACCATTCATCTCCTTAAATTTGACAGCCACCTCCTGCACCACCTTATAGTTATAGCTCTTTCCTTCCCTATCTTTAGGATCTGTCGTTCCACACTCCAATCCTGCCAAAAGGAACATTCCACAAGCAGCGCCACAAGTCTCACGCATACGACCGATTCCTCCACCGAAAGAGGCTGACATACGCAGAGCCTGCTCCTCCGTGAAACCATACATATCAGCAAAAGCAGCCACCACCGACTGAGAACAATTAAAACCACTGTTGAACAACGCAACAGCACGCTCTATCCTATCCTTATAATCCATAAACTATTATTTTATCGTCCGAAACGATGGAACTGCCTTCCCTTCTCCACAAACAAAGGATGCTTGTCCAACCATTCCAAAAAATCTTCGTATCTTCTTCTGTTTTTATCCAACCAGCGCTCAAATTCCGAAGGACTGCCATAGCGAAGCAACCAATAATTGTAACAATCGAAATAGCCCAACTTCATCAAATCCTTATGCCAATCAAAGAGCAAGCAAGGATGCGAGACATGGTAATTCTCCGCAAAATAAACGTCCACAAAACGACTCCTTATCTCATGGAGCGAAGCTATCGTGATCGTATCGCCCAAACGAACAGAAGCCCTTAAGCAAGGCTCATATATCATGGTCAAAGGCAACCATTCCGTCTTGTGCTCATTCGGATAGGTCAACGAATTACGACAAAAATTGACCGTCACCAACGTATCCCCAGAAAATCGAATTCCCTCTTCATACGTCGAATAGAGCAACCGGCTGACCTCCTCCGCATGGGGCGTGTTCCTCTCCATGTTCAAGAAAATCTCACCGTAAATCAGTCCCCACATCGCCTCCGTGGAGTTGCAGAATATTTTAGAAAGCCAATAATAGTTCGGAGCGAACGAAGGATCGACCCGAACCCCTTTTTCGTAAAAATGTAGCGACTTTACCAAATTCAGTTGATTGACATCGCCCAACCCCTTATAGATACGGCCTGAATTTGGGAAACGCTTCACCCCGTCCATCAAGACAGAGACAGACTCCTCCTGCTGCCCCATGAGGAAATAGCAACTGCCCAACATCACGTAACAGAAATCGGTCGCATCGTCCTTTTGGCAAGCCATTTTATAAAAAGGGACAGCCTTGGCATACTCCTTTTCCAAGACATGCGTATAGGCTATTTCATACGAATAGAGATAGGTGGACGTATCCAACGAGCAAGCAGAGGCAAGAAGCTTACGCGCCTCCCCATACCTCTTTGAAGAGATTTGGGATAAAGCTTCCCTAGCCAAGTTCCTTGCTTGCGTCTTCCGTTCCGGCAAAGATTGCGCATTCACCGAAAACAAAAGTCCGAAATAGAGAAAAACTAAATTCAACACCAATCTCATATATTCGTTTTATCTAACCTAAACAAATGTAACAAAAAAGGAGATACGGCACAAATAAGACAAGGACCACCTTCGGCTAAAACTGAATATTTTGCGTTTCCACAAGACAAGGGTAAAAAAAGAGGCCAGATTGAAAATCCAGCCCCTACTATTATCTTTCGGAGACCCAACTACCGTCCTAAAGCACTCCGAACAAATTTCCCGAATGGGAAGATTAATCGTTAATACATCTTACGATTCCGCGTTCAGAAGAACGAACGAAGTCAACAATCGTAGAACGCTCAACAGAAGGCTTAATCTCCTGCTCAATACGCTCAATCGCTTGAGAAACGTTCAATCCCGATTGATATATGATGCGATAAATCTCTTGAATATCCTTAATCTGCTCCTCCGTATAACCACGACGACGCAAACCGATGATATTGATGCCCGCATACGAGATTGGCTCACGACCCGCCGTGATGTAAGGAGGCAAATCCTTACCCAAGCGAGAACCGCCTTGCACAATCACATGGCATCCAATATGAGTAAACTGATGAACCAACGTACCACCCGAAAGAATGGCGTAATCATCCACTACCACTTCGCCTGCCAATTGAGTCGTGTTACCCAAAATCACATGGTCACCGACAACACAGTCGTGAGCCACATGAGAATAAGCCATAATAAGGCAATCCTCACCCACGATAGTCTTCCCCTTGGAAGCTGTTCCTCTATTAACCGTCGCACACTCACGTATACGCGTATTGTCACCGATTTCCGCAGTTGTCTCCTCGCCTCTGAACTTCAAATCCTGAGGAATCGCAGAAATCACAGCATTGGGAAATATGGTTACATTCTTACCAATCCTTGCTCCTTCAAGAATTGTCGCATTTGACATGATTTTGGTACCATCTCCGATAACGACATTCTTATCTATTGTCACAAACGGACCAATCTCCACGTTCGCACCAATCTGGGCATCCGGATGAACGCATGATAATTCATGTATCATATCTGACTTTTATTTATTTTTTACAATCTGAGCCATAAAATCAGCCTCAGCAACAATCGAATCTCCTACAAAAGCATAACCCTTCATGTTTACGCATCCTCTACGGATTTCTCCTGAAAGTTCCAGACGGAATATCAACGTATCACCAGGAACCACCTTCTGCCTAAACTTCGCATTGTCAATCTTCATGAAATAGGTGGAATAACGCTCTGGCTCATCCACCGTACCGAGAACCAACAGACCACCCGTTTGAGCCATTGCCTCCAATTGGAGAACACCCGGCATCACAGGTTCCTGAGGGAAATGGCCGCAGAAGAAGGTCTCGTTACCCGTCACATTCTTCAAACCGATTACATAAGTATCAGTACGCTCGATTACCTTATCGACCAACAAAAATGGCCAACGGTGAGGCAAAAGATGCTTGATTTGGTTCACATCCAAGACAGGAGCCTTATTTGGATCATAGATAGGTACTGGTACCTCTTGTCGCCTCAACTCCTTACGGATCTTCTTTGCCAAATCGGTGTTGGCCTTATGACCAGGACACGTTGCGATGACACGACCCTTGATAGGCTTGCCGATGAGGGCTAAGTCACCCATCACATCCAACAACTTATGGCGAGCAGGCTCGTTTTCGAATTTCAACGGCTCCTTGTTCAAGTAGCCCATATTCTCCACGCAAATGCGCTCTTTACCCAAAATGTCTGTCAAATGGTCAATATCGGATTGTGGGATGATCTGGTCATAAATCACAATCGCGTTGTCCAAATCGCCACCCTTGATCAAATTATTCTTAAGAAGAGCCTCCAACTCACGGACGAATACGAACGTACGGCAACTTGCAATCTGCTCAGGGAACTCAGCCAAGGAATCGAGAGAAGCAAATTGATTGTTCAAAATCGGAGAAGGATAAGAAACAAGGACATTGATGCCAAACTCCTCGTCAGGCAACAAAATGAACTTGGATCCCGTTGCCTCATTGACAACCTCACTCTTCTTTCTAATGATGTAATATTGCTTATCAGCCTTCTGTTCCTCTACGCCTACCTCTTGGATAGCCTTAACATAGGCGCCTGCACTACCGTCCAATATAGGGAACTCAGGTTGGTTTACTTGAATCAAACAGTTGTCGATGTCGAAAGCGAACAAAGCAGCCATGGCATGCTCTATCGTACTGATCCGAACGCCCTCCTTCTCAACGACCGTACCGCGAGAAGTCTCGACTACGTTTTCAGCCAATGCATCAACGATAGGCTGACCCTCCAAATCAACACGTTGGATTCTCCGTCCCGTGTTCACCTCTGCAGGATTAAACGTAATTGTCACAGGCAAACCAGTATGCAACCCTTTGCCCTCCAATGTAAATGCACTCTTAAGAGTCTTTTGCTTAGACATATATATACTTTCCTTAATAGACGCATTCCGAAAGGGGAAGCCTTCCGAAACACCTCAATCGTTTATTACTTATTCTTCTCCAATTCAGCCTTTAACTCCGTAATTTGCCTTTGCAAATCAAAGATCCGAAGTCTCAAATCAGGCAACTGCTTGATACAGATGGAAGCCCTCTTGAAATCAGCGGCAGGCATGTGAGGCGAACCTTGGAACGCCTGGTTCGGTGTTTTGATCGTTCCGGAAACACCCGTCTGCGCTCCCACCATCGTGCCGTCGGCAATATGGGAATGTCCTACGACACCTACTTGACCACCAAACATACAATGCTTGCCAACCTTCGTAGAGCCGGCCACACCACATTGGGCTGCCATGACCGTATTCTCACCCACCTCGACATTATGAGCCACCTGAACCAAATTATCTATCTTGACGCCTTTCCGCAAGATGGTTGAGCCCATCGTCGCACGGTCAATCGTGGAATTTGCCCCAATCTCGACATTGTCTTCCAAAACGACGTTTCCGATCTGAGGAATCTTGTTGTACGAGCCATCCGGCGTTGGTGCGAAACCAAATCCGTCGGCACCAATAACCGTTCCCGCATGAACCGTACAGTTATCACCGATAACGCACTCCTTATATATTCTTACGCCTGGATAAAGCGTCACGTTCTTTCCTATCTTCACATTCGTCCCCACATAAACCTGAGGATAAATGTAGGCATTCTCTCCGATCTGCGCACCATCATCAATCACCGCATACTCACCGATATAGGCATTGGCACCTACCGTAGCCTTTCCCGAGATGAATGCAAGCGAAGAGATTCCCGTCTTCTTCGGACTCATACTGTCCACCAAAGAGAGCAACCCAGCCAACGCCATATAAGAGTTCTCCACCTTAATCAAAGTCGCAGAAATCTCCTTCTCCGGAGTGAAATCCTTATTGACCAACACGACACTTGCTTTCGTCGTATATATAAACTCTGTATATTTAGGATTTGATAGGAATGTCAAAGTACCTGGACACCCCTCCTCTATCTTCGAGAGATTAGAAACTTTCACATTCGGATCACCAACAACGGTCCCCTTCAAATATTCGGCTATCTGTTGTGCTGAAAACTCCATATTCACATTTTTTTACAAAAATATCACAAATCAACAAGAAAATAAAAAATAACGCCACAAAAATAAACGTCACCCTCTATTTCATAACTTGAAACAACAAAAATAATACTTCTTCGTTTTCTTCGACATCATGGATATATTCAATATATCCGAGGCTTCCGAGATGTCTTTCAAGGAGCCATCCGCATATAAGACATTGATACTCGTATCCTCATTATCAGAAGTATACGTACTTGCAGACACAATATCCTGCGATGCGAGATAGGACGCCTCCTTCGCCGTTAATTTCAATTCTTTGACATATTGCGACATCCGTTCCTTGAAATGGGAGGCAGGAATGGGCTCGTCAAAGACCTCCGTCTTAAACAACCTCCTGTTCATCAACGAACGGGCCAAGAGGGAGAGCACCCTATCGGGGTGATGCGCCCAAGCCTTTATCGCACATAAAATATCATTATCATCCAACTCTGCATAATTCTGCAACGCTATTTCCTCTTTTTTAAACTTCTCCTTATCCATTTTATTGTATAAAAAATAGGAGAAAGCTGGAGAAGCAAACAATTCTTCGCCCGACAAGGCCAACGCTTTTGCCCTCCTCAAAAGATTGATCAGCAGTTGCTCGGCAGCCACCGAAGTCTTATGATAATAGACTTGCCAATACATCATTCGTCTGGCAATCAAGAACTTCTCTATCGAATAGATGCCTTTTGACTCCACCACCAGATGGTCGTCATGGACATTCAACATCTTGAGGATTCGAGCCGTACCGACAGCCCCTTCCACAACTCCCGTGAAGAAACTATCTCGAATCAAATAATCGAGACGATCGACATCCAACTGACTGGATACCAATTGATGAAGGAAATGTTTAGGGTACTGGTTCTGGAAAATGGCGAGCGCCATGTCCAAACGTCCGGCAAACTCCTCATTGATACGACGCATCATCATCAGCGAAATCTCCTCATGGGAGACGCCGTCCACCACCGTGTTCTCCAAGACATGGGAAAAAGGAGCATGCCCCACATCATGGAGCAGAATAGCCGACAAGACTGCATCGGCCTCCTCGTCCGTTATCTCATTTCCCTTCATGCGGAGCTGGGCTATCGCCTCGCCCATCAGGTGCATCGCCCCCAATGAATGTTGGAAACGGGTATGCTGAGCTCCAGGATAGACCATATAGCTCAATCCCAACTGACGGATACGCCCCAACCGCTGGAAATAAGGATGCTGCATGATGTCGAACTGCAATTCCGAAGGAATCGAGATGAATCCATGCACAGGGTCGTTTACTATCTTCTTCTTATTATACATCTACTCAATAAAAAAGGGCTCGGTCCGAAAGCCGAAACCCTTCCATATTATAGTTTTTCAAGATAACCTGCCATCTCTTCTTGAACTTTCTTGGCCGACAATCTTGCCGCCTCCGCGAAATCCTCGCCGTCCGAAGCATAAATGATTGCACGCGACGAATTGACCAAAAGTCCACATTGTGAATTCATACCATACTTGACCACTTCTGCCAAGCTACCCCCCTGCGCTCCTACGCCAGGCACCAAAAGGAAATGGTCAGGAATAATTTGTCGGATGTCCGACAACATCTCCGCTTTCGTGGCACCCACCACATACATCATATTGTCGGCATTACCCCAATTCAAAGAGGTTTTCAAGACTTTTTGGTAAAGCGTTTCGCCCGTCTCTGCATCCTTCATGAATTGGAAATCGAAGGCACCTTTATTTGAAGTCAACGCCAAAAGTGTAACCCACTTACCCTCGTAAGTCAAAAACGGCGTTACGGAATCCTCACCCATGTAAGGAGCGACCGTCACTGAATCAAAGTCCATCGCCCCGAAAAAAGTACGGGCATACATGGCAGAAGTGTTGCCGATGTCGCCTCGCTTGGCATCCGCTATGATGAACTGGTCTGGATAATTCTTACGGATGTAATCCACCGTACGCTCCAAGACATCCAAACCATCGGAACCCAAACTCTCATAGAAGGCTAGATTCGGCTTATAGGCCACACACAAATCGGCGGTCGCATCTATGATTGCCTTGTTGAAATCAAAAATGGGATCCAAATCGTCCTTCTTGTCGAATAGGAACTCCGGAATTTTATTGATATCCGTGTCAAGACCTACGCAAAGAAATGATTTTTTGCGCTTTATATTCTCAAACAACTCTTCTCGTGTCATTTCGATACTTTTTTTGGAAATACTAATTTATGGGAGAAGGAACCGAACCCACCCCTTTTGCAGATGCAAAATTATACATTTTCAAAATATATTTACAAAGTTTTCCTCATTGTTTCATAGGGAATAACTACTTTTGAATAAAAAAGTAGGACCCAATCCTTGCAAGGAGAAGGCAAAAAAAGAGATTATGACGCAAGAACCACAAATAAATGTCGGCATCATGAACGAGCAGAGCATCTGTTTCCAGCTGAACGGAGTGTTCAAGACGGATGCCAGCGAAGAGACAATCACAGGAATCCATGAAATATCCTTCTCGGAAGGAGAATTGCTATTCGAAGGGGGAAAACACGAAACCCTGCGTTTCATTCCCACGGAAGAGTCTTGCTCCTTCGATCTGAAGGGAGTCACCATCGGTAAAAAGTTCCATTGGGAGCAGAAGCAAGACCAACGCTTCTTGGGCGAACTCCGCTTCATCGTCGAAGAGGAAGCCGTGACGGCCATCAACACGCTTCCCCTAGAATGGTACCTTACAAGCGTCATCTCTTCCGAAATGCGAGCCACCTCCTCCTTGGAACTATTGAAGGCCCATGCCGTCATCTCCAGAAGTTGGCTACTCGCCCAGCTCAGCCAGAAGGGGAAAAACAACCATTGCGGAAACTGCAAACCGGCAGAGACGGCAGAGGAGCGCATCCGTTGGTACGACCGGGAAGACCACCTGCACTTCGACGTCTGTGCCGACGACCATTGCCAACGCTACCAAGGCATCACCCAAATAAGCACAAAGGCAGTCGAGACGGCTATCCAAGCGACCCGAGGCGAAGCCCTGAAATATGGAGAGGAGATCTGCGACGCTCGCTTCTCGAAATCATGCGGCGGCGTGGCCGAAAAGTTCGAGAACTGCTGGGAACCGACCCCCCATCCCTATCTGGCGAAAGTCATCGACAACGCCAACGAAACGGATGCCGAGGCACAAGATCTTACCATCGAGGCCAACGCGGAGAAGTGGATACGAAACACCTACGACTCCTTCTGCAACACGACAGACAAGGAGATCCTTTCGCAAGTACTCAACGACTACGACCAAAAGACCCCCGACTTCTACCGTTGGACGGTCGTCTATACACAAACAGAATTGTCGGAACTCGTCCGCCGTCGGACAGGCATCGATTTCGGAACTATCACCGATTTAACACCTATCGAACGAGGCGTCTCCGGACGACTCATAAAATTAAGAATCGTAGGCGCCCAAAAGAGCCTAACAATCGGCAAGGAACTGGAAATCAGGAAATCGCTCTCCGAAAGTCACCTCTACAGTTCGGCATTCGTCGTGGACAAAGAGAAGAATGACGCAGGAGAAACGCTCTTCAAACTGACCGGAGCAGGTTGGGGACACGGTGTGGGACTCTGCCAAATCGGAGCCGCCGTCATGGCCCACAAAGGATACAATTACCGACAGATCTTGCAACATTATTATAAGGATTCGGAAATCGTGAAGGTATATTAATTTCCAAACAATATTTTCAATATGTGGCAAGAAGGAACAGAACTTATAATAAAGGAGAAGAACGAAAGCTTTATGCTACCAATTGGCATCGCATGCCTTTGGGTATGCGTCTTAGTCATGATGTACTTTAGCTGCAGAGAATATGTCAATTGGACAAACGCACTCTCCTTTAGCTTTTTGGGAATCCTTATCCTAACCATCCTTTGCGTGATATTCAAGAAAAAGAAGGGAAAGAAGAGACCCATCATTGTTTCGAAAGAAGGCATCCTATTAGCAGAGCAAGGTCTGATTGAATGGAATCGAATCGAATATGCCTACATAAGAGGATTCAAATACCATTATATCGTGCTTGAAGTCACAAGAGCAAACAATGTTGAATATTTAATCAACAACTATATATTTAACGAAGAAGAATTCTCAAGAGCCGTCAACTATTGGAGTGGACGAAAAATAGGAAGCATAGCAGACAAAAAAGAGGACATTGAAGAAACGTATGCAAAATATCGCTCCCTATTTGAAAAAGAACGGAAGAAAGAAAAGATGATAGTTGGCATTGTCACAACACTCGCTGTCATCCTTCCCATCGGATTTTTAGTCTATAATTCCGCCCTACTCCTCGACACAAAGCCCCCTATAGTCTCCCTTTTCGCTGTCCTCTTCGGCTGTATCTCCTATCTGGCTTTTATCTACAACAGCACCACCATCATTCTGAGGGAAATGTTTCTAAGGACACCCCCGATAGCACAACTCGCAGAAACAGAGATCGCCCACCTTTCCCAGATTTTTTTAGACGAAAACGATTATAGTCTAACCAAGAATACAACCCTCATAGCAGGCATAATCATGATTACTAGCATTATTGTCTATAATTTGCAGTAGTGAAGGAAGGTTGACTTACTAATTTCATAGATTCACCCCATAACAATCATTTCCATATGTGGCAAGAAGGAACAGAACTTATAATAAAGGAATCAAAATTGGCTCGATTCCAATTCCCAGCATGCATTTTTTTCTTTTGGGCCTCAATCTCAGGCATAATCTATTTTGATAGTGGGTATGATAAGGCCATGCTCTTTTCTGGGTTAGTAGTCCTTGGCATATCCATACTATGGGTACTATTCAGAGAGGCGAAAAAGCCAATCATTATTTCAAAAGAAGGCATTCGATTAGCAGAGGTAGGACTTATTGAATGGAACGAAATTGAATATACCTACTTCAAGAGCAGAAAAGCAGGGAAAAACAATAGCAACCTTTTTCTCATCATAGAAGGTCGATTTAGAAACAGGGAATACAAAATCAACGACTACGCTCATGACGAAAAAGATTTCAGAAGCGCCGTCAATTATTGGAGTGGACGGGAAATAGGAAGCCTTTACGACAAAAACAAAAACTCAATATTCAACCAAATGGCCACACAAGGAACCTTTACGAAAGAAGAGGTAGAAAGGCTGAAAAATCGCTATGAAGAATATAGACCTTTATTTAAAAAGGAGATCGAAAAAGAAAATATTGTCAGCATCTTCGTACTCGCTGCCGTATTAGCTGTAGTATTCTTAGTAATGAAGAACATCATTTCCGACACCCTAAAATCAAGAATCATATCATTCATCCTATTCCCCACAGGGATCTATTCCCTCTTCTGTCTTGTCGTTAGCATCATAACTCAATTCATGAGAAAGAGGTTTCAAAAAAAGCCGGAAATAGTCCATCTTCCTCCAACAGAACTCGCCCAATTTTTCAAAATCATAGAAAGAGAAAACAGTCCAAGTAACATTGACGAGAGCAAATACAAAATAGCAGCCATTATTTGTGGACTAATAGCGATTGCTTGCATCGCCGTCCATCTGTTGGGTTTGTGAAGGGGGAAGGGGCCAGAGATAAGGAAATTGTTGATATCGTGAAGTATATAACTTTGAGGACATAACACATCTTCCTTTTTCCGATCAGAAAGGGCGACAGTCTATATTGATAGCATTCTGACACATACCTCAATCCCGAAATACATATTGTTCAGCAAACTCGATTCCATATAAATTCAAAAAAGCAGTATATTCCTCCTCAAACGATCGCCGTTCATGATGTCTCCTTTGATTTTTTACATAATCCAACGTTTTTTCCACAACCGATTGACTTACAGAAAAAGCCCCATAGCCTCCTTGCCATGCAAAATTTCGATACCATCCATCTATTGTTTTTATCCATCTACTACTATTACGCTTCACCTCTTCCACCAAATGAGAAACGGTTTCTTCTCGTGACAACAAGCATAACATATGCACATGATTTTCAACCCCACCTACATATATATTTATACACCCAGTTTTGTTGATCAATTGACCTATATAAGCATGAACACGTTCCAAATCGAGCAAACGAATAGGAGGACTCGTGGTTTTTATATGGAATATTATATGCAAATAAATTTTAGATAACGATTGTGCCATATTTCTCACTCATTAAACAAAATACATCTCCAATAGACTATGGTTTCTTTGCTTTGACACAAAAGCATAGAATCTTTGGACGAAGCCTTTCTATCATCCACAAGAGTCATAAGTATGTTGTTTTGGACATTCGCACAACAACCATAGGTTTTGACAAAGGTATATAAAATTTCGCAGATTGCAAAGTCGAAATAAAAATTATCAGAGAAATATGTACACCCGCAATTTTAAAAAACAGGGGAATAAATAGGAGGATTTATTTTAAAACTCATTCATTACCATTCGAAATACAAAGAAACATCGTTTTTGTATCAATCTAAACAATTCCTTTTGCCCTTTCAGGGCGCATTTCCGTGCGTCATTTTTCCCAGGGTGATGCCCTGGGCTATGGACGTTTAGGCCTTTCAGGCCATAAGTTGTACAAAGGCAATAAGAAGATTCTTTTCCTTCCCGATGATGATACAAACCAAATGACAATTTAATCATATTTCGCATGTTAAGGATTTTTTTCGGAGAAATCCTCCCCTCTCCCTCCACGGACTGAAATGAAAGTCCAACCTCCTCATATTTCAGGGCAACGCCCTAATTATTTCGCAAGTTTGGGAAACTATTCGAAGACAACCCCGACTTCCCCTCCACGGACTGAAAGTCCAACCTCTACATAGCTCAGGGCAACACCCTAAATATTTCGCAAGTTTGGAAAACTATTCGGAGACAACCCCGACTTCCCCTCCACGGACTAAAAGTCCACCCTCCACATAGTTCTGGGCAACGCCCTAATTATTTCACAAGTTTTGGAAACTATTCGAAGGCAACCCCGACTTCCCCTCCACGGACTGAAAGTCCAACCTCTACATAGCTCAGGGCAACGCCCTGAGTAGCATGGGGTGACGGGTTGGCGCCCCAACGGGGCAAAAGTATACAATAGACTAAGAATGCCACATCTAAACAAATCTTCTTTTGCCCTTTCAGGGCGTATTTCCATGCGTCATTTTTCCCCAGGGCGATGCCCTGGGCTATGGACGGTTAGGCCTTACAGGCCGATTGCACACTACCATTCTATTTTTTGCGTATATACGCAATTTTATAGAATGGAGTTTACTTCTTTTCTGATTTTCACCACTATATCATAAATCTATAATTTAATTGTTTTCATATTTTGCCATTTGGAAGCTATTCTTACTATATTTCAATTAATCATTTCATCAACATATGCAGGTTTGAAAAAACAATATTAGCATTTTTTATTCTTATTTATTTTATATCTTTGAAAACTAGATATTTCCTAAACAGGCGCTATTGAGCACTGCCGTTTACAGGGAAATATATAGAACCTCTTATTTTATCGACAATGAAAGTTTTTTTCAGTTTTGATTACAAAGGCGGCTGTGCCTATTTAGGAATGAAAAAGCAGCCAATGATGATGGATGTTCAGATTGCAGATATTGGAAGTTTGCTAGATTTCTTGGAGTTGCATCTTGGGTTGCATACCATCATCCAGTCGACATCAAAAAGATTGGTAGAGTACTACAAGTGTGTGCGAATATATATGAAAGAGGAAGGTAAAGATGCATACAAGAAATTGTATGATAGTTATACCGTGTCGCCGCTTGCCACCAGCCGCGAAATGCTGAAATGGCGTGATGCACTTGCCTTTTGTGGCTGGACCAAGGATTGCCCCGCACCAAGTTGCAGGCTGAAAGTATTGCAAGGCGTGGAGCAAATCTTCGCCGAGAAGGACTATTCCAATGTAAACACACGCCCAAAGGCTATCATAGAACGGTTGAAGCAGAAAAAGGGAATGATGAAAAACGTGACCTTTGTAATGCCCTTCGATACAGTGTTTCTGCATCCTGTGCTAAAAGAAATATTCTCACTTGCAGTAGAAGACGGAGCACAACTAGAACGACTTGCCATACCTATGATAAATGGCAACAACAATCTTGCAAAACTGAAGAGATTACTAACTGCAGATAACATTGACAATACTGAACTCGCCACTAACGACGATTCTGTTAGAATATGGCATTTCAAAGACAACATGGAGGCCGAGGAGTACCTAGCTATGATGGAGGATGAAGCTTTCGATGTATGTATTAAGTCAGACGCAAAGTTGACAGACAACTATCTACATATGATGGGGAAACCAGTAACAGGCTCGACTGTAGCAAACACGGCACCGCAGATTATTCAGTTGTTCTTTACTGGAGTGGCAATTCAGGCGCGCCCGTTGAATATTGAAGCGTTGTTACAATGGCTTTATGCACCCATCCATCCACTACCAAGCAATTTCCGTTACCAACTAGCCGAACGACTGGCACGTAAAGGCGGTTGGCTTCCTGAAAATCGAGATACTGATAATGAAGACTGCTATCAGTTAGTGCAAGAATGGACAAATGGCAAGGTTGAGGAGGAATCAGGACAACCTATCGATGATAAGGAGCGTAAGGCTCGCCAGCATAAGGTTTCTCTTTTCTTGCCCGATTTTGAGAATAGGGAATCAACCACCATTGAGGCTCAACAACTGCACACCTTTCTGACCGAGCTTGGTTCTTGGAGCCGTCAACGCGCAGTCATTCTTATGCAGGAGAATTCAGATGACCTTCGCATATCGCAACTCAACCGACTGTCGGAACTCTGCGAGACTTTGAAGGAGCTTACCGATGACTTAGAACCAACGGCGCAGATGGAATACAATGAGATTGAGAAACACATGACTTGTCTGTATGAGCCTTCGGAATTCGAGCAGTACAAAGCACAGGCAGCATCTCGGTTTACGATTCCGCTTCCTGGACAAATAGCAGCCAAAGCCGATAATGTCTTGTGGGGTGGCCTATATAATTTCGAGCCAATGTCACCTGACACCGAGTTTCTCACCCCCACTGAACAGTATGAATTGAAAGACAGTGTTAAACTTTGGGATGCCGATAGTGTACGACAGGCACAACAACAGACACTGCTTCTTCCGTTGCTTTTCTGCCAAAAACAACTGACACTAATCACAGTGGATGCTGTAGACGGTGCCCCAGTGAACAAACACCCAATGATGGTTCGCATTGAGCAACAAGTGAAGAACTACAAAGAGTTATCTATCACACCGAAAATCAACGAAGAAAAATACGTTCCCGTGCCAGCTTTGACAAACAATGCCGTTTGCGGTAACAATGGTTTGTACACTGAAATTAAACGCACCGACTTGATTAAATGGAAAGAGCACGAGAGTCCGACATCGATTGACAAACTTCTACAAAACCCTATCGACTACACACTTGAAAACATAGCATATATCAGTGACAACGGACATAGCGATTTAAGCAACATTGCCTTGACTAAAGGCAACGTTGCTCATGCCGTCATACAGCACCTATTTTATATTCCTGAAGACAAAGAACATAGTGGTACTGCGTCTGCTATAAGACAACGAGTGGACGCCAACTACAAGACAATGTTTAAACATATTATTGAAACCAAAGGAGCCATTTTGTTGCTTCAGGAAAATGCAATTGAACGCCGACTGCTATTCAATCAATTGTGGGATTGTATCAATCACCTTATCGATATAATCGAAAAAGACGAATTGCGTGTTGTTGCTTGCGAGAAGAAACTTGAAGGCTATACACTAGGTGTGCCAAATGATGAAACTCCAGCAATGCATGGTTTTGCCGATATGGTATTGGTTCGCAAGAATGGCCAGCATGTCATTTTCGATTTTAAATGGACTGGCTCAAGAAAATACTATCAAGAATTGCTTCAGAATAATCGTTCTTCTCAGTTGGCTATATATGCCAATTTGTTAACCGAACTGACCGAGGAAAAAGTATTGCCAACGGCATATTTCCTAATGCCACTCGGACAATTGTTCAGCACCGAAGATTTCAAGAGTTACTATGCGACACATATTGAGGTGAACAAAGGTTGCGAGGGTAATATTATAGACAAGATAATCGCATCTTACCGTTACCGCCGCAACGAGATTATGTCGGGCAGAATTGAATTGGGCGAAGGCGCGCCTTTGGAATCACTTGACTATTTCAACGATACAGAAGAGAAAAATCTTTTCCCATTGAAACCAGATTATAACGATGCAACGTTGAAGGAGACTTATGGATTCAGCAATTACACACAACTCAAATTTTAAGGCACTATGAAGAATATAACATATATCAGCGCAGGAGCAGGCAGCGGCAAAACCTATACTTTGACAACAAAACTGGCCGACCTTATATCGAGGGGCAAGAACGACCCAGAGCACGTGGAACCAGAACAAGTGATTCTGACCACCTTCACCGTAAAAGCAGCCAACGAGTTCAAAGAGAAAGCCAAAGCAGAGTTATTCAAGAGAGGCAAGTACGATGATGCGTCACGTCTCGACAATGCCTTGATGGGCACAATCGACAGCGTGGCAACGCAATTGATTCAGAAATACTGGTACACCATTGGCCTCTCGCCAAAACAAGGCGTAATGGATGACAATGCCAAGACAACATATATCAATCAGAGTATTGCTAACATTCCTACTGATGATGACTTACATTTCTTTGCCGAATTCCGAAAGACTTTCAATGTGGTAGATGGGGACTCGAAACCCGATTATAACTTCTGGAAAGACCATCTGAAGGAAATAGTTGAAAAGAGTATCAGTTTTGATATAACCGACTATTCTTCGAGCATTGAACAATCGCTAAAAATCCTTCGTGAATTATGCAACGGCAAAAGTATCCACCTTGAGCAAAAGCAACGTTTGGATGTTTTGGAGGCTATGCGTGCCGAAGTTGAGGGTTGCCGCGAATCAAACAAGAAAGGTGAGACACTCAAAAGTATTGAATCATTATGGAAGAGCAGTCATTATAAGAATGATATTGTGTGGTTTACAGAGTTTGGCTCAATAATTAAAGGAGCACCTGCACTACCTAATAATGCCGCACCAATTGCAACTCTTGAAGATGCAAAACAGAAAGCCAACGACCTTTGGCGCAGTCAGGAAGTGTACGACCTTCAGGAAAAATATATTCGAATCGTATTCCGTCTGGCAAAAGAATGGAACAAGCAATATACTAAATATAAACGCGACAAACGTATAGTCGATTTTAGCGACATTGAGCATTATATGTACCAATTGCTTCAAGATAAGGAAGTTGCTGCCGAGATTGGACGCACCTATACCCATTTGTTTGTTGATGAGTTCCAAGACTGTTCACCAATCCAAGTGAAGATTTTTATGGCTTTGTCTGATGTGGTTAAGACAAGTTATTGGGTTGGCGACACCAAACAAGCAATCTATGGATTCCGTGCCAGCGACACAGCACTTACCAAAGCAGTTGCCGACGCCATTGCCCAAAAGAAAGGTTCCGACAATTGCAAGTCGGAGACTTTGGAGGAGAGTTGGCGAAGCGTGCCGACATTGGTCGATGCTTGCAACAAAACGTTTGTTGAAATATTTAAGCCCGTGTTTGGCGAGGATACACAAAAGCAAGTTCCACTAAAATCAGCGATGAAACTGCACCCCGATAAATTCAAAATTAATCTTGCCGACAGAGCAAAGAATCCGTTGCGATATCTGAATATTACCGAAAAACGGTCGCCAAGGTCGCCCAAATTGCGACCAGACGATTTAGCACAATATATCGCGAATGTTATTGACAATGAGAGTGTGAAATTATCAGACATTGCTGTTCTTGGAAGAACAAGCAGGGACCTCGATGATGTACAAAAGAAACTTGAAAAATATTACATTATCTGCGACCGTGAAACCACGTTGGACAAAAATAGCAAGACTTGCCAACTGATGATGGCGTTGACCACACTTACCATCAATCCACAAGATGACTTGGCAAAAGCAGTGATTGCCTATCTTACGCAAGACAATATGGGACTTGGGGCTATTATCGACTCAAAACTCGAATACAACAACACCCCAAAAGAGGAACGGACACCTTGGCTTGGTCAAACCGAAATGATTAGCCGAGTGAACGCCTTGCGTCCAAGTGTGATGTATCAAGGAATTGGTGCGCTTATGGAAACATTGGCCGTTGAACTTGATGTGAAAAATATAATGGAACGATGGTCAACACCAATCGAGAAATCGATGACCGATATCAAGGCTCTTATCGCAGCGGCGAAACAATTCGAGGAGCGTTGCAGCGAGATGGCACAACCCGCAACACCTTCTGGCTTTACGTCATTCCTCGATGAGAACGAAGTAAAGATTCCTATTAATGGTAATGGAGTGCAACTGTTGACATATCACGGAGCAAAAGGTTTGGAGTGGAAATATGTTTTTTTGCTGTTGGATGAATCGAGGGAATCGATGGACATATTGAAGAAAGATTTTTACGGCATTCACCATTTCCATCCTATCCTGCCTTCGGCTGAAAATCTTTATCCGCAAATGTGCATTCGATTACTACCTTGGATTTTCGGTTTGTTTAAATGCAATGTACCAGAAGCAATTAACCAACTTTTGTTCGCATCCAAAGATTATGCTAATCTGGAACAACATACCCTTGAAGAAAGCGCTCGTCTGCTATATGTTGGCATGACTCGTGCCGCTGAAGTATTAGTGCTTGTACCTTGGTTCGTTAATAAAGAAATGAATTGGTTCAAACGTTCAGGCCTAACAGCAGCAGGCGATATCGACAGTGGAGATGTGCTTGGTGTAGGAGTACCATTTACAGTTGTGAATGCAGATTTCAGCAAGGTTGATGACGATACTATTCCAACTTCCAAGATTTATCACCGCCTTGATTATCATTCCGACAAACCTTCGGAAGCCAAGTTGAGGGCGGTTGCTCCAAGTAGTCTGAAAGGCAAATCTGATTCAGTAAAAGTTATTTATCGAAGCGAGCAATTCATTAAAATCAATTCGAGCAAACTGCACGGACGCAATTATTCCGAAGTGGGCGATTGCATACATAATGTCTTTGCGGCTATCGAGCATTTAGACAAAACAGAAGTAGAGCAATTAGTCCGTTCGCACGAGTTGGAGGACGTGTTGCCTTCAGACGAAATAATCAGAGCTTGGAACAATCTCCAGGCGTTCCTAAACAAGGAGTACGGAGAACCTCAGGCAGTATACCACGAGCGCCCGTTCCGCAGTTTGCAAACGAACGGCAGTATCGTCACGGGTAATATTGACTATGTATATCAAACTAAAAATGGAACAGTGCTGATTGACTACAAAACATTTCCACAAGTGGAGGCCGTCACCGACGCGACATCCCCCCACTATGCAGGTTTGTACGCAGGTCAACTCAACGCCTATGCAGAGGCTTTGGATGCTGCAGGAGAAAAAGTAATCAAACGATTTGTTTACTATCCGATAAGTGGTATGTTAATAGAAATAAAATAATCTGTGCAACGAGGAATAGAACACTTTTAATTATATTCAATAAAACAGAACAAATAGGAATAGATCATTTAGAACAAAAGATATACTTATGAATAAACAATTGTGGAATATGTACAAGGAAAGCCCACAAGGGAAAGCTTGTATCAAACTATTTAACCCAGAAGTCGAAAATACATCAGAAGGAGCTTTTAACATTTGGAAGTACGCTTCGAATTGGGGAGAAGACAAAGTTGAAGATTCTTTTGCAAATACCATAGATGACTTGTTTTGGATATGGAGTTACAATCTATATCAGCGTGGTTATATCCCCGAAGAATGGACAAGAGATAGTTATCAAAAGTTCGCAGAAGAATATGATATTCTAAGACCATTGTTAGATGACAAGGGAGAATTGCAATATCATGGCGAAGATCTAATACTTGATGAAAAAGCATATTTACTAAGAAAAGACCAATACCGCATCAAAGCAGCAAACATTCCCCTTATGTCACTGCTCCTTTTTT